>PLSW01000127.1 GCA_003165275.1 Caulobacteraceae bacterium
GATCAGCGCCACCTGGCGCATGGCCTCGACCAGCTCGCTCGCAGGGGCGTGGCCGAGCCGCTCGACCATCGCCGCCTCGATCCCGGCCCAGTCGTGCAGCCGCACGCAGATGATGAACGGAAAGCCGAACCTCTCCCGGTAGACGCGGTTCAGGGCGGAGAAGCGCTCGAACTGCGCCGGACTGAGCCGGTCGAGGCCGGCGCCCACCTGCTCGGCGGCGGAGTCGGCGGTCAGGGTCCCGGCGGCGATCGCCAGCTTGTCCGCGAGTTCCGGGTGGGCGCGGGCGAGGGCGGTCTGCTCGTCCGTGGAGGCGGCCTCGATGACCTTGACCAGGGCGCCGTGGAGGGCGGCCGCATCGGCGAACGGCGCCGCCTCAAAGGCGCGCTCGACCACCCAGGGGGAGTGTTCGAACAGGTGGCCGTGGGTGCGCAGGAAGGTCGTGCGGTCCGCGGCCGGCGCGGGCCTGCCGACAAGGGCGGCCAAGGGACTCATGACCAGCGCGGTCAAGAAAAGTCGGCCATCTGCGAGACGTGGGCGGCGACGATCCGCCACGCGCCGTCGAACTTCACCCAGGTCTGCGACTGCCGGCCGATGGCGACGCCGCCGGTGCGCACATATTCGGTGGAGGCCTGGCCGAAGGCGTCGCCGAAACTGGTGAGGACGGTGCGGGTGAGGGTGCGCGCCGGCGCCCCGCCGGCCCGGGCGCGCCGGAAGGCGGCGATCGCCTCGAAGCCGTAGAGGTTTTCGCCAACCCCATAACGCACGGTCTGCGGCGCGTCCCAGAACAATCGGTCCAGGGCCGCAGTGTTCTCCATCAGCGCGCGCTCATAGTCGGCGAAGGCCGCCGAAAGCTCCGCCAGCACCGAGGGATCATCGACCTTCACTTTAGGGGCTCTCCTCCGAGGCGGGCGGATGATTGGCCAGCCAATGGCGGGCGATGTCGATCCGCCGGGCGACCCACACCCCCCGCGCCGCCAGCACATGCTCAAGAAACCGGCGCAGGGAGGCCAGCCGCGCCGGGCGACCGACCAGGCGGCAATGCAGGCCGATGGACAGCATCTTCGGCGCCGTCTCGCCCTCGGCCAGCAGCACGTCGAAAGCGTCCCGCAGATAGGCGAAGAACTGGTCTCCCGAATTGAACCCCTGCGGCGCGGCGAAGCGCATGTCGTTGGTGTCGAGGGTGTAGGGCACGATCAGCTGCGGCCGGCCGTGGCGCCGGTCGTAGTAGGGCAGGTCGTCGGCGTAGGAGTCGGCGTCGTAGATAAAGCCCCCCTCCTCGGCCACCAGCCGCGCCGTGTTGGGGCTGGTGCGGCCCTGGTACCAGCCCAGGGGCCGCGCGCCCGTGACCCGGGTGTGGATCTCGATGGCCCGGGCGATGTGCTCGGCCTCCACCGCCGCGGGGACGTGCTGGTAATCGAGCCAGCGCAGGCCGTGGGACGCGATCTCCCAGTCCGCGGCCAGCATCGCCTCCACCGCCGCCGGGTTCTGTTCCAGGGCTGCGGCGACGCCGAAGACGGACACCGGGACCCCCAGGCCGGTGAACAGCCGATGCAGGCGCCAGAAACCGGCGCGGGAGCCGTATTCGTAGAGGCTCTCCATGGCCATGTGGCGGGCGCCGACCACCGGCTGGGCGCCGACCATCTCCGACAGGAAGGCCTCGGACTCCTTGTCCCCATAGAGGATGCTGCGCTCGGCGCCCTCCTCGTAGTTGATCACGAACTGGACGGCGAGCCGGGCGCCGCCGGGCCAGCGGGGATCGGGGGGCGAAGCGCCGTAGCCGACAAGGTCGCGCGGACCCGGCCCGCTCATCCGACGCCCCCGGCCTGCAGGGCGGCGCGGGCGGCCTCGACGCCGGATCGGGCGGCGAAGCCCTCGGCGCGCAGGCAGGCCTCCAGGGCGGCCAGGGTGGTCAGCACCGCCGGGCGCATGGCGTTGTAGCCCATGGCGCCGATCCGCCAGATCTTCCCGTGCAGGGGCCCGAAGGAGGTGCCGATCTCGATGGAGTAGTCCCGGCGCATGCGTCCGCGCACGGCCTCCCCGTCGACCCCCTCGGGGATGAAGGCGCCGGTGACATTGCTCATCCGGTGGGCGCCGTCGCCGTACAGCATCAGCCCCATGGCCGAGAGCCCCGCCGCCATGGCCGCGCCGCACCCGGCATGGCGGGCGAAGCGGGCGGGAAAGCCCTCCTCGACCACGACCCGCGCGCACTCCCGCGCGGCGTAGAGCATGCTGGCGGCCTCGGTGTGGTGGTTCAGCCGGGTCTCGGACCAGTAGTCCATCAGCATGGCCAGGTCGAAATAGTTGGAGGCGATGCGCCGGCCGTTCCCCGTCGCCTGGGCCAGGCCCCGTTCCACGTGGCGCCGGCCCGCGATCACCTCGGCCGCGCGGTCGGAAATCGTGATCGGCGCGCTGCCGGAGGGACCGCCCAGGCACTTCTGCAGGCCGGCGGTGACGATGTCCGCGCCCCAGCGGTCCACGGGCACATCCATCCCGCCGAGCGTGGCGGTGGCGTCGACGTAGAAGAGGGCGCCGTGCCGGCGGCAGGCCTCGCCGACCCCCTCGAGGGGCTGGGCCATGGTGGTGGAGGTGTCGCCGTGGACGCAGGCGAAGAGCTTGGGCTTGTGCGCCGCCAGGGCCGCCTCGATCTGAGCCGCCGTCAGCACCTCGCCCCAGGGGGCGGCGACGGTAGCGACCTCGGCCCCGCAGCGCTCGCCGATCTCCTCCAGCAGGCCGCCGAAGCGGCCGATATTGGCCACCAGCAACTTGTCGCCGGGCTCCAGCAGCGAGACCAGGGCCGCCTCGATCCCGGCCCGCGCCGTTCCGTCGACCAGGAAGGTCCAGCGGTTCTCGGTCTGGAAGACGAGGCGGTAGAGGGCCATCGTCTCGTTCATATAGGCGGTGAACTCCGGGTCGAACTGACCCAGCAGCGGCGTTGCCATCGCCCGCAGCACCCGGGGATGGGCGTTGACCGGGCCGGGGCCCATCAACAGGCGCGCCGGCGGATCCAGGTCGGCGAAGGTCATGCGTGCTCCTCGGCGAGCCGGTCGATGAAGGCCAGCATCGCCCGGCAGGCGAGGTCGGCGTCAGCGGCGCTGGCGTGTTCGGCCGGGTTGTGGCTGATCCCGCCAGCGCAGCGGATGAACAGCATGGCCACAGGCGCGATCCGCGCCAAGACCATGGCGTCGTGCCCGGCGCCGCTGACCAGCCGCAGGGGCGAAACGCCCACGGAAGCGACAGCGGCCTCCATCAGGTCGACCAGATGCGCATCGCACGGACAGGCGGGCAGGGCCTGGGCGACCTCGATCTCCACGGCCACGCCCCGGCGCTCGGCCAGGGCCTCGATTTCCCGGCGGATCGCCGCCGCCGCCGCGTCCCGGGTGGAATCGGCGGCGGCCCGCACGTCGACACCGATCTCGGCCTCGCCGAGGATGACGTTGTAGGCGGCGATGGGAGTCAGCAGTCGCCCGACGGTGCCCACGAGGTCGACGGGGCCGGCGGCGCAGACCCGCTCCACCGCCAGCACCGCCTCGGCCGCGGCGGCGAGGGCGTCGTGGCGCAGGGGCATGGGGGTGGCGCCAGCGTGGCCCGCGACACCCTTGAACCGCACCCTTAGCCGGGCCTGTCCGACGATGGCGGTCACCACCCCAAGGGCCAGGCCGGCCGCCTCCAGCGCCGGCCCCTGCTCGATGTGCGGCTCCACATAGGCCAGCACCTCGCCGGGGCCGCGCACGGCGTCATTCACCCGGACTGGATCGAGGCCGAAGGCGGTGAGGGCCTCGGCGACGCTGATCCCCTCCGCGTCGGTCAGCTCCAGCTGCTCCAGCGGCAGGGGCGCGGTCATCCCTCGCGATCCCATCATTGAGACCGGAAACCGCGAGCCTTCCTCGTCCCCGAAGGCCACCACCTCCAGGGCGAAGGGCAGGGGCCGGCCCCGGCGGTGCAGGGCCTGGGCGCATTCGACGCCGATCATCACCCCTAGGGGCCCGTCGTAGCGGCCGGCGTCGCGGACGGAATCGATGTGCGAGCCGATGATCAGCGCCGGCGCGTCCTTCGGGCCCAGGCGGCCGATCAGATTGCCGATGGGGTCGATCCGCGTGGTGAGACCGGCCTCGGTCATCCAGCCGCCGATGATGGCGCCCGCCGCGGCATGGGCCGAGGTCAGGAACGGGCGGTCGAGGCGGTCGACGGCGAGGCTGTAGGGCGGCGCGCCCAGGACGTCGCACCGCGCGATAGCGCGCCGGCCCATCCCCTCCCGCTCGTCCATGGCCAATCCCGCGCCGCCGCCCGTTACGGCCGCGACTCTAGGGGACGGCGCGGCGCTGTCCAAGGGCTGGGGCTCTGGCGGGCGTCTTGTGAGACGAGGTCGCCAGCGGCTTGCGGCGGACCGCCGCCCCCTCAGTCAGCTTCGCTGACAGCTCCCCCGTTTCACGGTGGAGCAAAAGCACTCCATCGTTGTCCTCCACCGCGAAGCGGGGGAGGTGGCGACCCGCGTAGCGGGGCGACGGAGGGGGCGTCGGTCCGCCGCAAACCGCCCCCGCCGCCTCCCCCCTACTCCAGCCGCTGCGGCTGCATGTCCTCGCGGCGGATGCCGGCGACCACCACCGGCTTCTTCATCGCGTCCCGACGGAAGGGCTCGCCCAGTTCCTGGTTGAGGATGACTTCGATGAAGGTGGTGACGCCTTCCGCCTGCGCGGCGCAGGCGGCGCGCAGGGCCTCCGTCAGCGCCTCCGGCGTCGTCGCGACCATGCCCCTCAGCGCGCATCCCTCCGCCACCTTGGCGTAGCTGAGGTTGGGATTGAGCTCGGTGCCCACGAAGTTGTCGTCGTACCAGAGGGTCGTGTTCCGCTTCTCCGCCCCCCACTGGTAGTTGCGGAAGATCACCATGGTGATCGCCGGCCAGGGATCACGGCCGATGGAGCCCATCTCGTTCATCGATATGCCGAAGGCGCCGTCGCCGGCGAAGCCGACCACCGGGGTGTCGGGACAGCCGATCTTGGCCCCGATGATCGACGGAAAGCCGTAGCCGCAGGGGCCGAACAGCCCGGGAGCCAGGTATTTCCGCCCCTCGTCGAAGCTGGGATAGGCGTTGCCGATGGCGCAGTTGTTGCCGATGTCGCTGGAGATGATCGCGTCGGCGGGCAGCGCCGCCTGGATCGCCCGCCAGGCCTGGCGAGGCGACATGTGTTCCGGCTCGCGGTCGCGGGAGCGCTGGTTCCAGGTCGTGCCCGGATCGTCGTCCTCGTGGTCCATGCCGGACAGGGCCTGGGACCAGGCGGACTTGGCGGTGTGGACCAGGGCGCGGCGTTCCTCGCGGCCCAGATCGCCGGCCCCGGGGGCCAGCTGGGCCAGGATTTGCCGGGCGACCTGTTTGGCGTCGCCGCATATCCCCACGGCGACCGGCTTGGTCAGGCCGATGCGGTCGGCATTGATGTCGACCTGGATGATTTTTGCGACCTTGGGCCAGTAGTCGATCCCATAGCCGGGCAGGGTGGAGAAGGGATTGAGCCGGGTGCCGAGGGCCAGGACCACGTCGGCCTTGGCGATGATCTCCATGGCCGCCTTCGAGCCGTTATAGCCGAGGGGCCCCATGGCCAGGGGATGGCGGCCCGGGAAGCTGTCGTTGTGCTGGTAGCCAGAGCAGACCGGGGCGCCGAGGCGCTCGGCCAGGGCGACGCAGTCCGGGATGGCCCCGCCGATCACCACGCCGGCGCCAGACAGGATCACCGGGAACTTCGCCTCCGACAGCAGCCGCGCCGCCTCGGTGATGGCCGCCGCGCCGCCGGCGGGGCGTTCGAACGCGACGATCGCCGGCAGGTCGACGTCGATGACCTGGGTCCAGAAGTCCCGGGGGATGTTGATCTGGGCCGGGGCGGACAGCCGCCTGGCCTTGAGGATCACCCGGTTCAACACCTCGGCCATGCGCGATGCGTCGCGGACCTCTTCCTGGTAGCAGACCATGTCCCGGAAGAGGGCCATCTGTTCCACCTCCTGGAAGCCGCCCTGGCCCATGGTCCTGTTCGCCGCCTGCGGGGTCACCAGCAGCATCGGGGTGTGGTTCCAGTAGGCGGTCTTGACCGCGGTGACGAAGCCGGTGACCCCCGGCCCGTTCTGGGCGATGGCCATGGCCATCTGGCCGGTGGCGCGGGTGTAGCCGTCGCAGATCAGCCCGGCGTTGGACTCGTGGGCGGCGTCCCAGAAGGTGATCCCGGCCTTGGGGAACAGGTCCGAGACCGGCATGAAGGCCGAGCCGATGATGCCGAAGGCGTGCTCCAGCCCATGCCGTTGCAGCACCTTCACGAAGGCTTCCTCGGTAGTCATCTTCATGGCGCGGGTCTCTCCTGGCGGGCCGACCGGTCACGTCCCGGCTCGGCATTGACCGGCCCAGATAACACCGCCGCGATCGCGGTCTCCAGCGCCTTTCGGCGTCATCACCGAACGCCGCGGCCGCGGCTCAGGTCATGTATTGGCCGCCGTTGACGGTGAGGGTCGAGCCGGTGATGAAGCCGGCGTCCTCGCTGACCAGGAAGGCGACGCAGCGGGCGACCTCGGCGGGCCGTCCCAGCCGCCCCACCGGGATGCCGGCCTTGATCTGGTCAAGCGCCTCGGCCGGGACATGGGCGACCATGCCGGTGTCAATGTAGCCGGGCGCCACCGCGTTCACCGTCACCCCCTTGCGGGCCGTTTCCTGCGCCAGGGCCTTGGTGAAGCCGATCACCCCGGCCTTGGCGGCGGAATAGTTGACCTGGCCGAACTGGCCCTTCTGGCCATTGATCGAAGCAATGTTGACGATGCGTCCGAAACCGCGCTCCCGCATTCCGCCGATCACCGGCCGCGTCATGTTGTAGAGCCCGTCGAGGTCAGTGCGGATCACATCGCGCCAGGCGTTCTCGTTCATGTTGTGCAGGGTGGCGTCATGGGTGATCCCGGCGTTGTTCACCAGAATCTCGACGGGGCCGAGCAGGCGCTCGACCTCGGCCAGCACGTCGCGGCATTGCAGGCTCTCGCCGACGTCGCACTTGAGGGTCAGGATTTCGAGTTCGTCGCGGCAACGCATCGCCGCCTCGTCATTGCCGGCGAAGAGGGCCGCGACCCTGGCGCCGTCAGCCTTGAGCCGCTCACAGATGGCGCGGCCGATGCCGCGTGTCCCGCCGGTGACAACCACAACCCTGGACATGATCCTCGCTCCCATTTCTGCACGCTTTGCGATGGATGATCGCGGAGTCCACCGCCGCGCGCATTGAGATTCATCAAGGGACGACCGCCGTCACGGGTGGCGACCGCCAGGCTAAGCCGCTAAGAGAAGACAGTGTGCTTTTCCCCCGTGGCCAGCTTCTCGACCGCAGGCCTGACGGGAGCTATCGGGCTCGTCTGCCTGTTGCGCACGACCAAGGCCCGGGAAATTCCGCTGGCGGCGACGCCGCTGGTGTTCGGCCTCCAGCAGGCCATCGAAGGCGCCCTCTGGCTCGTCCTGCCGACCGCCCCGCACGGGCCGGCGGCCGACGCCCTGACCCTGGCCTTCCTGGTCTTCGCCCTGGTGTTCTGGCCGGTCTATGCGCCGGCGGCCTGCCTCTGGCTGGAACCGCAGACCCCGCGCCGGCGGATTCTGGTGGGCTCCCTCGCGATCGGCGTCGGGATCGCCTGCTATCTGGGCCTGCACGCGATCACCGGGCCCAGGGACGCGATCATCGCCGGTCGCTGTATCGTCTATCGCATGCCGGGCGGCCATCCGCTCTGGATCGGCGCGGCCTATATGGCCGCCACCACCCTGCCGTTGATCGCGTCGTCCCGGCGGATACTGCACGTCCTGGGGGCGGTGACCCTGGTCGGATCAGTGGTCGCCTACCTCTTCTATTGGGACGCCTTCCTGTCCGTCTGGTGCTATTTCGCCGCCGCCGGCAGCACGGTGATCCTGGCCCACTTCGAATGGGCGCGCCGGACCAGCGTCCGCCTGGTTCCGGCGTAGCGGGCCTGCGGCGTGCTGGCGCATCGCATCTGGACTGTGAATCCAACGGCGGGTTGATCCACCTCAAGGCGGGACCGCGCCCTTCTGTTAACCTTTTGTTATCGGGGCCCGGCAGGCCGGGCGTCCACAATCAGGGAGGCCGTCATGGCCAGCAAAGTGAAACCGACCGCCGCCGACGCAGGCGCGTTCTTCGCGGCGCCATTCGCCTCAACTGAAAGTCTGGGCGCCGTGAACGCGGCCATGTCCCAGGCCGCCGAACGCGGCGTAACGGTGATGGAAGCGGGCTTGGCGGGGTGGGCCAAGGAAGCCCAGCGTTTCTATGATGAAATGTCGGCGCAGAGCGCCGAGGTGCTGGAGCAGCTGAAAGGCTGCAAGTCGCCCCTCGACGTGCTGAGCGTCGAACAGGCTTGGCTCGCGGCCCGCTCGAAGAGCTATCTCGACACCGGCCTGCGCTTCGCCCAGGCCTTCGCCACCGTCGCTCAGGATCTGAAGGCCCCGGCTTCCGCCACGACCGCGGCGCCCACGCCCCCGCCCAGCGCAGCCTAGGGCCCGGCGCCATGTCGATCGTCGCCACGGTCGAGCGGCCCGCGGAGGCGGCCTGCGGGCCGAGCCCCGAGTTGGACTCCAGCGACCGTCATCTTCATGCGGCGGTTGCGCGGCTGACCGGCGGACTTTCCCCAGTCAGCATGCTGGAGGCTTGGCAGGACTGGGCGCTTCATCTGGCCGCGTCGCCGGCTAGGCAGTGGGATCTGGCCAAGGCGGCAGGCCAGGAAGTCTTCCGCCCCCTGACGACGTCGGCGTCGGTGGAGACGGACACGGATCCCCGGTTCCGCGGCGAAGCTTGGCGCCAGTGGCCGTTCAACGCCTATGCCGCGGCGTTCCAGGGCTGGGAGCAATGGTGGCGCGCGGCCACCACCGGCGTGCCCGGGGTGCGTGATCGCAATGAACGCATCGTCGCCTTCGCCGCCCGCCAGGCGCTGGACATGGTCTCGCCCTCCAACTTCGTGGCCACCAATCCGGAGATCCTGGCCCGCGCGGCGACGACGGGGGGCGCCAGCTTGGCCGAGGGCGCGACGAACTACATGAAGGACCTGCTGGACCTGGCCTCGGCCCCCCAGCCGTCGCCGTTCAAGGTCGGCCGCGACGTGGCGGCGACCCCAGGCGAGGTGGTCGCGCGCACGCCCCTGGCCGAAATCATCCAGTACCGGCCGACCACGGGGCAGGTTCATCCCGAGCCAGTGGTCATCGTGCCGGCCTGGATCATGAAATACTATATCCTGGACCTCAGCCCGGCGGACTCCCTGGTGCGGGCCCTGGTCGCTGAGGGTTTCACCGTCTTTATGGTGAGCTGGAAGAACCCTGGGGTGGAGGATCGCGATCGCGGCTTCGCCGACTACCGCAAGCTGGGCGTGATGGCGGCGATCGACGCGGCCTGCAGGGTCACCGGCTCGACCAAGGTCAACGCGGTCGGCTATTGCCTCGGCGGCACCCTGTTGACCATGACCGCCGCCGCCATGGCCCGGGACGGCGACGGACGGATCGGCAGCCTGACCCTGCTGGCGGCCCAGGCCGACTTTACCGAGGCCGGCGAGCTCAGCCTGTTCGTCAACGAGTCCCAGATCGCCCTGCTGGAAAACATGATGGCCGATGTCGGCTACCTGCGGCCCGAGCAGATGGCGGCGACCTTCCAGGTGCTGAAGGCCAACGACCTGATCTGGTCGCGGATGATCCACGAATATCTGATGGGCGAACCGCGCGAGGTGCTGGCCCTGGACGCCTGGTCGCAGGACACCACCCGCCTGCCGTTCCAAATGGAGTCGGAGAACCTTCGCGGCCTCTACCTGAACAACGACCTCGCCGAGGGCCGCTTCTGTGTCGCGGGCCGCCCCGTGGCCCTCCGCGACATCGACGCGCCGATGTTCGTCCTGGCCACGGAGACCGACCATATCGCCCCTTGGCGCTCGGTCTACAAACTCCTGTTGCTGTGCGAGGCTCCGATCACCTTCGTGCTCACCAACCATGGCCACAACGTCGGCATCGTCGCCCCGCCGGGGGGCTCGCCCCGTCGGCACAGGGTGCGTCAGCAGCGCGCCCGCGGGCGCTACATGGCCCCGGACGCCTGGTTCGCCGCCACCCCCGCCGAGGCCGGGTCCTGGTGGCCTGTGTGGTTCGACTGGTTGCGCGCTCGCAGCGGAGCCCTGGTCGCCCCGCCGCCCATCGGCGCTGAGGGGCTGGCCCCCCTTGAACCCGCGCCGGGCTCCTACGTGCTGGAGGGCTGAGCGCCGGTCGTACTGGCGAGCTTCAACAGCGCGTCGGCGTTGCCGTGGGCGATCTTGCGCCGATCCGCCGGCGAGATCGGCAGCCCCTCCAGGAACCGCGTCCCCTCGGCGCTGTCGCTGAACGGATAGTCGACGGAGAACAGGATCCGGTCGGCGCCGAAGGTGGTCAGGGCGGCCAGAAACGGCGGCAGGGAGAAAAAGCCGCTGGTGGTGATCCAGACCTGGTCGAGGATGGCCTGGCTGACGGTGCGGCCCAGGTATTGCGACGTCTCATGGGTGAAGACGCTGTCGCACCTCGCCAGCATCGCCGGCAGGCCTTCGCCCATGTGACCAATGATCAGCTTCAGGCCCCGATGGCGCTCCAAGGCGCCGGACAGGACGAGACGCAGGACATGCACCGCGGTTTCGGCGTGCCAACCCCAGCCGGGGCTCGACAGCAGAAAGCTCGCGGCCCCCGGCAGGCCGTCATAGTAGGCCTTGCGAACCGCCTCGGGGGGAATGCCGGGATGCAGGTAAAGCGGCGCGTCCAGGGCGGCCGCCCTCGCCAGCAGGGGGGCGTAGGTCGGATCGTCGAGGAAGCGGCCGTCGGTCAGGCCGTTGATCAGCGCGCCGCAAAAGCCCAGTTCGCGCACGGCGCGTTCCAGCTCGTCGGCGGCGCCCTCGGGGTTGGTCATCGGCAGGTGGGCGAAGCCGGCGAAGCGGCCGGGGTGGCTGTCGACTAGGCCCTTCAGCCGGTTGTTATAGGCGCGGGCGACGGCGGGGCCGGCCTGGGGGTCCAACAGGTCCGCGCCCGGGCCGCTGACCGACAACACCTGCTGGGTGACGCCGGCGGCGTCCATGGCGGCGAGACGCCGGTCGCCGACCTCCGCCAGTTCGTCCTCGTGGCCCATCGACGCCGGCCAGCCCCGCGCCGCGACGGCGGCGCGATCGATGCGCCCCGCCAGGTCAGGTGCGGTGAAGTGTTCCTCAAGGGCGACGATACGCATGGCGGGGCCTCCTTCGACTCAAGCGGTCAGGCGATCCGATTCAACGCGCCAGGCGGCCGCCGGGTCAGGCCGCCGGCTTTGCGCCCGCCTGGGCCGCCAGGGCGGCCAGCACCCGGGCCGAGGTCATCGGCAGGCGCAACATCCGCGCCCCGACCGCGTCGAACACCGCATTGGCCAGCACCCCGCCGGTGGTGGTGATCGCCGGCTCGCCGCAGCCCTGCGGCGCCAGGTCGTCGTTCTTGACCAGCACGGTCTCGATGGGCGGCGCGATGCTGATGTGCGGCAGGTGATAGGTGTCGAAGTTCTCGTCCAGGATCTCGCCGCCCTTGAAGCGCAGTTCCTCGGAGAGGGCGTAGCCCAGGCCCATGGTCAGGCCGCCCTCGATCTGCAGCCGCGCGCCCTGCGGATTGACGACGATCCCCATGTCCTGGGCGCAGACCATGCGGACCACACTGATCCGGCCGGTGGCGCGGTCGACCTTCACCTCGGCCATGGTGGCCACGCAGCTGCCGGCGTCGGCGCTGCAAGCGACGCCGAAGCCGCGCCCGCTGGGTCCCGCCGCCGGCGTCCAGCCGAAGGCCTTGGCCGCGGCCGTCAGCACCGCGCGCATCCGCGGGTCCGTCAGGTGTTTCAGGCGAAACGCCACCGGATCGACCTTCGCCGCCGCGGCCATGATGTCGATCTGCGATTCCGTGGCGAAGACGTTCATATTCGCCCCCGGCCCGCGCCAGGGTCCGACGCCGAAGGGATGCAGGGCCGAGCCGGTCGCCGCGCCGCCGTACGACGTGCCTCCCGCCGAGCGGATGCGCAGGTTGGGAACGTCGTAGAAGGTCGTCGCCCCGCGCTCGCCGGCGGCGAACACACAGTAGTCCCAGGATGAAATTCGCCCCGCGGAATCCAGGCTCGAGTGGATCTGCACGACGGCGGCGGGATCGAAGGTGTCGAAGAAAAACTCCTCCGACCGCGCCCGCTCCACCTGCACGGGCTTGCCGCAGGCCCGGGACAGCAGGGCCGCCTCGACGGCCTGGGCGCCGGCGCTCTTGCCGCCGAAGCCGCCGCCGAGAAACGGGGTGATCAACCGGACGGTCTTCGCATCGACCCCCAGGGCCGCCGCGACCGCATCCCGGGTGGGGAAGGGGGTCTGGGTGGAGGCCCAGACGGTCACGCCGCCCGGCCGCACGTCCGCCAGCGCCGCATGGGTCTCCATGGGCGCGTGGGCCACATAGCCCTTGTGGAAGGCGGTCTCGAAGGTCGCCGCGGTCGGCGCCCTCACCAGGTCGCCCTTGGCCTCGACCATTTTCGCCTCGCCGGCGTTGGCGAGGATGTGGTCGAAGATGCTGTCCGGGGTCAGGCTCGCCTCGGGCCGCCGCCAGTCGGCGGTGACCCGGGCCAGGGCGGCGGCGGCGAGATCAGGCTTGGCGTGCAGCACGGCGACCAGGTTGTCCGCCTTGATCACGGTGACGCCGGGCAGCTTCTCGGCGGCCGAGGTGTCGACGCGCTCCAGGCTCGCCCCGTGCATCGGCGGGCGCACCAGACGGGCGTAGAGCATGCCGGGCAGTCGGATGTCGGCGGCGTACTTGGCGCCCCCCGTGACCTTGGCGGCGCCGTCCAGGCGCGGGGCGGACCGGCCCATCACGGTGAAGTCCTTGGCGGCCCGCAACACCGCGGGCTCGTCCACGGCTTCGGTGATCGCCGCGTCCTTGGCGAGGTCGGCGTAGCGCACCTGCCGGCCCGGCTCGCCCTTCACGGAGGCGATGCCGCCGACGAGCAGCAGCCGGCTCTCGGGAACGCCCAGGCGGGCGGCGGCGAGGCGGCTCATCGCCGCGCGGGCCTTGGCGCAGGCGGCCCGCAGGGCGGGGCCGAAAAAGCGGGTGGACATGGAGCCGAAGGTGCCCATGTCCCAGGGACAGCTCGCGGTGTCGCCCATCACCATGTCGATGGCGGCCAGATCGACCCCGAGTTCCTCGGCGGCCATCTGCGCCAGGGAGGTCGTGATCCCCTGACCCATCTCGATCTTACCGGAATAGACGGTCACCCGCCCGGTCTCGCCGATTTTCAGATAGGCGTGGAAGTCGCTGGGGTAGGCGGGCCGCCCCTGCGCGTGCGTCACGGCCGGGTTGAGGCCGAACAGCACCACCACCCCGCCACCGGCGAGCTTGTGGAAGTCGCGGCGGTCGAGGCTCGGGGTGGAGGTCATGACGCCGATCCCTTCGTAGCGACCGCCTCGACCGCGTCCACGATGCGTCGGTGCGCGCCGCAACGGCAGAGGTTGTGGTCCATCCGCTCGACGATGGCCGCGCGCGAGGGATGCGGGTTTTCCAGCAACAGGCCCTGGGCGTCGATGATCATGCCCGGGGTGCAATAGCCGCACTGAAAGGCGTCGTGGTCGATGAAAGCCTGTTGCAGGGGATGCAGGCCCCCGCCCTCGCCGGCGAGCCCCTCGATGGTCGTCACCGTTGCGCCGGCGACGGCCTTCAACGGCGTTCGGCAGGACCGCTGCGCCTCGCCGTTGATGATCACCGCGCAGGCGCCGCATATCCCCTCGCCGCAGCCGTACTTGGGGCCGGTGAGGGCGAAGTCGGTGCGTAGCACCCAGAGCAACGGACGGTCGTCGTCATCAGTGAGGCTGACCGGCCGGCCGTTGAGGGTGAATTGGACCAGGGTTTCCATGGTTCGCCTCTTCGCCCCGCGCGCGGGGCGCACGGTCCGCGCGCCGCGTGGGAATTCGTGAAAGTCCGGCGCCTCGCGGGATCACGCCTTGATCCTTCGCAATCCGGTCCATGATCGGCTCGGTGTTTTTCACACGGCGGTTGACCTCGATCATCGCGCGCCGCGCCCGGCCAACGAAGCTCAACGCGTTGGCCGGCCGGCGTTCGGCCCGACGTCATCCATCGAACCGGAGGAGCATCATGATGACCCGACGCGCGATTCAGGCCGGGGCGCTGGCCGCCGCGGCCGTTGGCGGTTCAGCATCAGCCGCCGTCGCCGCTGGGCCAACCCCGCTCAAACTGCCGCCCCCGCGCGGCGACGGCGGCCTGCCGCTCACCGCCGCGCTCAAGCTGCGGCGCTCAACGCGGGCCTATGCGGACCGCGCCCTGCCGACCCAGACCCTGTCCGACCTGCTGTGGGCCGGCTTCGGGGTCAATCGCCCCGGCGGGGATCGCACGGCGCCCTATTGGCGACACGTGATGGTCATCGACATCTATCTGGCCATGGCGGACGGGGTGTGGATCTACGATCCGTTGGGGCACGCCCTGACGCCCCACATGACCGACGACATCCGCGCCCAAACCGGGCAGCAGGATTTTGTCGCCGCCGCGCCCCTGAACCTGATCTACGTCGCGCATGGTGAGCGCATGACCGATGTCTCCGCAGAGGACCGACGGCTCTACGCCTCCGTCGACACCGGCTTCATCGGCCAGAACATCTATCTCTTCTGCGCGTCCGAAGGCCTGGCGACGGTGTTCCGCGGCGCGGTGGATACGGCGAGGCTCGGCCGCACCCTGGGGCTGGCCGACCAACAGTTCGTCACCTTCGCCCAGACGGTTGGCTACCCGAAGGCTTGAGCTGGTCTATTGGGTCAGCCGCGGGCGCATTCGCGTGGCGATGCCGAACAGCCGGGGCAGGCGGGCGCCCAGCCCGCCAGATCGACCGGCAGGCCGAAGGGCCTTTGGCCGGCCTGAAGCGTCCGGGCCATTTTTTTTCACGGCGAGGGAACTGAGGGGGCGTTCATGCGCTGCCAAGGCGCAGCTTCGCAATCGCGCGCCCGCCGGTTTCCCGGGGCGCCGCCATCCCCGGACCGATAGGCTTCCCAACGCCCCGCCCTGGATCGCCCCCGCGCCGGCAAGACCTACGCGCACAGGTCTGTGATCGGGCCGGTTTCCACCCGGTTGAGCCGGATCAATGCCGCGTCCGGCCCGTGGCGGCTAGGTCGGCGCAATGACCATCCCGTTGAACAATCGCTGGATCTGGGCCGCAACCGCCGTGGCGATTCTCTTGGCTGGCGGCGGCGCCTACTGGTTCGCCCATCGGGCGCCGCCGGCGCGGTACGTCACCGCGCCGGTGACGCGCGGCGACGTCGTCACCACCATCACCGCCAGCGGAACGGTCAACCCGGTGGTCACTGTCCAGGTGGGCACCTATGTCTCCGGCACGATCCAGTCGCTCAGCTGCGACTACAACACGCGGGTAATCAAGGGTCAGCTCTGCGCCAAGATCGATCCAAGCCCCTACCAGGTGATCGTCGACGAGGATCAGGCGACCCTGGTCACCGCCCAGGCCCAGTTGGCGAAGGATCAGGCCAACCTCGTCTACACCAAGCTCGCCCAGCAGCGAGACGACCTGCTCTATAAACAGGATTCGATCTCCCACGACGCCGCCGACGCCGCCCGAGACGCCAACAGCCAGGCGCTCGCCCTGGTGAATTTGGACGCCGCCCAGGTCGCCGAGAAGGCCGCGACACTGAAGGCGGCGCAGATCAATCTGAACTACACCAACATCGTCTCGCCGGTGGACGGCACGGTGGTCTCGCGCAACGTCACCGCCGGGCAGACGGTGGCCGCCAGCCTGCAGACCCCGACCCTGTTCCTCATCGCCACCGACCTGACCAAGATGCAGGTCGACACCAACGTCAGCGAGTCCGACATCGCCAGCGCCGTCCAGGGCGCCGGCGCCACCTTCACCGTCGACGCCTTCCCCAAGCACACCTTCCCCGGGACGGTGACCCAGGTCCGCCAGGCGCCGATCAGCGTGCAGAACGTGATCACTTATGACGTGGTGATCACGGTGGCCAATCCCGCCCTGCTGCTCAAGCCGGGCATGACCGCGACCGCGCGGATCGCGACAGCCCAGGCGCGGGGCGTCCTGCGCGTGCCCTCCCAGGCTCTGCGGTTCACCCCCACGGCCGCCGCCTCAAGCCGCGCCGGGTCCGCCAACACGAAGACCGGCGGCGGTAAGGGCGCCCGAACCGTCTGGGTCCTGCGCAACGGCAAGCCCGTGGCCGTGCCGGTGACCGTCGGCCTCGATGACGACAGTTTCGCCGAGATCAAGTCCGGCGCTCTGCAGGTGGGCGACCAGGTCGTCACCGCCCAGGCCGCGGCCGGGTCCGCCCGGTCAAAGGCCGGCGCCGCCCCCGCCCTGCGGCTCTAGGCGGCGAAGGCCGTGGCCGACCCCGTCATCAAGCTGATCGACCTGACCCGCACGTTCAAACTGGGCGACGAGGAGGTGCGGGCCCTGAAGGGGATCAACCTACGCATCGACCCCGGCGAGTTCGTCGCGATCATGGGCTCGTCCGGCTCCGGCAAGTCGACGCTGATGAACATCATCGGCTGCCTCGACCAGCCGACCAGCGGCCAGTACGTCTTCGAAGGCCGGGACGTGGCGCGCCTGTCCGAGCCCCAGCTCGCCGGCATCCGCAGCCGCCGGATCGGCTTCGTCTTTCAGAACTTCAACCTCCTGGCCCGCACGAGCGCCCTGGAGAACGTGGTCCTGCCGCTGCTCTATGGCGAAGCGGCGGCCCTGACGACCAAGCAGCGCAACGACATCGGCCGCGCCGGACTGGCCGGGGTGGGCCTGGCCGATCGCGAGCACAACACCCCCAGCCAGCTGTCCGGCGGCCAGCAGCAGCGCGTCGCACTGGCGCGGGCCCTGATCAACAATCCCGCCGTGCTGCTGGCCGACGAGCCCACCGGCAACCTCGACACCAAGACCTCCCACGAGATCATGGACATCATCCGCAAGCTCAATCGCGAGCAGGGGGTGACGGTGATCCTGGTCACCCACGAGGCCGACATCGGCGCCTACGCCGACCGCATGATCGTCATGCGCGACGGCGCCGTGGTCTCGGACGAACGCCAGGTCGCCTCTGGAACAGCCGCCCCGGCTCCAGCCGCTCCAACCCCAGCCGCACCGCCGCCGGTCACGCCGGTCGCCGGGGACGGAACCGGCCTGCGCCTGGCCTTCCTGTCGATGGTGGTCTCGGCCTCGTTCCAGGCCCTGGAGCGCAACAAGCTGCGTTCGGCCCTGACCATGTTGGGCGTGTTCATCGGCGTCGCCGCCCTGATCGCCATGGTCGCCGTCGGCGACGGCGCCAGCGCGGCGGTCAAGAAGCAGCTGGAAAGCCTGGGCACCAACATGGTGGTCGTCCAGCCCGGGGCGACGACGGCCGGCGGCGTGCGCGCCGGCGCCGGCAGCGCCTCCACCCTCACCGTCACCGACGCCGAGGTGATCCAGCGCGATGATCCGGCCGTGCAGCAGGTCAGCTACCTAGCCCGCCAGTCCGGCCAGGTGGAATACCGCGACCAGAACTGGACCACCGCCATCCAGGGGGTGACCCCCAGCTATCTCGACATCGTCAGCTGGCGCATCGCCGAGGGCGCCGCCATGACCGAGCAGGAGAACGACGCGGCCGAGACCGTCTGCCTGATCGGCCAGACCGTCTATGAGAACCTGTTCGGCCCCGGCGAGGACCCGGTCGGGGCGGTGATCCTGGTCAAGGGGGTGCCGATGCGGGTGATCGGTCTCCTGGCCAGCAAGGGCCAGACCGGCTTCGGCCAGGACCAGGACGACCTGGTGATGATCCCGTTCACCACCGCCGAGCGCAAGGTTCTCGGCGTCGCCGCGCCCCAGGCCTCCCAAAGCCAGGTCAGCGCCGACTACCCGCCGCCCGCCAACGCCTACGGCATCGCGCCGCGCATGACCGGCTACGTGAACAGCATCTATGTCCAGGCCGGCGGGCCGGACCTGGTGAACACCGCCATCGACCAGGTGACCGCCACCCTGGCCAAGCGTCATCACATCCAGGCCGGCCAGCTCAACGACTTCAGCGTCCGCAACCTCAGCCAGATCGCCGAGGCGCAGGAAGGCTCCAGCCAGGTCATGGCCGCGCTCCTGGCCATGGTCGCCTCCATCTCCCTGCTGGTCGGCGGCATCGGGATCATGAACATCCTGCTGGTCTCGGTCACCGAGCGCACCCGGGAGATCGGCATCCGCATGGCCATCGGCGCGCGCCGGCTGCAGGTGCTGCTGCAGTTCCTGGTGGAGTCGGTCTTGCTCAGCGTGACCGGCGGCGCGGCGGGGATCGTCGTGGGGGTGCTGGTGTCCTTCGTCGTCTCGATCCTCGCCCACTGGCCGATCCAGGTCTCGATCCCCGCCATTTTAGGCGGCTTCGCCTTCTCGGCGGCGGTGGGGATCTTCTTCGGCTACTACCCCGCCCGCAAGGCGGCCAACCTCAACCCCATCGACGCCCTGCACTACGAGTAGGGGCGGATTGCTCCGCCAAGACCTACTTCGGCAAGGCCGTCGAGAGGGTGAGGTCCAGCCAGTCGCTGAGATCGGTCTGAAACTGGCCGGCGGAGCGGGTGGCGTAGTGGACGGCGTCGGCGCCCAGCAACAGGTGCATTGGCGGGGCGTCGACCGCCGCGATCTGCAGAATCGCCGCGGCCGCCCGGTCCGGATCGCCGGCCTCCTGGCCGGAGCCCTCGCGAAGCTTGTTGCGGGCGTAACGGGCGGCGCCGCCGTAGTCGTCGATCATGTTGGCGGTCAGCGCCAGGGAGCGCCCGGCGTAGTCGGTGCGCAGACCCCCGGGGGCGATGTTGGTCACCTTGATCCCCAGCTCAGCGACCTCCTGGGCCAGGGCCTGGGTCGCGCCCTCCAGGGCGAACTTGCTGGCGCAGTAGATTCCGGTGCCGCCCCAGGCCGCCAGGCCGCTGACCGAGGTGACGGTGAGGATGCGGCCGCTTCTGCGCGCGCGCATGCCCGGCAGGACCGCCTGGATCACCGCCAGGGCGCCGAACACATTCACCTCGAACTGGGCGCGAATCTCGACGAGGCTCGACTCCTCGATCGCCCCCACCAGGCCGTAGCCGGCGTTGCCCACCAGGATGTCGATCCGGCCCATCCGCGCTTCGGCGGCGGCTACGGCGGCGTGGACGGCGGCCTCGTCGGTTACGTCCATGATCAGGCCGAACGCCCGCTCCGGGGAGAGGGCTTCGAAGGCGGCGAGGTCCGTCCGCTGTCGCACCGTGCCGGCCACATGGTCGCCGACGGCGAGCGCCGCCGCGGCCAGGGCGCGGCCGAGGCCGCTGCTGACGCCGGTGATGAACCAGGTGCGAGGGGAGGGGGAATGGGTCATGGGCGGCTAGTAGGGCCGGTCGCCCTTGACCCAGAGACGGTGCATCTCGCGGACATATTTCTGGTCATCATAAAGGGTGCCGGTGTGGAGGGTGCAGCGGTTGTCCCACATCAGCACGTCGCCTGCCCGCCACTTGTGCCGGTAGACGAAGGCCTCCTGGGTCATGAACTCGACCAATTCGTCGACCAGGGCCAAGCCCTCGGGGTTCGGCATGCCGACGACTTCCTTCACCGTGCCGGTGCTCGCCCATAGCGCCTTGCGGCCGTCGGAGGGGTGGCGGCGCACCAGGGGGTGGAGGACGTCGGGGTTTTCCGCCAGGAGCGCCTCGCTCGGCTCCTCCTGGCGATTGAATTCGCGGGTGTTCATGAAGTGCCGCCAGCTGTGGTGCAGCTCAAGACCGTCGAGCTGCGCCTGGCGTTCCGGCGGCAGGGCGTTCCACGCGGCGCAGCCATCGGCGAGGAGGGTGTCCGAGCCCTCCGGCGGCACTTCGACGGCGTAGAGCATCGTGCTCATCACCGGCTCGGCGCGATAGGAATAGTCGGTGTGCCAACCGATGCCGTCGTTGTGCGCGCCGATCGGCTTGCCGTCGACGATCCGGTTGGAGAGCACGTAGATCTTGGGAAAGCCGGGCAGGGTGTTTTCCTGCAGGGTGTGGTCTTCCGGCTCTCCGAAGGCGGAAATGAACCGCAGCAGGTCCTGCGGCTTCATCGGCTGGTCGCGCAGCAGGATGGCGCCGTGCTGGTGAAAAGCGGCAACCACCGCCTGCAGCGTCGCATCGTCCGCCCCCGCCAGGTCCACGCCGTCAATCCGCGCACCGAAGCCGGGCTTGAGTTCGGTGATATTTGGCAGGACGGACGTCGTCATGGTCGCTCCGGGCGGTTTCGGTTGCGCCATGCTAGCGGCCGGCGGCGTAGGCGTCTTGCCTTTACGCGACCGCCGGTCTTGATCCTGCAGCCCCCTCGGCCGGCGCCTGTGCATCCCTTGCGCGGACAGTCATGGCGGCGCCTAGAAAGGCGGCGTATGGGGGGGCAGGCCGTGCGCTGGGTAACTCCTCGTGCGCGTGTGGACAAGACTCGGCCCCCCGCCCGTCTATCCTTGGCGAGGCCAGTGTCTTGCTGAGCCGCGCCATGACGGTCGACCGGCTCAACGACCCCTTCGTCGTCGGCGGTCGGGCAAGGCCGCGATGACGACCCGCACGCAACACCAGCCCGCCGTCGCCGGCTGATCCACGGAGAGACCTATGCCGTTCATCTGCGAGCCCGGCGAAACCCGTCCCGACACGCTTCCCGGCGCCCTGCACCACCTGCCGGCCACGCCCAAGACCGTGCACTGGGGCTATTTCGACGCCGCCAAGGCGCCGTCGCTACGGGTCAAGAGCGGCGATCTTATCCAGGCCGAGGCGATCACCCACCATGCGGGGGACGCCCCCGAACTGATGATGGACGACGCCGTCCAGACCCTGTTCCGGGAGGTGCCGGAAGGCGACCGCCATCCGGGGGTCCACATCATGACCGGCCCGATCTATGTCGAGGACGCGCAGCCTGGGGACATCCTGGAGGTCCGCTACCTGCGGATGGTTCCCCGCTGCAGCTACGGCTCCAACCTGGCCGCCAACTGGGGCTATCTCTACAAGGAGTTCGGCGAGAAGGAGCGGGTGACCATCTATCAGTTGGACGCCAACGCCCAGCACGCCGAGGCGCTCTACGCCTACGACTATCCCGGCAAGTACCTCGTCCCCGGCACGATCACCCACTGCCCGGTCTGCGATCGCGAACCAGCGCTGAAGGGCGTGCGGGTGCCGGCGCGGCCGCATCTCGGCACGGCGGGGGTCGCGCCGGACGTCACCGGCCGGGTCAGCACCATTCCGCCGGGTCTGCATGGCGGCAATATCGACAACTGGCGCATCGGCGCCGGCGCGACCATGTACTACCCGGTGCAGGTCGAAGGCGGCCTGTTCTCCATCGGCGATCCCCACGTCAGCCAGGGGGACGGTGAACTCTCTGGAACGGCGATCGAAGCCTCGCTGAACGTCCTGTTTCAGATCGTTCTGCGCAAGGATTTCGAAATCAAGAGCCCGCTGCTCGAAACCCCGAACTGGTGGATCGTCCACGGGTTCAACGAGGATCTGAACGTGGCCATGCGCGGGGCGTCCCTTGAGATGCTGAGCCTGTTGACCGACCATGTAGGCCTCAGCCGCAACGACGCCTATTCGCTGATGAGCGTCGCCGCGGACTTCGCCGTCACCCAGGTCGTGGACGGTCGCCAGGGGGTGCATGTGCGCATTCCCCGATCGATCTTCCCGGCCAGAGACGCCGCCGCGAAGACGGAATGAAGGCCTGGGCCTTCACCACCGACGCCTATCCCCTACACGCCCGTCGGGCGGCCTGGCGCGAGGCCATGGTGCGGCTGCGGCTGCCGGTGGCGGCGCCGCCGGAGACTGACGGCTCCAGCGCCTCGGTCACCAGCCTAGTCACCACGACGGGGATGGAGTTCTCCGTCGTCCGCGCGGGAGCGCAGGCGATCTCCGGCCGCAATTCCGACCAGCCGGCGGCGGTCTGGCTCGCCGCCCTGCTGGAGGGCTCGGCGGTGCTCAACGACGGAGACTCCGAGGCGCAGATCAACGCCGGCGACATCGTCTTCGGCCCCACCGGCATGGCCGCGAGCCTGCACCTGACGACCCGCTTCCGACTGCTGTTCCTGACCGCGCCGCGCCTGGCCCTGGACCATCGGCTGGTGGCGCCGCGGTCGCTCCGGATCGGCCATCTGCCGGCGACCAGTGGGACCAACCGCATCTTCTCCGGCCTGCTGCGCGCCGTCGCCGACAGCCTCGATGACCTCAGCGGGGATCAGCTGCGGCCGGTGGAATTGGCGGTGACGGAATTCCTGGTCGCCACCCTCGGGACGCATGCCGTCGAGCCGCGGGGCGCCGCCGCGACCCGCCGCGCGCGCCTGCACCGGGTGCGCCAGACCATCGAATCCCTGCTGACCGACCCCGAACTCACCCTGACCCGGCTGGCGGAGGTGGAGGGGGTGTCGCCCCGGTACCTGCAAAAGCTGTTTTCCAGCGAGGGCGAGACCTTCACCCACTACATCCGCCTGCGCCGGCTAGAGCGGTGCAAGCTCGATCTGGTCAGCCCGCGGCATGGCGACCAGTCGATCTCCAGCATCTGTTTTCGATGGGGGTTCAACGGTTCAGCCCACTTCAGCCGGGCCTTCCGCCAGCAATACGGCGTCTCGCCCCGGGAGTTCCGCCAGGCGGGCGGCTAGGGCGGGATGGGCGCCGACAAGCTCAGAACGGCTTGTCCCCCACCACCGTCACCCGGAAACCCGATCGGGTGGCGGGGAAGTAGTCCCACACCGCCAGATGCTGGGTGCAGCGGTTGTCCCAGAACGCCACCGAATGGGGCCGCCACTGGAAGCGGACGTGGAAGTTGGGATTGGCGCAGTGGGCGTAGAGGTAGCCGAGGACGGCGTCGCTCTCCTCCTTGGACACGTCGACGATGCGGGTGGTGTAGGAGGCGTTGACGAAGAGGCCCTTGCGGCCGGTGACCGGGTGGGTGCGCACCACCGGATGGGTGTTGCAGGGGTAGCGCTTGTCGAGGTCGGGAAACAGCGGGCGATAGACGTGATCCCCGTCGTGAACGGCGGTGAGCCCCTCCAGATAGGCCTTCATCTTCGGCGAAAGCGCGTCGTAGGCCGCGTACATGCTGGCGAACAGGGTGTCCCCGCCGACGGGCGGGGTGGTGTGGATATAGAGGATGCTGCCCATGGGCGGCTCGGCGTTGCAGGTCAGGTCCGAGTGCCAGTTCTCGCCGGCCACGCCCTTGGAGTCGGCGTCGGCGTGGATGGCGACGATCTCCGGTTGATCCGCCAGACCGGGCACGCCCGGATGGATCGCCAGCTCGCCGAAGGCGCGGCCGAACGCCTTGTGGCTGTCGTGGTCCAGGTGCTGGTCGCGAAAAAAGATCACCTGGTGGGCGGCCAGGGCGTCGGCGATCTCCTCAAGCTGGCGATGGGTCGGCCGGGTCAGGTCGACGCCGTGAATCTCCGCGCCGATGCGGGCGGTGAGGGGTACGATTTCCAGGGGTCCGTCAGCCATCATGGTGTCCTAGTCGCCGCGGCGAGGATGTCGACGATCAATGCGCGGCAGGAGGCGCGGCGGCGGGCGTTGCCACCGAAGTAATCAGCACGCGGCCCGTCGGCGCGCCGTCTGCGCCTTCCGCGCCCAGGGGCGCGGCGGTCAGCATGAACAGGCTTCGCCCGTCAGGGCCGCCCAGGGCGCAGGCGTAGCAGGATTGGCCGGTGTCGATCACCTCCAGCACGGCGCCGCCCTCGCCGATCCGGACACATTCCGGCGCGACGGGGTTGGCGATCCAGACAGCCCCGTCGGCGTCGAGGGCGATGCCGTCGGGGACCCGGGGCCAGGTCGGGGCCCAGAGGCGCCGGTTGGACAGGCCGCCGTCCTCGGCGATGTCGAAAGCCGTCAGCCGGCCAGCAAGGGTCTCGCCGACGATCAGGGTGCGTCCGTCCGGCGTGATCACCGAACCGTTTGGAAAATGCATGTCCGCGGCCGCAACCTGGACAGCGCCGCCGGGGTCGACCCGGACCAGGGCCGCCGTCGCGTGCTCCGCGATCACCGATTCGAACCCCCGCGCGGCGATCGCCTCGTCGAGATTGAAGCCGAAGTTGCCGACATAGGCGCGGCCCGCAGCGCCGACCACCATGTCGTTGCAATGGTAGCCCGCGAAGGCGGCGAGGTTCGCGTGCAGGGCCATCCGGCCATCGGGAAATCGCCGCAGAACCTGGCGCTTGATCATGGAGACCACCAGCAGGGAACCGTCCGGCATCCATCCCAGGCCGGAGGGCTGATCGTCGATCTCGAATTCCGCGCGCAGGTCGCCGGAAAGAGACACCGACTTGACCTGGTGGGCGAAGAAGTCGCTGAACCACAGCCGCCCGTCCCGCCAGCGCGGGCCCTCGCCGAAATAGAGTCCCTCCGCCAGAACCGTGGGCGCCTGCGCCATGGGTGTCCTCTCCGTCCGTCGCTTTAGGGGCAGGCTGGACCCGATCGGGGCGATCGATCAATCCTTGATGTTCAAGCCCTGATGCAGACCGCCTCCAAAGGCTTACGTAGTTTGCCCTAGGCGAACGTCACGAATTCGTCCGCCCGGCGCGGCGGGCTATTGATCCGCCGCGTGCTTGGACCCGATCATGAAACGTCGCCAGATCATCATCGTCGCGATCATCATCGTCCTGGCGGTCGCCGGGTTTGTCGGTTGGCGGCTGCTCCGAAACACCGGCCCGAAGGACACCCTGACGCTCTACGGCAATGTGGACCTGCGTCAGGTCGAGCTGGCCTTCAATGACAGCGACCGGATCGACGCCGTGCTGGCGCAGGAGGGCGACCGGCTGACCCCCGGCCAGGTCGTGGCCCGGCTGGATGTGCGCCGGCTGCAGCCGCAGATGGCCGTGGTGGAGGCGCAGACCGCCGCCCAGTCGGCGGCGGTGGATCGGCTGCACGCCGGCAACCGCCCCGAGGAGATCGCCGAGGCCCGCGCCTCCGTCGCCGCCGCCCAGGCCGACGCCGTCAACGCCGGCGCCCATTTCGCCCGGACCCGAAGCCTGTTCGGCGCCGCCGACGGCCAGGCCGTGGTCAGCAAGCAGGATGTCGAGAACGCCCAGGACGCCGCCGATGCGGCCACGGCCAAGCTCGCCCTGCAGCAGAAGGCTCTCGATCTCGAGGTCGCCGGGCCCCGGCGCGAGGACATCGCCCAGGCCGAAGCGCAGCTGCGCGCCAGTCAGGCCCAGCTGGCGGTGCTGAAGCGGGAGCTGGCCGACGCCGCCCTGGTCTCCCCCGTCGCCGGCGTGGTTCGCGCCCGGCTGATGGAGGCCGGCGAGATGGCCTCGCCGCAGCGGCCGGTCTACACCCTCGCCGTCACCGATCCCAAATGGGTGCGCGCCTATGTCGGGGAAACCGACCTCGTACGGCTGAAGGCAGGGACGCCGGCCGCCGTCACCGTCGATGGATTCCCACACCGGACGTTCCAGGGCTGGGTCGGCTTCATCTCCTCGGTGGCGGAGTTCACCCCCAAGACCGTGCAGACCACCGATCTGCGCACCAGCCTGGTCTACGAGGTGCGAATCTTCGTCAAGGACCCCGGCGACGACCTGCGGCTGGGCATGCCCGCCACGGTGACGCTGCATCTTGCACCGGCAAGCGCGCCCGGGACGCCGGGACCGGGCCGGTGACGGGCGCCGCCGACCAACCCGGCGACTGTGTGGTCTGCGACCATGTCGGCATGCGCTTCGTCGCCAACAAACAGCCCTTCCAGGCCCTGGGGGACGTCTCCTTCGTCGCCCGCGCCGGGGCGGTGACGGCGCTGGTCGGGTCCGACGGCGCCGGCAAGACCACGATGCTGCGGCTGATCGCCGGCCTGCTCACGGCGGCGTCGGGAACGGTGACCGTGCTCGGCGTGGACGCCGCCAAGGACCCGCAGGCGATCCAGAGCCGCATCGGCTACATGCCGCAACGGTTCGGCCTCTATGACGACCTCACCGTGCAGGAGAACCTCGATCTCTACGCCGATCTGCACGACCTGAGCGCGGAGCATCGGGCGCAGAAGTTTCCGGCCCTGATGGAGATGACCGCCCTCGGGCCCTTCCTGCGCCGCCTGGCCGGACAGCTGTCGGGGGGCATGAAGCAGAAACTGGGCCTGGCCTGCACCCTGGTCTCCACCCCGGAGTTGCTGCTGCTCGACGAGCCGACGGCGGGGGTCGATCCCCTGTCGCGGCGGGAGCTCTGGGCGATCATCCGCGGGCTGGTGAAGGACGAGGGCCTGCCGGTGCTGGTCAGCACCTCCTACCTCGACGAGGCCGACTTCTGCGATCACGCGGTGGTGCTGCACCGGGGGGCGGTGTTGGCCCAGGGGGCGCCAAGCGCCATCAGCGATCTGGCCGCGGGCCGATGCTTCCATGTCGAACCGTCGGCGGGGGAGCGGCCGCGGGAGCTGCAGGCCCGTCTGCTGGCCGAGCCGCAGGTGGTCGACGCGGCGCCCGAGGGCGGCAAGGTCCGTCTGGTGTTGGACAGCGCGGAGTCCGCCGCGGCCCTGGCCCTAATCGCGCCGCCGATCGGCGCCCTGACCCCGGTCGTCGCCCACTTCGAAGACGGCTTCATGACCCTGTTGCGATCGGCGGGCCAGACCGCGCCCCTGGGCGACGGGCCAGCCCACGGGGCCGCCTCGGCGTCCGCGCCCATCGTCCGGACGCATGACGGTCCGGCGGTGTCGGTGCGTAACCTGGTGCGGCGGTTCGGCGCCTTCACCGCCGTCGACAATGTCAGCTTCGAGGTTCAGCCGGGGGAGATCTTCGGCCTGCTGGGCCCCAANNGGCGCAGAAGTTCTCGCTCTACGGCCTGCTGTCGGTGACCGAGAACCTGGAGTTCTTCGCCAGCGTCTACGGCCTGCGCGGGGGGCGGCGCCGGGCGCGGATCGACTGGGCCCTCGATCAGTTCGAACTGACCCCCTACGCCAACGTGCCCAGCCAGCAGCTCGCCGGCGGCTTCAAGCAGCGCCTGGCCATGGCCGCCGGCCTGCTGCATGGGCCGGAGACCCTGTTCCTGGACGAGCCCACCAGCGGCGCCGACGCCCTGGCCCGGCGGGACTTCTGGCGCCGGATCACCCGGCTGTCGCAACAGGGGGTGACGATCATCGTCACCACCCACTTCATGGCCGAGGCGGAATACTGCGATCGGATCGCCATCCTCGATTCCGGCCGGATCCTGGCCCAGGGCTCGCCGGCGGAAATCCGCGCCCGCGGGCGGGGCGAGGCCCCGACCATGGAGGACGCCTTCGTCGCCATCGTCGAGGACGCCCGCGCGGCCGAAGCGGCCGCCGGAAAGGCCGCCGCCGGAAAGGCCGCCGCATGAGCGGCCCAATTCCCCCCGCATCCCCCTGGCGCGCCAAGCTGCGGCGGGTGATCGCCCTGATCCGCAAGGAGGGGATGCAGGTGGTGCGCGATCCGTCCAGCGTCGCCATCGGCATCGTCCTGCCGCTGGTCCTGATCCTGCTCTACGGCTATGGCGTCACCTTCGACGTCAAGCACGTCCCCGTCGCCATCGTCTTCGAGGCGCCGGGGCCGGAAGCCTCGGAGCTGGCCGCCGGGTTTTCCCTGTCGCCCTATTTCGACGTCAAGGCGGTGACCGCCATGGCCCAGGCCAGGGAGTTGATGCTGGAGCGGAAGGTCGACGGCATCGTCTTCATCCGCTCCGACTTCGCCCGCGATACCCACCTGGCCGGCGCGCCGGTGCAGCTGATCGTCTACGGCGTCGACTCCAACCGGGCGCGGATCATGCAGGCCTATGCGCAGGGCGCCATGGCCGCCCTCGGCGATCGCTCGACCAGCGCCTCGAACGCTGGCGGCGGCGCCCAGGCGGTCGTGCAGAGCCGGCTCTGGTTCAACGACGCCAACGACAGCCACTACTATCTCGTGCCCGGCCTGATCGTCCTGGTCATGACCCTCATCGGAGCCACCCTGACGGCGATGGTGATGGCGCGCGAGTGGGAGCGCGGCACCCTGGAGGCCCTGTTCGTCACTCCGGTGCAGGCCGGCGAGATCATGATCGGCAAGATCGTGCCCTATTTCGTCCTCGGCCTGTTCGGCCTGGTCATCTGCGTGTTGTCGGCGAAGTTTCTGTTCCGCATTCCCTTCCGCGGCTCGCTCTGGGTGCTGGGTTTCACGTCCATGCTCTACCTGTTGGTGACCCTGGGGATGGGGCTTCTGATCTCCTGCACCCTGAAGAGCCAGTTCCTGGCCAGCCAGATGGCTCAGCTGGTCACCTTCCTGCCGGCGATGATGCTCTCGGGTTTCGTCTATGACCTGAACAGCGTGCCGCGGGTGATCCAGCTGATCAGCTACGGCGTGCCGGCGCGCTATTTCGTGACCCTTCTGCAGTCCATCTTCCTCGCCGGCGACGTTTGGAGCGTGATCCTGCCCAACGCGCTGATGCTGGGCGTGTTCGCGACGATTCTGCTCATCCTGACCCGCCGCGCCATCCGCAAGAGTCTGGCCTAATGAGCGCGGTGTGGGAATCCCTGTTGCGGATGCTGGCCCTGACCCGCAAGGAGCTGCTGGCGATCCTGAAGGATCCCCGCAGCCGTATCCTGCTGTTCGTGCCCCCGATTCTGCAGTGTCTGATCTTCGGCTACGCGGCCACTTTCGACTTAAGCTCGGTGTCCTACGCGCTCATGGACCAGGACCGTACCGCCGCCTCGCATGAGCTGGTCGCCCGCCTCGACGGCTCGGGGGTGTTCCACCGCGTGGCCAACCTGGCGGGCGACGGCGAGATCGCCCGGATCATCGACAACCGCCGCGCCCTGCTGGTGCTGCGAATCGCGCCGGACTTCGAGCGCCGGCTGCAGGCCGGGGAGGACGCGCCGGTGCAGGTGATCGCCGACGGCCGCAACTCCAACACCGCCGGCGTGGCGATGGGCTACGTCAACGCCGTCGTCTCTGACTTCAACGTCGATTGGCGCGCGGCCCGTGGCGACCCGCCGCCGGTGATCCAGCCCACCCTGCGGGCCTGGTACAATCCCAATCTGGAGACCCGCTTGAACATGATCCCGGCGTTGATCGCCACCCTGACCATGATGCAGACGGTGATGCTGACCGCCCTGTCGGTGGCCCGGGAGCGGGAGCAGGGGACCTTCGACCAGCTGCTGGTCACCCCGTTACGCCCCGGCGAGATCATCGTCGGCAAGGCCGCGCCGTCGATGCTGGTGGGCCTTGTGCAGGCGACCAATGTGCTGCTGGTGGCGCAGCTGTGGTTCCACATCCCGTTCCAGGGCTCGTTCCTGGTGCTCTACACGGGGCTTATCCTGTTCCTGCTGGCGGCCGTCGGCCTGGGCCTCTTTGTCTCGTCGATCGCCCAGACCATGCAGCAGGCGATGCTCTACACCATGCTGGTGATGATGCCGTTCATGCTGCTGTCCGGCCTGACCACGCCGATCAGCAGCATGCCGCAGGTGCTGCAGGACTTCACCCTGATCAACCCGCTGCGCTGGGCCATCGACATCACCCACCGGGTCTATCTCGAGGGCGTGGGGCTGGACCGGCTGCTTCCCGACCTCGTGCCCCTGGCGGCCATCGGCCTGGTGACGCTGATTGGCTCGTCCTGGATGTTCCAGCGGCGGATCGCCTAGGAGGATGGCCCGCATGACACCCTCAAATCTGTTCGTCCCGGCGCTCCTGACGAGCGTCCTCGCCCTTGGCGGCTGCGCCGTCGGCCCCCGGTTTGTCACGCCGCAGGCCGGCATGCCGGCCGGCTGGAGCGCCACATCGCCCAACACCACGACCACCGTTCCCGTGGAATCCTCGGCCGGATGGTGGCGCAGCTTCGGCGATCCGGAGCTGGCCGACCTGATCGACCGGGCCATGGGCGCCAATTTCAGCGTACGCCAGGCGGCCCTGAGCATCGGCGAGGCCCGCGCCCAGCGCCGCATGGCCGCCGCCGGCGCCTGGCCGCAGGTGGACGCGACGGCCTCATACGAGAACAGCCGCATCAGCGAGCGCACCGCCACCTCGTCCCTGCTGGCGGCGGCGGGGGGGGGCCACGGCGGTGGCGTGGCGGCCGCCATCCCCGGCCTGACCAATCCCTTCGAGCAGTATCAGTACGGCCTCAGCGCAACCTGGGAGCTGGACCTGTTCGGCCGGGTCCGCCGAGGCGTCGAGGCGGCCGACGCGGACACCGACGCCGCCATCTGGGACGGCCGGGCCGTGCGCGTCTCGCTGATGGCCGAAGTCGCCGCCGCCTACCTCGACCTGCGCGCGTCCGAGGCCCGCCGCGGGGTCGCCGCGGCGGCTGTAGAGACCAGCCAGGCGCTGCTGAAGCTGGCGCGGGACTCGCGCGGCCACGGCCTGACCAATGACGTCGACCTGGCCGCCGCCGCCGGCGCGGCGGCCAGCGCCGAGGCCGAGCTGCCGCCGCTTGATCGCCAGATCTCCGCCGACAAGAACCAGCTCGCGCTCCTGCTGGCGCTGCAGCCCGGCGCCCTCGACGCCGAACTCGACAAGGCGGCCATACCCCTCGGCGCGCCGGCGCCCGTGCCCCTGAGCCTTCCGGCCAACCTCGCCCGCCGACGGCCCGATGTGCGCCGGGCCGAGGCGCAGCTGCACGCGGCCGTGGCGCGGCAGGGGGTGGCGACGGCGGCCCTCTACCCGGCCATTTCGCTGAACACCGGCTTCGGCTACCAAGCCAGCAACACCGCCCAGCTGGGCGCATGGGCGGCGCACTATCTGACCGCGGGGCCGAGCCTGGATCTGCCGATCTTCGACGCCGGCCAGCGGCGGGCGAATGTGAAGCTCATGGACCTGCGCGCCCGCTCCGCCGCCCTGACCTACGCCCAGACGGTGCTGACCGCCCTGCACGAGGTCAACGACGCCATCACCGCCTATGCCTCGGCGCAGAGCCAGGAAGCGCGTCTGGCGGAGGCGGCCGGCGACCAGCGCGCCGCCCTGGCCATGGCCCGCCGCAGCTTTGCGGCCGGCGCGATCAGCTTCCGGGACGTGCTGTTGGCGCAGGACAAGCAGGAGCAGGCCGATCTCGCCCGCAGCCAGGCCTCGGCCCAGACCGCCCAGGCTGTCGTCAGCCTCTACCGCGCCCTCGGCGGCGGGTGGCGGGAGGAGTAGCGGGGCGTGAGACCGACCGTCTAGGACGCTCGCCAGACCCGCCCGTTGAGGTCAGGCTCCGCTCGCGACCTTCGCCTTGAACCCCTCCCAGGTCGTTTGGCCACCGAAAATCTCCTCGAGAATGGCGATGATCTGGTTGATCTCGTCAGGGGTTTGCGTGGTCTGCAGCGGTGTCGGCACTGTCCGGATGTCGATGTTGGGGAACTGGTAGTACTGCTGGACGTGGACGTGGCCGACAGCGGTGAAGAAGTCCGTCAAGCTCTCGTAGGTCAGGCTGTACGGCGGCGGGGGGGGGCGGAAACTGGAGCCAAGCCAGGGCTTGGCCATTCCAATAGTGGACTGGCCAATTGGCCGTGAGGCTCTGATTGGCGAGCAGTTGGGTGAAATAACAACCCGAGCCTCGGAGGCCAGCGCTGCCGATCATCAGGCCAAGCTCGGCGCAGATCGGCTTGTAGATGGTCGGATCCTTCACCTTGCCGATCAGGCTGGTCGCAGTCCCGAGGCCCGTCATCTGGTAGTAGGGCCCGAACTGGGTCCAGGCCCGCGGCACGATGTCGTTGAAGTTCCAGTAGAGGACGTTGAACTGGGTCAGCTGATTGCCCGCATTGGGCGTCGAGCCGGCCGGGAACGCGCTCTGTGGCGATAAGGTGGTGTTGAAGAGGGTGGCGAAGGCCAGGTTACCGGGCGTCGCGCCCGCCGTCGGCATCACCAGCACGTTCTGAAGCGTGAAGCCGCCCTTGGTCAGGACGCCGGTCTCCCACAACTGCAGGGCCAGGGTCGGCGCCAGGGCCCCGGCCAGGCTGTGGCCGGTGAAGATAATCTTGGCCGCCGTCGGCGCGCCCAGGTTGCTCAGATAGTCGATCAGCGAGAGCGTGGCGCCGGCCTGGTCGATCATGCCCGTGCACAGGGTGTAGACACCGAGGGCCGTGCCCGCGGAGACCTGGGCGTCGGCGGGGACCGTCGATCCGGTCGGGGTGACGCTGGGATTGTCGAACGGCGGGTTCAGATTGATCGGGAAGGCGACCATGTCCTGCGGGCCGACATTGGCGTCTTCCTGGTCCCAGTCGTAGATCGACACGGCGTTGGTGGCGGCGATGGCGACGACATAGATCGGGTTGGCCGCGTCGTTGTTGAAGGCGACGAACATGGCGTTGTCGGCTTCGTTGTCGTCGGTGTTGTTGGTGTTCTGGAAGACCGCCGGCCCCCAGGGCACGGTCCAGGCGCCGCCCGCGAGCTGCGCGCCGACGCTGGCCAGAAAGCCGGTCACCGGCACGTCGGGGCCGTCCGCCACACAGGGACAACTGCCGCCCTGGTTGACGGCGTAGGTCAGGAAAGTCGCCAACTGTTGCGCCGTTCCTTGGGCGACGGAGGCGCGATTGGACGCCATCGACAGGAGGAACACCGTTTGGGTCAGATCATAGGCCATTGCGCTTTTCCCACCTGTGAAACGTGTGCATCCCGGCAATGCTCACGGTATGGGGGCGACAATGTGGGGGTAAACCCCTCAGGTTCCCCAAAGCGGGGAATCGGCTGACCGTTGGAGGTGCGCTCGTCCGAAGACGGAGGAAGTGCAGGGCCGGTCACCGTCAGCGCGCTCGACCGGCTGACGCCGCTTGGCATGCGGCCGGTTCCAGCCTACCTCTAGGAGTTGAAGTCGAGCCGCGGCGATGCTGGGTTCCGCACGGGCGGCAGGTTAAAAAGGGGGCGGGCGGATGCCGCAGCTGGTGATGGAGACCTTCGCGTCGGTGGCGCGGGAGACCTTCGACCTGAACATGGGGGAGGCCAGCCTGCCGCTGACCCTGGTGGAGGTCACGCCCCTGCCTGTTCACCCCTATCCGGGGATGATCCGCCCGCCGTTTTCGCTGATCTTCCGCAACCCGTCCCAGGTGGTGCTGCCACAGAAGCTCTACACTCTGAAGAACGCCAGCCTCGGGAGAATGGACGTCTTCCTGGTGCCGGTCGCCCGCGACCGCGAGGGGGTGCTGTACCAGGCGGTGTTCAACTAGGGCGCCATACCATCCGTTGATGGGCTGCCTCCACGCCCCCCTCGGGGGCGAATCCCATCCGGGCGTAAAGGGCCCGCGCTCGGGGATTCGCCGCGGCCACATGCAGGTCCACGCCCCCGGCGCGGCGGGCGGCGGCGCGGTCCATCACCCAGCCCAGCACGGCGGATCCCAGTCCCGCGCCGCGGATCTGCGGCAGGAAGCCGATGTCGATCACCCGCCACATCGGTGTCGACCGGTCCAGGTAGAGGCGGCCGACGGGCCCGGTCTGCTCCACCACCAGGAAGTCCGCTCGCGTATAGTGGGTGACGAAATGCAGATGCTGCAGGCGGAACTGGTCGTCGAGGAAGGCGAGCTTCTGCGCCGCCGTCCAGGGGACCGGGCGCATCTCGGCCTCGCGGAAACTGTGGTGCAGTGTGCGAAGGACGTCGAGATCGGCTGCGCCGGCGCGCCGAAAGCTCGCCCCCAGCGACCGGAGGCCGGCGTCCATATCCGGCAGTCTGGGCGCGCCGCGCGGAAAGGCCGGCGGCGCGCTTCGGGCCGTCGCGTTCAATGATGCACGCTCAAGGGAAGGCGGGATAATTGCCGAACAGTGCGAGCGAATAGTTGAGACCCAGGGCCGGCTGGCGATTCTCGTGCGATTGGTTGCCGCCCGCCATGGCCACCGCAGAGGGCGACATGGGCGCCGACGTCCCGGGGGTGGCGAAGATCAGGGTGTTGCTGGCCGCGCCGATAGCGCCGGACGAGGTTGGCGTCGATACCAGGGTGCTGGGGTCGGCCGGATACCAGTCGATGGCGGTGTGGAGGTGCTGGGGCATTTCGTTTTGCGTCAGGGTGACCGATGCCTCGCCGAAGGTCTCGCCGAGAACACGCAGGCTCAGCGAGGGGCCCTGGCCGGCGCCGCAGGCCATCCGAGCCGTCAGGTTGGGAATCTGGAAGTTGGACTGCCCGTTGCCGCCGTAGGTGGTGCCGATCAGGGAGAACAGGGCGTTGTACTGGCTCAGGGGCAGGGTCGCGCCGTTGGCGAAAAGCCGCTGATAGGGTGCAAAGCTGAAGCTGAAAATTTGAATTTCGCCGAGGTAGGGACTGGTCATGGGTCAAGTTCCGCTTTGGGGCGCCGGCCCGCCGGGGGCGGCGCGGAGGTTGGGACTGCTCAGGACTGCGTGGGGTAGACCCCGAACAGCGCGATGCAATACTGCAGGGTCAGGGTCGGCGCCGTGTTGTCATGGGGCAGGTTCCCGCCGGCCGGGCCGATCGTGGTGTTCGGAAAGTTGCTCGGCGAGCCGCCCACGGTGGTGGTCAAATAGAATGGATCGGCCGGGCTGGCGACGATAGAGGCCAGGACGTTGCCGCTGGCCGTGGTCTTGTTCGACGCCAGGGTCGAGGCCTGCGGGTTGTGGAAGTGGTTGCCCATCTGGCTCGAGGAAACCGTCACCTGCTCCGTCCCGCCAATCTGCGCCAGCACATAGGTCGACAGGCTGTTGCCGGTTCCCTGGTGGATGGGAACCCGGCCGCGCAGGTCCGGCAAGGCGAAGTTGGTGGCGCCGTTGCCGCCGTAGGTCGTGCCGATCAGATTATACAGCACTTCGTATTGGGAAATGCTCAGGAGCGAGCCGTCGCATATGTGCCAGTCGATTGGCGCGCCGCGCGTAAAGGGAAACAAGCGGATTTCACCGACGTAGTAGTCTGACATCAGAATCTCCGTGGGAATTATTTTGGTTTTTCAGGATCAGGGCCGCGTGAGGCGCTAGCCTCTGGACGGGTAGATGCCCGACATGGCGATATTGAAGTTGATCGTCTCATAGGGCTGGATATTCGGATGCGGCAGGCTGCTGCCCGCAGGGGCCAGCGGACCGCCGGTCAAGGGCACCAGGTTGGTCGCCCCGCCGTACAGGGCGCCGCCGACAATGGTGGCCAGGGTCTCGCCCCCCTGGTTAAACGAATCGGTGGCGTTGGCCGAGGTCGCGTTCAACTGGTGGGTGTGGGTGTGGGTGGGGTTCTGGCTCGCGAGAAGCGACACATTCTCCACGCCGATCTGCGCGCCGAGCGGATAGGGGGTGGGTTGGTAGGCTCCGTCGGCGGAACTGAAGCCGCCGCCGACCGGCGTACGGCTGCGCAGGTCAGGAAGCTGGAAGTTGCTGACGCCGTTGCCACCGTAGTAGGTGCCCAGGAGGCTGAACAGCGCGGTATACTGCTGCGCTGATCGCGCCGCAGTTCCGCCTCGAGTACCAGCACGATTTCCGCGGCGCTGGGGATGCGGCGCTGAACTACAGCAACTGGATCGGCGGACCGACCTATGTGACCACGGTGGACCCCGAGCGGCGCGATCACGTCCTCGCCGGCTTCGGGGCGGACATGAAGGTCGGCCAGGCGCTGTTCGGGTTCAACTTCACCACCAACCTCACCGCCGGCCAGCGTCCGGAGGAGGAAGTGTCGGTGAAGGTGGCGGACAAGTTCTAGGGCGTCGCCGGCCCACGCGCCTCGCCAGGACTAGGCGGGCTCGCGGCCGATCGCCGGGTCGCTGACGCTCGCCTGACCGGTCTCGCCGTGGCCGGCCAGGCGCCGCTCGAAGGCGGCGTCGTGGTCGCAGGTGACGATCAGATCGTACCAGTGGGCGTCGCGCGCAATCGACCAAGCCAGATTGACCGAGGCGACCGGCGCCAGGTTCACGCGTCTGGTTGGGGCGGACGCCGAAAGGGCTGACCGCACCGTCAGCCGGCAAGGGCTATCGCCCGTGTTTTGCAGCGTCACAATCAGCCGGCCGGTGGCCGGATCGAACCGCGCGGCCGCCTCCGGCCCGCCCTGGGCGGTCGCCGGACCTGCGCCTTTCAGGCTTCTGAGGAAGCCGTTCGGCCCGTGCAATGCATAGGCGTAGCCGCCTGCGCCGATGGGCAGGCGGTCGGTCACCGACTTGCCGGCCTCTACCGTATAGAACCAGGGGCCATCCCCCCCGGCCGAATAGAGGTTGAACCCCGCGCCGGCCGCGCCGGTGTTGCGGATGGTCAAGGCGACCGCGTCGGCCTCGGCGGCGGTCTGCACCTCGAAGGCGTAGGGCAGGGGGCGGGCTAGCCGGCGGCCAGACTCCTGCCGCGGCAGGTCGCCGTGGGCCGGGGGCGTCGGCGCCGGCAGGGATTTGGCGGCGTCGGCCTGGGCCGCCAACGCGGTCGTATCCGGCAGCGGCCGGGGCAGGCGGCTCCCATTGGGCGTGCTGAAGTCGAAGACGCTGGTCAGGTCGCCGCAGACCGCGCGCCGCCAGGGGGATATCTGCGGCTCGACCACCCCGAACCGCCGCTCCAGGAACCGGATGACCGAGGTGTGGTCGAAGGTCTGGGAGTTGACGTAGCCGCCCTTGGTCCAGGGCGAGACCACCAGCAGCGGCACCCGCGGTCCCAGGCCGACAGGAACGCCCTGATAGATCTCGCCGGCGACGCTGACGGTGCTCTGGCCCATGGCCGGGGTGACCGCCGGCAGCGGCGGCGGGACATGGTCGAAGAAGCCGTCGTTCTCGTCGTAGTTCAGGATAAAGACGGTCTTGGCCCAGACGTCCGGATGCTGCGCCAGGGCGTCGATCAGCCGGGCGACCAGGTTCTCGCCGTGCGCCGGGGTGGCGTCGGGATGCTCGCACAACAGATAGGGGGCGACGATCCAGGAGACCTTGGGCAATCGCCCCGCCGCGACGTCCCGGGAAAATGCGCCGACGAGGTAGTCGCCGTTTGCGGTCTTGGCGTTCTGCGGGGTCGATCCCTCGGCCCAGGCGCGGCCGCGCTGATAGAGGGGCGAGGCGGGGTCCAGGCCGCGGAACTGGGCGAAATAGGCCAGGCCGTTGTCACCGTAGTTGTCGTACTCCTGGTAGAGCGTCCAGGAGATCCCCGCCCCCTCCAGCCGTTCGGCGTAGGTCGTCCAGTCCAGCGGCCGGAAGGTCTTGGAGTCGTTGCGCGGATCGGCGGTCTCGTTCAGTTCGTCCGGTGGATTGGCGACGGCGGTGCGGCCGTCGCGCCCCACGCTGAGGCCGCTGGTGCCGCTGAACAGGAACAGCCGGTTGGGGTTGGTCGGGCCGTGGATCGAGGCGTGGTAGCCGTCGCAGATCGTGAAGGCGTCGGCCAGGGCGTAGTAGAATGGAAGGTCCGCCCGGGTGAAGTAGCCCATGGTCAGCGGCCCCTTGGTGGGGACCCAGCAGTCATAGTGTTTCCAAAGGTCGTGCGATCCCTTCCAGCTGTGATCCAGGCTGGCGATGGACTGGGCGCGGGTGGAGCGGCTGTCGAAATGGAAGGGGGCGACGCTCGTCCCGGCCAGGGCGCCGTGCGCCTTGGGCTGGCGCCAGACCGGATCGCCATTCGGCAGGGTGATCGCCCGCGGGTCGTCAAAGCCCCGCACTCCCCGCAGGCTCCCGAAATAGTGGTCGAACGAGCGGTTCTCCTGCATCAGGATCACCACATGCTCCACATCCTCGATGGAGCCGTGGATCCGGCTCGCCGGCAATTCCAGCGCCCGGGCGATCGCCGGCGACAGGGCGCCGGCGGCCGCCAACTGCATGAAGCCGCGCCGCGTGCCGACATGTCTGGTCACGATTAGCTCCCCATCCTCGCCGCCGCCCATCTCATGCACCTTGTTTGACGCAATCGCGACGGGGGCCAAGGGAAATCGGCTCGCAATGCGCCGACGGCGCTCGCGCCACCGGCTTAGAACGACGATCGAGGGGCCGGCGGCTGACCGCCGTCGCTGTCCGGGTTCCACGGGGTGATCCGAATTTCTCCTGCAATCTCCTGGCATTGCCGAAATCAATGTCAGTCAAGAGTGGGTAAAAATCGTCATAACCGAGACAATTATTCCAATTCTCTGTTTAAAGTATTATCCGTGTGCGAGCCATATCAATTCATCATTTTGAAATATTAGGGTCACCAAAGCATCGCGCCCGCTGACTAAGGCCGGAATGCCTGGGGGCTGATCCGTGCAATCTCCATTCGCGCGGCCTTGTCGCCGCCGGTGGGGCCGCGCGGCTACGCGACTGAATGCCCGGGCGGCGATTTCAGCGAATTCGGGGGACTAAGTGATGAAGGCCAGACTGAAAATATCGTGCGCCGCGGCGGCGATCCTGAGCGGGTTCAGCGGCGTCGCCGCCGCCGCGGACGCCGGGCCTTCGTCCAACGGCGTCGATGAAATCGTCGTCACCGCCCAGCGGCGGGACGAAAACGTCCAGAACGTCCCGATGACCGTGCAGGCCATCACCGGCGCGTCCCTGGCCAACATGGACATCACCACCCTGGACAGCGTCCTGAAGCTGCTGCCCAACGTCACCTACGGCAACAACGGCCCGGGTCAGGGCAACATCTTCATGCGCGGCCTCAGCGCCGGCTTCGCCGGCGACCAGTCCAGCGCCACGGCGGGCAACTTCCCCAATGTCGCGATCTACCTGGACGACCAGTCCATGCAGTTCCCCGGCCGCAACGTCGACATCTACATGGCCGACATGGACCGGGTCGAGGTGCTGGAGGGCCCGCAGGGCACCCTGTTCGGCGGCGGCGCGGAAGCCGGCGCGATCCGCTACATCACCAACAAGCCCAAGCTGAACGTCTATGAAGGCAAGGCCGAGGCCAGCTACGGCTTCACCGCCGGCGGCGCCGACAACACCAGCGCCAACCTCACCGTCAACCTGCCGCTGATCCAGGACAAGCTGGCCGTTCGCGCGGTGGTCTATAACGAACGCCAGGGCGGCTACATCACCAATGTGCCCAGCACCTTCACCCGCTCGAACACGGACCTCGGCAACAGCTACTTCAACATCACCCCGAGCGGCAGCCCGGCCCTTTGCGCGAACCACCAGCCCGCCGGGCCGGCCGGCCTCTGCTCCCCGGCCAACTCCGGCCAGATCAACAACTACGCCATCGCCGGCAAGAACCAGAACCCGGTCACCTATAACGGCGCCCGTTTCTCGGCGCTCTACAGCATCACCCCGGACTGGGACCTGCTGATCAGCGAGAGCCTGCAGAACCTCGACGCCGAGGGCCTGTCGGTGGAATACCCTACCGGCTCGGACTTCCAGGCGCTGAAGCCGCTGCAGGTCACCGCCTTCAACCCGTCCTACGAAAAGGATGACTACGAGAACACCGCCTGGACCCTGAAGGGCAAGCTGGGCCCGTTGAAGGCCATCTACACCGGCGCCTACATGGTGCGGAACATCTCCCAGCAGATGGACTATACCAACTATTCGCGCACCGCGGGGGGCATGTACTACCAGTGCACCGGCGGCACCACCGGCTGGACCGGTGCGCCCTACTGCTACTCGCCTAGCGGCTATTGGCAGGACACGGTCAAGAATACGCACCTGACCAATGAATTCCGAGTGAGCACGCCGGACGACTGGCGGTTGCGCGGCATCGCGGGGGCCTATTTCGAGAGTTTCCGCATCTACGACAACATGAACTTCAACTATAAGACCCTGCCCGCCTGCACCCCGGCGAACTACGCCGCCGCCACCGCGGTCCCCCCGGGGGCGATCTGCGTCGGCGACGTGACCACCGCCGCCGGGGCCACAAGCAACCACCCGGGCATCCGCGGCGACTCCACCGCCTTCGGCGAGGACACCCAACGCGGCTACGACCAGACCGCGTTCTTCGGCTCGGTGGACTTTGACATCATCCCAAAGGTGCTGACGGTGACCGCCGGCACCCGCTATTACCGCTATTCCGAGTTCGAGGTCGGAACCCAGTACGGAACCAACACCGGCTGCCAGAACGTGTCAAACGCGGTCGGTTGCACCAGTGATCTGGTCAACATCAACGCCGCCAACGACCACAAGGTCTATTCGGGCTTCAAGAGCCGCGCGAACGTGACCTGGCACATCACGCCGGACACGATGGTTTACTACACCTTCTCCCAGGGCTTCCGCCCGGGCGGCTTCAACCGCTCTGTCAGCGCCGTAGCGCCGCTGACCACAGCCAAGAGCACGGCGCAGTTTGAAAAGCCCAACGGCTACGCCCCGGACTCCCTGACCAACAACGAGATCGGCATCAAATCCGAATTCTTCGATCACCGGCTGCAACTGAACCTGTCCGCCTACTACATGCAGTGGGACAACGTTCAATTCCTTTTCTTCAATCCGGTGGATCTCGGCAACACCACGTTCGGCGTCAATGGCCCGAACTACAACGTCAAGGGCGTCGAGGCGCAGTTCGTCGCCAAGCCGATCCCCGAACTGACGGTGCAGGGCTCGGGGTCCTACAACAAGGACACCCAGGCCAATTCGCCCTGCCTGATAGACAACATCGCCGGCACCCCGGCGTTCAACCAGTGCATCACCACCGTCAAGGGCCAGCCCTTCGAGAACCCGTTCGGCTCGGTGGGTTCGACCCCTGCCTTCTCGCCGACGTTCCAGGGTAATATCCGCGCCCGGTATGACTGGACGATCATGGACTACAAGGCCTACGTGATGGCGGGCGCCAACTACACCGGCAGCATGTACAACCAGCCGGCCACCTACCTCTCCGGCGCCGGCGTGACCATCCCGACCACGACCTATCTGCGCTATCTGCAGCCCGACTACACCACCTTCGACGCCTCGGCCGGGATCGATATCCACAAGTGGTCCGCCCAGCTCTTCGGCACCAACCTGAGCAACTCCCACGCCAGCACCTTCACCTCCTCAGCGCAGTTCATCAAATCGGAAGTGCCGCTGCGACCGCGGGTGATCGGCGTGAAAATCGACACAACATTCTGACACATATCCACTGTTAGAAAGACGGCCCCAAGCGGGCGGGTGGAGGCGCCCGCCCGTTTGCTGTTGCGGTCGCCGCCGGCCGCGTGAGGGGTGTGCGCCTTGGTCATGGACTCCATCATCGATACGCCGCCGTCGAGGCTTGAGGGCGACGTCAGGCTGCTGCGCAGGCTGCAGGCCGAGGGGCGGCACGAGGAGGCCCTGCGCGATGCGCAGGCGCGGCTCGCCGATCTGCCGGAGAACCGCGATCTGCTGCTGATCGCGGCGACCAGTCTTCGCCACCTTCGCCGCATCGATGAGTCCTTGGCCGTGCTGGACAGGCTGGCGGCGCTGCAACCCAGGTTCAGCCGCCAGCACCAGGAGCGCGGCCTGTGCCAGGTGGCGCTGAAGGATGCGTCGGCGGCGATCGACGCGCTGCTTCGCGCCGTCAATATCAACCCGGCGCTGCCGGCCAGCTGGAGCATGCTGGAAGGCCTCTACCGGATGACGGGGGATGCGCAGAGCGCCGCCACCGCGGCCGAGCACGTGGCGTCCCTGAAACGACTTCCCCCCGAAGTGCTGACGGCGATCTCCCTGTTTTCCGACGGCGACCTGGACCCCGCCGAGCGTATCGTACGGGCGTTCCTTCTCCGCGAGGGGGATCACCCGGAGGCCATGCGGCTGCTGGCCAAGATCGGCATCGCCCGCGACGTCCTCGACGACGCCGAGATCCTGCTTGAGGCGGCCCTGGCCGTCGCCCCGGATTTCACCGCGGCGCGGCACGACTTCGCCCATACCCTGGTGCAACGGCACAAGTATGCCCAGGCCCGCGACCAAGTCGAACAGCTGTTGGCGCTGGAGCCCGGCAATCCGGACTACCGTTCGCTCGCCGCGACAACGGCGGTGGGCCTCGGCGAGCATGACGTGGCGATCGCCATCTACCGGGCCATGATCGCCGACATGCCCGACTATCCGGACACGCATCTTTGGATCGCCCACGCCCTGAAGACGGTAGGCCGCGTTCCGGAGGCGATCGCCGCCTATCACGCCGCGGCTGCGGCGCGGCCCGACTTCGGCGACGCCTATTGGAGCCTGGCGAACCTGAAGATGTACCGGTTCAGCGACGCCGAAATCGAACGCATGCGCGCCGAGGAGGCCGCCGTGACGACAGCGCTGGTGGACCGCTATCACCTCTGCTTCGCCCTCGGAAAGGCGCGGGAGGACCGCGGCGAGACCGCCGACGCTTGGCGCTACTACGAGAGCGGCAACGCCCTGAAACGGTCGGAGAGCCGCTACCGGCCGGAGATCTTCGAAACCAATACCCGCAAGCAGATCGAGGTCTGCAGCCGCGGCTTCTTCGAGCGCCGGGCGGGGTGGGGGGAGACGCGGTCCGACCCGATCTTCATCCTCGGTCTGCCGCGGTCGGGCTCGACGCTTCTGGAGCAGATCCTCGCCTCCCACTCCCAGGTCGAGGGCACCCAGGAGCTGTCCGATATCCAGCGGATCGTGCTGGAGATGCAGGGCCGCCAGCCGGATCTGGACGCCCCCCTCTACCCCGGGGTGCTGGCGGACATGACGGCCGACGATTTTCTACAGTTGGGCCGGACCTACCTCGCCGACACCAGCGCCTATCGCACCGACCGGCCGTTCTTCATCGACAAGATGCCGAACAATTTCCGCCACATCGGTCTGATCCATCTGATGCTGCCCAATGCCCGGATCATCGACGCCCGCCGCGATCCCATGTCCTGCTGTTTCAGCAACCTGAAACAGCTCTTCGCCCAGGGGCAGGAGTTCACCTACAGCGCCGAGGACATCGCTCGCTACTACCGCACCTATCTCGACCTGATGCGGCACTGGGACGAGGCGCTGCCGGGGCGGGTGCTGCGGGTGCGGCACGAGGACGTGGTCGAGGACCTGGAGGGCAGCGTCCGCCGGCTGTTGGACCACTGCGGCCTGCCGTTCGAGGCCGACTGCGTCGACTTCCACAAGAACACCCGCAGCGTCCGCACCCCCAGCTCCGAGCAGGTGCGCCAGCCGATCTTCCGCGACGGCCTCGACCAGTGGACCCGGTTCGAGCCCTGGCTCGGCCCGCTCAAGGACGCCCTCGGCGACGCGCTGGAGCGTTATCGCGACTAGGACGGCGCGGGCTCGTCAGGCCCCCTGCGACGCGTCGTTCCGGCGGCTGATGAAATAGACCGCGGCGGCGGCGGACAACACGGCGCCGACGACGCTGGTGGCGTAGGCGCTGCCGATGAAGAACTGCAGCCAGTCCATCTTCGGCGCGCCGAAATTGCGCCAGACCAGCAGCAGGGCGCTGCCCAGGTAGCCGGAGGCGTCGGCCACATAGATCAGGAAGCCCGCTGTGGCGACGCGCCCGGAAAAGGCGACCAGCCGGTCGAACAGCATGGCGTTGAAGGGCGTGTAGGCCATGTAGAGCCCCGCGCCGGCCAGGATCATGAACGGCAGGGGCCCCAGCAGGTGAGCCTGATAGGCCCAGGTGCAGGCGCCGAGCAGGACGAAGCCGGCGACGACGACACCGTGGATGACCAGCAGGGCGGTGCGGTTGTTGCGCACCGCCATCACCAGGGCCAGGGCCACCAGGGCGATGGCCGCCACCGGCAGTTCGCTCTGGGTGAAGACCGCCGATTCCTTGCCATAGCCCAGGGCGGTCCAGATCTCGGCGGCGAAGTTGTCGCGGAAATCCCGGAACGCGGTCAGCAGAATGTAGGAGGCGGTGAGCAGCGCCACCCCTGGGCCATAGGCGGCGAGAAAGGCCCGGCGCTCCGCGGCGCTCATCGGCGCGCGCTTGACCCGTTCGGCCTCGTCGGCGGCGTTGGGAGCCGGCAGCTGGCCCAGGATCCAGACCGAGGCGAACAGCAGCGGAAAGAACAGCGCCCCGGCGGCGGCGGGCATCCAGAAGACGTCCACATGGACGGTGTTGATCAGCCAGGCGCCCACCGACTTCACCACCCCGGACGACAGGATAAAGCTGGCGCAGAGGATGGCGCCCAGCACCTCCGACACCCGCCGGCCTTCCATGTAGCCGAACACGAGGCCCCAGATCATGCCCAGCGGCAGGCCGTTGAAGAACATCGCCGCGACGTTCCAGGGGGCGGGGACCACCGCGAACGCCAGCAACGCCACCCATGATATGCCGATCAGCAGCAGGATCGCGCCGCCGCGCCGGGCGGGGCTGAGCTCGGAGATCACCTTGATGCCGATGAACTTGGAGAGGGCGTAGCCGGCCACCTGGGCCAGGACGAGGGCGATCTTGTAGTCGAGGGTGAAGGTCCACCCCGGCACGGCGTCGAAGGTCGCCGCCGAGAAGGGCTTGCGAAAGGCGTACATGGAGAAGTAGGCGCAAAACCCCGCCAGTCCCGCCACCGCCGTGAACACCACCGGATTGGCCCGCGCCAATCGCGCCCGCAGTCGCTCGCCCAAGTGCCTGTCCCCCATCGCCCGCGTCATGCTGAGCCGCAAACGCCTCGGTACGCTACGCCCATGGCGGTCTTGTGAACGGAATTGGAGCGGGCAGACCCCGAACGCGTCCCTCCGGTCGCCGGCTGCGGCGATTAGGACACACTGGCCCCCAACATCTTCGCTCTCGTGATAGTCAGTATTGACGGTCGAATGAACGCATGCGAGCTTCACCTCACGCGCCGTAGAGCGCTTGCCGATCGGGGCAACGGGGAGGAACCATGAAGAATCGCGCATTGTGGCTGAGCGTGTCCGCGCTCACCTTGGTCTGCTGCGGCGCCGCCGGCGCGCAGACGACATCGACCGCCAAGAAGGACGACGCAGACTCCGGCAAGGTTCAGGAGGTGGTGGTCACCGCCGAGCGCCGGACCAGCAACCTGCAAACCACGCCCATCTCGGCGACGGTGATCAGCGGCGGGGACCTGGTGAAGAAGGGGGTCGTGACCATCGACGCCATTCAGTTCGTCGCGCCGGGCATCACCGTTAACAACTTCGGCCAGGGCAACGACTTCAACATCCGCGGCATCGGCAAGGCCGAGCACAACAGCCAGACCACCACCGGCGTCATCGTCTATCGCGACGGCATCGCCACCTTCCCGGGGTATTTCCAGGAAGAGCCCTATTACGACATCGCCAGCGTCGAGATCCTGCGGGGCCCGCAGGGCACCTTCGTGGGCCAGAACGCCACCGGCGGCGCGGTGTTCATCACCACCAACAACCCGGTCATCAACGGCGGCGAGCACGGCTACATCGCCGGTCAACTCGGCAACTACGACGACGTCGCCACCCAGGGCGCGATCAACCTGCCGATCAGCGACACCCTGGCCGCCCGCGTCTCCTTCAACGCCGAGGGCCGCAACAGCTTCTACACCGTCACCGGACCCAACCACGGCAACCCCGGCAACATACGTGAGGGCAGCTTCCGCCTTGGACTGCTCTGGAAGCCCACTGACGCGCTCACGGTGCTGTTCAAGACCGACTACAACTACCTGGACATGGGCGCCTACCCGGCCGACCCGTACTACGACACCAACAATCCGTTCAAACTCACGGCCAACTTCCCGGCGTCTGCGGTGGACAAGTTCGTCCGGTCGGACCTGAAGATCGACTACGTGATGCCCAATGGGATCACCCTTCGCTCGATCAGCGGCTATCAGAAGGGCAATACGGAGTATCACACCGACCTGGACGGGACCGACAACGCCGTATCCGGCCTTGCGGTTCAGACTTTCGGCGATTCGGTTGACGAGACCATCTACTCGGAGGAGCTCAACCTGATCTCCCCGAGCACCGGGCCGCTCACCTGGGTCCTCGGCGGCTACTATCAGTCCGACGAGTATAATTTCCTTCCGGGCCAGTTCTTCATCGGCGAGCCGTTTGGCAGCTACACGCTGCAAGGCACCAATCCTGAGGAGACCGCCGCCGGCTTCGGCCAGGTCAGCTACAACCTGCCGGCGGGTTTCCAGATCCAGGTTGGCGCCCGGTATTCCAGCGTCGAGACTACCAACCACGTCACGGTCAACCAGTATGGATTTCCGATTGTCGACGAACAGTCGGCCAAGTCGAACAACGTCTCCGGCAAGGTGGCGTTGAACTGGACCATCGATCCGCACAACTTCGTCTACGCCTTCGTCGCGACGGGCTTCAGGGCCGGCGGCCTCAATGTCCCGGTCGGCCTGGGCCAGCCGGCGCCGTTTGCGCCGGAAAAGATCACCGAATATGAAGTGGGCTGGAAGGCGGGCCTCCTCGGCGGCCACCTGCGCACCCAACTCGACGCCTACTACAACGACTATCGCAACTTCCAGGTCATCGTCGCCTACCCGACCATCCCGACCTTCGGCTTCGAGCTCAACACGCCCAATCCCACTAAGATCTACGGCCTTGAAGCGCAGGCCGAAGCCGTATTCGGCGACCTGTCCTTCGATGCCGGGCTGGGGTTGATGCACAGTCAACTTGGGACATTCTACGCCACCGATCCCCGGATCGGCGGCACCCCCTGTAACCCCTCGACGGGCCCGGTCGGCGGCTCCTGCATCGCGTTGGGCGGCAAGCAACAGACCTACGCGCCGAACTTCACCTTCAACATCGGCGGCCAATACGTCTTCAGGCTGGCGGACTCCGACACGGTCACCCCGCGGCTGAACTACGGCCACGTCTCCTCCCAATGGGCGACGCTGTTCGAAAATGCCTCCCTCGGCGACCACCTCGGAGAGCGGAATATCTTCAACGGCCAGATCGCCTGGTCGCATGGCGACCTCGTCGCCACACTGTACGGCACCAACCTGACGGACGAGCGCTATGTGGGCGCGCTCAATTCCGGTCTTCGTTTCGAAGGGCCGCCCCGGCAATACGGCGTGCGCCTGTTGAAGCTGTTCTAAACGCGGTTCCTCCCCGGAACGGGTCGGCTGCGCGGCGAGGTTCGCTGCGCGGCCGGCCTGCCCGAGAGGCCGGCTTAGCCACGCCTTTCGGGGCCACGACCTGAGTATTCTGACCCATGCAGTCCTATCCCCTGACGGTGGACAAGTTCCTCGACCACGCCGCGAAATGGACCGGCGATCGGCAAGTGGTGACGGCCGGCGCCGGCCGGATCAGCTATGCGGCCTTGCGCGCGCGCAGCAACCGGCTCTCCGGCGCCCTCGGCCATCTCGGGCTGGCGTTCGGCGATCGGGTCGCCACCCTGGCCTGGAACACCCAGCACCACGTTGAGCTCTACTACGCGGCCATGGGGGCGGGCCTGGTCTGCCACACCCTCAATCCCCGGCTGACCGCCGCGCACCTGGCGGCCATGATCAATGAGGCCGAGGACCGGGTGCTGGCCGTGGCGGCCAATCTTGCGCCCATGCTCGAGGCCTTGCTGCCGCTCTGTCCGGGGCTGAAGCACATCGTAATGATCGACGAGGCGGCGGGCGAGCCGCCCGGCTGGGCCTCGCCCCATGCCGCCCGGGGTTGGGAGCTTGAGGCGCTGCTCGAGGCCCACGGCCGTCCCGTGACCTGGGGCGGGTTCGACGAGGAGTCCCCCGCCGGCCTCTGCTACACCTCGGGCACCACCGGCATGCCCAAGGGCGTGCTCTACACCCACCGCTCCAACTACCTGCACACCCTGCGGGGCCTGCAGGCCGACGCCTTCGGCCTGACCGCCGCGGACGCCGTGCTGGTGGCGGTGCCCATGTTTCACGCCAACGGCTGGGGCCTGCCCTTCGCCGCGCCGGCGGTAGGGGCGAACCTCATCCTGCCCGGCCGCCACCAGGACGGCGCGAGCCTGGCGAAGCTGATGCGGGAGGAACGCGTCACCGTCGCCGCCGGCGTCCAGACGGTCTGGCTGGGGGTGGTCGACCACCTCGACGCCGTGGGTGGTGACCTGCCTGACCTGAAGCGGGTGATAATCGGCGGGTCCAGCTGTCCGGACGCGCTGATCCGCCGCCTGGAAGAGCGCCTCGGCGCCCGGGTGCAGACCAGCTGGGGCATGACCGAGCTGTCGCCCCTGGGCACGGTCGCTCCGCCTGACGCCCCCGCGTCCGCGGTCCGCGCCTCCGGCCGGCCGCCGATCGGGCTCGACCTGAAGCTCACCGACGCCGAGGGCGTGACCCTGCCCCAGCAAAGGAACGTGGTCGGCCATCTCAAGGTGAAGGGCGCCAGCGTCGTCGACCGCTACTACAAGGCCGAGGCGGACTCCCTGGACTCGGAAGGCTATTTCGACACCGGCGACCTGGCCCGCATCGACGAGGCCGGCAATCTGACCCTGTGCGGCCGCTCAAAGGACCTGATCAAGTCCGGCGGGGAATGGATCAATCCCGCCGAGATCGAAGACATCGTCGGCCGACATCCGACCGTGGGCCAGGTGGCGGTGATCGGCCGCACGGACCCCAAGTGGGGCGAGCGACCCGTGCTGATCGTCGCGGCGCGGCAGGGCCACGCCGTCGATGCCCAAACCTTGCTCAACGCCTTGCGCGGAAAGGTCGCCGATTGGTGGCTGCCCGATCAGATCGTGCAGATCGGCGTGATGCCCCTGGCGGCGACCGGGAAGATTGACAAGATCAAGCTGCGTGCCGACTACGTGAGCGGGGAAGGGGTTATGGCGAGGTCCGATTCCTGATGGACGCCGCCCGGTCCGCTTCCCCTTGGCGTGAAGAGGCTGGCTTGATGGCTGAAGGTTCCACGGCGACGCGGGTGCGTCGCACCAAGGCGGAACAGCGCGCCGAGTCGCTAGAGCAGATCCTGGACGCGGCCGAATACCTGTTCTCGGTGAACGGCCTGCATGGGGTGACGCTGCGGGATGTCGCCAAGCGGGTCGGCGTGCATACGACCCTGCTGCACTACTATTTCCAGGACAAGAAGAGCCTGTTCGAGGCGGTGTTCGCCCGCCGGGCCAGCGTCACCAGCAATCGCCGGATCGAGGCCCTGGACCGCTACATCGCAGAAACGGCCGGCAAGCCGACCCTCAAGGGCGCCTTGACCGTCTTCCTGGACACCGACCTCGACCTCTACATCGAGCGCGGCGAGCCTTGGCGCAACTACGCCGCCTTCTGCGCCCGGGTGAGCAACACCCCGGAAGGCGCCGAGCTGATGGACGTCCACTTTGATCCGGTGGTCCTGAAGCTGATCGCCATCCTCAAGGAGGCCCGGCCGGACATTCCCGAGGAAGACATCTTCTGGGGCTACCATTTCGTCACCGGGGCGTTGATGAACACTCTGGCCCGCACCGGCCGTATCGACCGGCTTTCCGGCGGTCTGTGTCGCTCCGACGACTTTCCGGCGGTCAAGAAGCGGCTGGCCAAGTTCATGGCGGCGGGTTTCGAGGCCCTGAAGGACTAGGGCAGGCGGGGTTTAGTCGGAGCCGGCAAGCGGCGGCGCCGCGGCCCGACGCCCCCTCAGTCGGCTTCGCCGNNCACCGCGTAGCGGGGGAGGTGGCAGCGCGCAGCGCTGACGGAGGGGGCGTCGGGCCGTCGCACTGCGCTTGTTTCCCAACTCGTCGACGACGCCGGTTCCGCGCCCACGTTCAGCAACCGGCGGCCTTGGGGGGTAGCGGCGGCGAATAGAGGCCGACGTTCCAGTACCACGCCTGGTCCCCGCTCGCCCGCCTGCGGCAAACCACCTCTTCATTGAAGGCGTACATCCCCGGCATCAGGTCGGCGCCCACCCGGGGCGTGTCCTGGAACGCCAGGAACAGGCCGGCAGGCCCGAAGGCGGGCCAGTCCGGTTCTCCGGCGGCCCGCGGGGCGCCGGTGCGGGCGAAGCTGCTCCAGTAGCCGATCATGGCCTTGGACAGCGTCGCCTCCGCCGCGGTGGGCGGCGATTTCGGCCAGAGGGGCGGGGTTCGGCTGAGGGTTCCGAACACATAGGGGAGCTCCGCGGCGTGGAAGCCGTGCAGTCCGGCCTCGTCGGCGGCGGGGATCGCGTGGTCGAAGATGTAGAGATAGGCCGGCTGACCCCACTGGGTCTGCTTGCGCGCCAACCGTTCCGCGGTCCAGCCGTAGAGGGCGTCGCGGGTCGCCGCCTGGATGCTGGCTTCCATATTGGCGCTGGGATAGAGGCGCAGATAGGCGTCGGCGAGGTCGCCATATTGTTGGCGGATGGTCTTTTCGTAGGTTGACGCAAGCGTGGGGATCGGGGGCGCCAGGACGCGCAGGGCGGAAATTTCACCGCTGTTGAAGCCGGCCAGCACCGGGACGCGGGCCTGTTCGCCGCGGTCGAACGTCTCCACCAGTTGACGCGGCAGGATCTGGCCGTCGATGGTCCCGAACGGCGCGAACCGGGCGGCGATGGCGCCCTGGGTCAGCTTGGCCGGGTCCATCGCGCGCAGGGCGGCGACGTTCGGGGCGTGGAGCTTGGCGGCGAGGGCCAAGCCGCTCGCCTCGGCCGAGTCCTGCCCGAACCGGCGCTCTTTCAGTTCGGGGGTGGAGATCATGTAGGCGCTCTCGGCGATCGCCTTAGCGAACAGGCCGCGGGCCGGGGGCGAGGCCATCAGGTAGAGGACGCTGAGGCCGCCAGCCGATTGGCCGGCGACTGTGACGTTCGATGCGTCCCCGCCGAAGGCCGCAATGTTCCGCTGCACCCACCGCAACGCCTCGATCTGGTCGAGCAGCCCGTAGTTGCCGGAGACGCCCAGGGGCGATTCCGCGCTGAGCACCGGGTGGGCGAGATAGCCGAAGACCCCCAGCCGATAGTTGATCGAGACCACCACTAGGCCGGCCTTGGCCAGCTTGCCGCCGTCGTAGATGGACTCGTTGCTGGAACCGGCGGTCAGGGCGCCGCCGTGGATCCAGACCAGAACCGGCAGGTTATGGGCGCCCGAAGGGGCCCAGATGTTGAGGGACAGGCAGTCCTCGCTCATCGGGCCGGGATCGTCGGCGTAGATGCTGCCGGGCCCCGAGCGCGGCTGGAAGCAGGCGGGGCCGAACCGGTTCGCGTCCTTGACGCCGCTCCAGCGTGGGGCGGGCCTGGGCGGCGCCCAGCGGGCCGCGCCGATCGGGGGCGCCGCATAGGGCAGCCCCTTGAACACCTGCACGTCGCCTTCGGTCCGCCCCATGGCCGCGCCGGCGGGGGCGTCGACGACGGGGCCGGACTGGGCGAGGGCCGGCGTGGCCACCGCGAGCAAGACGGCGGCCGCCGCTGTCAAAGGCATCAGGCGATGAAAGGGGATCATGCGGGGGTCGCTCCGGGCCGGGCGCCTTCCTTGCGCAGCACCAGGGCCAGCCAGACGAAGAGGCCGATGGCCAGGCCGTAGACCGGCAGCAGGCAATAGAAGGCGATTCGCAGGGAATGGGCGGGGTTGCCGGGCCGCAGGGCGTCGCTCACCGCGCCGACGAAGGTGGGGCCGACCCCCATGCCGATCAGGTTCATGACCAGCAACAGCAGGGCGCCCGACAGGACCCTCTGCCGCGGCGCCACCGATTCCTGCACCAGGGCCACCGACGAGGACAGATAGAAGTAGTTCAGGAAGGTGGGGCCGAGCAGGAAGGCGAGGGCCACGGGCCAGGTCGGCGCCCAGACGAAACCGAGGAAGGGGATCACCGCCAGGGTCAGGGAGATCGCTGGCACGACGGCGTAGGCCTGTCGCGAGCGCCGGGTGAACCGGTCGATCACCCGTCCGGAGACGAAGATGCCGCCGCCCATGCCCACCGCGACGACGAGGGCGTAGTAGAGGGCGATGTCGTGCAGGGTCATCCCCTTTTCCCGGATCAGGAAGAGGGTGGTGAAATTGCCCGCGCCGTAGGTGACGATCTGCGTGGCGCCGCCGGCCAGGGCCGCGAGCACCAGCACCTTGGAGGAAAAGAACATCCGCAGGGTGGGCAGGAAGCCGGCCTTCGCCTGCGCATCGGACGCCTGCGCGGGATCGAGCCCGCCCCGGGGCGGCTCGCGGACGACAAGGAGCACCGAGACGGCCGCGAACACGCCCACCGAACCGAGCACGATGAAGGCGAGCCGCCAGCTGTAGGCCGCGGCGATGGCCGCGCCGAAGGCCACGCCCAGGGCCTGTCCGATGGGCGGGCCGAGGTTGAACAGGCCCAGGGCCGTGCCGCGTCGGCGGGGCGGGAAATAGTCGGAGATGATCGCATAGGAGGGCGGCACGCCCCCCGCCTCGCCGACGCCGACCGCCATGCGCGAGGCGACCAGCTGGGCATAGCTCGCCGCCAGGCCACAGCCCATGGTCGCCGCGCTCCACAGGGCGCAGGCCAGGGCCAGGATGCCGACGCGATGGGTCCGGTCCGCCAGCCAGCCGACGGGAAGGGAGATGAAGCAGTAGAAGAGCGCGAAATAGAGCCCGCCGATCAGCCCCAGTTGGCCGTCGGTCACATGCAGGCTGTCCTGGATGGGCTTGGCAAGGATCGACAGGAGCTGTCGGTCGAGAAAGTTGAGCACATAGACGAAGCACAGCATGCCAAGGACGATCCAGGCGCGTGCATTCGGGGCCGCGTCAGGGGATCGCAGGTCCTGGCTCATCGCCATTGTCGACCCCGGCGGGTCCTGCGCCGCCATCGTTCAGCACCGGTCGCGGCTGGGGGAGGGCCGTGACGCGCGGCCAGCTACGGCCGTGGCGGGCGCGAGGGATCGCGCAGCCCTGTGTTTTCCCATTCGAATCCCCCTGTTCGACATCGATCGTGAGCGTCGTTGTTCGTCCATAGCATGCGGTCAGTCCACCTGCCCCGTCAATACTCACTCTTGTGAGCGTGAAGATTTTTGGGCGCGACTGCGAGGCCTGGCGTGATCGGGCATCGGTGAGGCGCCGTCAGTAGAAGATCTTGCGCAGGTTGATCGACACCACCCGGCCGGTCGGATTGAGGTAGGCGGACTGGTAGACCGCCGGAGTCGGGCCGGCCGTGTCGCGGACCTGGATGGACTGGTTGAACAGGTTGTTGACGTTGAAGGTCAGCCGCACGCCTTTGAGGATTGGGTAGCGGGCGGTGAGGGTGGGCTGCTGGTTGAAATCGTCCCAGAGCCGCAGGTTGATGGTGGCCACGTCGGAGAAATCCAGGTTCCCCGTCGACCCGACCGCACCGCCGGTGACGACCGTGGCGCTGCGCCAGTCGGCGCTCATCCGGGCGCCGTAGCCGGCGTTGGTGTAGCCGACCTGGGCTTCGATCTCGTTCTGGTACTGGCCCCCCGCGCCACCGGCCGCCGCGCCGTGGAGCAGGTCGAGGAGAGGACCGCCCGATCCGACCTGGAACCGGTCCCTGAAGATCACCGTGTGGTAGAGGGCGAACTGGAACCGGCCGCCCACCGGCCCGCCACCACCGCCACCGCCGCCCCGGCCGCCGAACCCGCCGCCTCGACCACCGCCGAAGCCG
>PLSW01000003.1 GCA_003165275.1 Caulobacteraceae bacterium
TCGGAAAGTCCGACAGGCTGCTAGGCTGCGGCGGCTCTCGCGATGGCCGCGCCGCGGCCGTACGCCCGGTGGAAGTCCCTGAAGGATACGAGGCGCTGCGTGGCCTCGTCCCAGAGGGAGAGATTGATGCAGCGCAGGCTTTGCCAAAGCGTGATCCGTCCAACCGCGGCTAGTTGCGGGTGATCTTTGAGCACCTCGCGCAGGCGGTAGAAGGGGATGCGGCTCGAGAGATGGTGCACGTGGTGCACGCCGATATTGGCTGTGAACCAGCGGACGACCGGCGGCAAATCGTAGTGGGAGCTGCCGCGCAGGGCGGCGTCGCGCAGATCCCATTCCGGGTCCCGCGCCCAATAGGTCGTCTCGAACTGGTGCTGCACGTAGAACAGCCAGATGCCGATGGTCCCGGCCAGGACCACAATGGGCACGTTCACCATGAGAAACGCGCGCGCGCCCATCAGCCAGAAGGTGCCGCCGGCGAGGGCGGCGATGGCCAGGTTGGTGCCCATGGTGCTGAGCCACGGCCGCCAGCCGCCGCGCATAAGCCCGACCGGAAGCCGTTGCTGGATGAGAAAGAGATAGGTCGGCCCGAGGCCGAACATGACCAGCGGATGGCGATAGAGCCGGTACGCCAATCGGCCACGCCACTTGAGCAGGGCGTATTCCTCCACCGTCAGCGTCTCGACCCCGCCCAGGGTGCGATTGTCGAGGGCGCCGGACGATGCGTGGTGGACCGCGTGCGATTGGCGCCAATAGTCGTAGGGAGTCAGCGTCAGGACCCCGATCACCCGCCCAAGCCAATCATTGGCATGCTTGTCCGGGAAGAACGATCCGTGGCCGCAGTCATGTTGGATCATGAACAGCCGGACCAGAAAGCCGGCCGCTGGCACGACCAGCACCAGTCCCCACCAGACCTGAAAGTGCACGGCGGTGCAGGCCAGCGCCCAAATCACGACCAGGGGCGCGGCGGTCACCGCAACCTCGAACACGCCCCGCATCGGCTTGGCCCGCCGGTAGGGGACGAGCGCCTTGCTGACCCCCTTGGCGTCGGTCACGTCGAGCAAGGCGTGATCGCCGCTCGCGGCGATATGATCGGGGGACATGAAAAGGAAATCCGAAAATGTGGCCCGCGATATCGCGAGCCGACTCACCAATAGCAGTTGATTGTGACTTAAGTGCGCTTTCTGGCGTGCGGTGTTTTGGCTCAGCCTGCCTTGCCGACCCTCGGCGCAGTGCGAAGGGCGCAGGCCGACGCGAGAGTCTCCCAGGTCCGAATGCGCGCTTTGGGCGAATGCGGCTGAATTTGTCGTCGGCAGGGTGGAAAACCCCCTGGTGAGCTGCGCCATCCCGCCAACTCGCCGATGGTAGACTGTCCATGGATGACGGCGCATTGCACGGCTCGATGGCGGCTGTGACGGCTGCTGAGCCGGCCGGCCCGCAGCGGGCGGCGCCGCGCATTCTTTTGCTGACGACCGAGCGCTGGCCGATGGCGGCCTTGCTGGCGCACGCCCTGATGGATGCGGGCTTTGCGGTATGGGCCCTGTGTCCGAAGGACCACCCCATGCGCGTCCTCGACGAACTGGCCGGCGCGCCCGTCTACGATCATCTTCGTCGCCACGCGCAGTTGCGCCGGGTCGTCACCCGTCTTGCGCCTGACCTGGTCATTCCATGCGACGATCTCGCGGTAGCGGTCCTCCATGAACACCATGCCCTGTGTCACGGCGGGGCGCGCGGCGTCGCCTGCGGCGCCTTGATCGAGCGATCGCTGGGCGATCCTGACCAATACGGCCTGTTGCGGCGCAAGAGCGCGTTCATCCGGCTCGCCGCCGAGCACGGCGTAAGGACGCCGGCGACCGTCGTGATCGAGTCCGCCGCCGACCTGAGCCGTCGGCTCGTCGACGCAACCTTTCCGTTGGTGGTGAAGGCCGACGGCTGGTCGGGCGGTCGAGGCACCCGGATCGTGCGCAGCGCCGACGAAGCGCTCGCCGCCCATGCATCGCTGTCGCGGCCGATAAGCTGGATTTCGGCGATCAAGGATTCCCTGCGCGAAGGCGCAAGTCTTCCGCTTGTGCAGCGCGCGAGGGCGGTCTGTCCGACCGTCACCCTCCAGGCCTTCGCGGCCGGCGCGCCGGTGAACCGCGCGGTTGTCTGCCATGGCGGCGCGGTCATCGCCGGGCGCACCTTCGAGGCGGTCCAAACCATGCCTAACAATGGCAATGCAACGGTGGTGCGGCCGCGTCACATTCCGCAGATCGACGCGGCGGTGGAACGGTGCGTGGCGCTCCTGGGATTGTCGGGGCTGGCTGGGTTCGACTTCATGTACAATGAAGCGACGGGGGCGGCTTACTTGCTGGAGGTCAATCCGCGGGCGACGTCGGCCTGCTACACGGCGCTTCAGGGTGAGCCCGACCTGGCGGATGCGCTCTTCGCAGCGGCCACCGGCTCTGCGGCCTTCAATGAGCCCATCGGCAATTGGCCGGATACGGCCCTGATCGCCCTTTTTCCGCAGGAAACTGAGCGCGATCCCCAGAGCCCATATCTCCAAAACGCACACCAGCAAGCGCCTTTGGATCGGCCCGACCTAGTGCGCGCGTGCTTGGCCCAGGCCATCCGACAAACAACCTACGCGCGCATTGTCGCCGCGGTCAGGGCGACGCGCAGCGCCGCTGTGGCGCTGGCCCGTTGCTGAAGGTCATGGATCGGCAGCCTGACTGCGGTTGTTCACCCAACCGAAGAGAAATAGCTTAGTCAAATTGAGAATCGGCTGCTAACCTGGGGTGGCGTAAATACACGGTCCCTCTGTCTCGATGGTGAAGCGTTCCAACCCGCAATCGACAATGTCGAGTCGGTTCGCCGATGTTGTGCGCAATCAACGTCATCGATCTGCGTAACAAGTATGTAGGTTGGCCCTGCCAATTCCGTTTAGTCTAGGTCATTACGTGGTTCTGTAACGTTTCGTTTGGCATAAATGTTCAATTTTCCAGGTAATGACCGCGCATTGATTTTGGATCGGGGCACCCCTGACTTGTTTCGATGTGATTAGCATGTTGGAATGTTCCTTATCGCGAGTGCGGCCATGCAGGCCCTAGACCCCAAGGCGTGGATCAATTTCGACCGCGCGCGGACGTTGCTCGTCGACGATCACCCCGAGGATGCGAGCATTCTTGTGCAGATCATCCTCGGCCTCGGCATCCGGCAATACGTCGAGGCGGCCAGCACCGGCCAGGCCGAACGGCTCATACGCGATCAGGAATTCAATCTCGTCATCGTCAATGCAAACCTTCGGCGTTCGGACGCGTACGATTTCGTCGACTGGCTGCGCAGGCTGGATTCGCCGCCCAACTGCTACGTCCCCGTCATCCTCGTCGCCGGCCATACGCCGAAGGCGAATGTGGAGCGCGCCCGCGATTGCGGGGCCAATGTCGTCGTGACCAAGCCTGTAAGTCCAAAATCAATGCTTGAGCGGATCATATGGGTTTCGAGGGATAATCGCATCTACGTCAAGTGCGACGGCTACGTCGGCCCGGATCGACGATTTCGAAAGGGAGGCCCGCTTCCGCATGGCTCCAAGGGGCGCAGGCATGATGACGACGACGGCCAACCGGCGGCCTAGTCCGCAACCGGCTGCGATCCGCCGGTTGGGCGAGGATTGCTGAATGAGCAACGCGATGTTCGTTCAGTGGCAAAATCCGCTGACCGCGCTCACCGCCAAGCCGGGGGGCGTGCGCGTCGGCGCCGCCCTGGGAAAGGCGGAGCAGAATCTGGCGCTTATTCGCGACGACTGCGTCGCCAGCCTGGACGCATTGCTGGCTGAACTACTCAGCCTTTGTGGTCGGGGCGGGCCCCCACCCTCGGATGAGGTCCGCGGGGAGATCTACCGGATATCCAACGAAATCCACGGAATTGCCGGGGTATTTGACCTGCCCGAGCTCGGCCGGGCGGCCTATAGTTTGTGCGAGCTCGTAGACAGGCTCGCCACCCTCGGCCGGTGGCATCAAGCCTCGGTGGACGTCCATCTTTCCGCCCTGCAGCTTTTGCGCAAGCCGGGCTCGGCGGCTGACCCAGCGAACCTCTTGGAGCGGCTACGGGCCTTGGTCGCCCAGATCGACGTCATATCGGGCGCCTAGCGCTGGACTGCGGACGGGGCCCAGTCCCGCGACAGGGACTGGCCGCTGAAGGCGGGCGGCGCCGGCCAGCCGAGCCGGCGGAATGGTGGATGCGACAGGGCCAAGGCGGTGTGGTCGCCGGAACGGTCTTCCAACGACCCGATTTCATCGTCGCTGACCGTGGCGGTCGATGTGCTGTCGTCGGTCATGGAGCCCCCGTTTTGGTAATCTGACGCGGCTACGCTGATGGCTTGGATCGGCTTGGGTCAACGGGGTGAATGTGTCGGACGGACTGCTGGTGATCCACGAGTTCGACGGCGCGGTGCTGGCCGCGCAGATCGGATTGGTCGTTGAGCGGTTGAAGGCGGACGACATCGACCCTGCGAGCGTCGATGTCCGTCAGATGGCGGGCGAAGCGATCCGGCGTGATCTGCTCGCCCAACTGGCGGATCGGGGTGTTCAGTTCGACGGGGGCACCATGTTCAGCTTGGCTGGCGGCTTCCTGTCGATGTCATTCCAACTCGGCCACGACCGCGACCTGCTGATGGTCAAGTCGTTCGTGGAGAACTGGATGCCGTCCTGATCGAACGGTCTCGGGGACGGCCTCCTGATCGTTTGCGGGCCGTCAGTTCGCCAGCCAGAACATCGTCGCTTCGTGCTGATCCTCGAAGTGGAACTCGACGGCGCCATGACGGGTCAGGGCGCGGCGGAACCACCTGCGCTGGGTGTTGTCGCAGCACCACCATTCGCCTTCGATCCGGCGCCGGTCGTCGGTCTCGTCGTCGAAGTTGATCTGCCATGTGATGCGGTGCGAAGGCGTGAAGGGAGCGGACGGCTTGTTCATGCCGCCACCTCGTCGTCGCGCTGGCGGCGCCCGAGCAGGATCATGAGCACGCGCAGCGCGGTCAGCCAGCGGTGCTCGGCGGCGAGTTGGCGGGCGACTTCCAGCCCAGCGGAGTCGGATATGCCGCCGCCCATGGCGATGTAGTTCGGGCTGCGTCCGCAGTAGTGCTGACTGGTAAATCTGCCGGATCGGGCGTAGCCTTTCCGCACCAGAAGTTCGTAGATTTCATCCATGTGTTTCCCCATGTATAAGACATAATATCAGGCAACAGTTGGCCTGATCTATATATTTATCTGGGGTGATATGAGTTCTTGTCGCGCACAGAATTATATATACGCGACACCTTGCTTCGTGAGATAAATAGATATTGGAGCGGTTCAGCCGCGACAACTGCTACGAAGCTCAGGGGATCAACTGCGGAAGCCCCCCGCAACACGGCCACCGGTTATAGAGACCGGCGCCCGACAACGAGTGGTATGATAAGCCCCGTGGGGAGTTAATCGCCCCATGCGCGCAGCGATCTCATGCCGCCGCTCGACGAGCCAAGCTCGTAAAAAGGCACTTTTCACAAGAGGATGAGTCTGTCTGGTCGATTGACAGCCATCCGCACGCGCGTTGTCCGCTCATCGCAGCGCGTGTGAGCTTCGGTGATGCCGCATCACTGATAACCGTTTGATACTGATGACCAACCGAGGGCAGCAAGGCCCGACGGATGACCAGACTGCTTGTCGCATCCTGCCGGATCACCCCTAACCCATCGTCCGGTGTGGTCAGATCGAGATAGGGCAACGACGCAGGTCTCGGGAAACCACCTGCCGCCTGCGTAAAGCAGGATCGGTGCTGATGAGCCGTTCAGCCGACCTCAATGAATGAACGCCGTTCTCCCCTCTGCCGACTGACGCATTTGTCGTCTGGTCGGCAGGGGGGAGAAAATGCGTCCGCATCTTCCTAATGAATGTAGCCATGGTCGGGATGACCAGTTCGAGGAGAACGACTCCCTGATCGTCTCTCAAAAAACGCCGATGGACGAAAAAGCGAAGGCGCCCCGCCTGAGCGACTCGTCCATTGGCTGCTGGGGCGCCGAGCGACAGCGAGCGCACCGGCACTCAATGATCTCCCACATCGACATTCCGCCAGAGGCGTTCCCCGCCGACCACATCGAATGGGCCTCACCGGCATCGGTGCTGGTTGGCCGAGGAAGTCCTTTTGATGGTGATCTTTTGATGGTGAACTTCTGATGGCGCCGAGGAAGTCGCTGCGGCGGCGCCACGGAAATAAGCCTCACCGGCACCCCCGAGGGGTTCGCCTGCCCATCCCCCACATCCACGTTGAAATGGCCTCACCGGCATCCGCAGGCCCGTCCAGACCCCATCCCGCGCCAAGAC
>PLSW01000236.1 GCA_003165275.1 Caulobacteraceae bacterium
CGTGGGTGAAGACCAACATGGCGCCCCTGCGCGGCTGGGGGCCGAAGGGACGCCGGCTGAAGGCATACGCGCCCTACGGACACTGGAAGACCCTGACCTTCATCGCCGCCTTACGGCATGACCGCATCGACGCGCCCTGGGTGATCGACGGACCGATCAACGGCGAACTCTTCCTGCTCTACATTGAGCAGATCCTGGCTCCGACCCTCTCGCCGGGCGACGTCGTCGTTCTGGACAATCTGGGCAGCCACAAAAGCACGGCGGCCCGCGCCGCCGTCAGGGCCAGACGCGCCCATCTCATCTTCCTGCCGCCCTACAGCCCCGACCTGAACCCCATCGAGCAGGTCTTCGCCAAGCTCAAACATCTGATGCGAAAGGCCCAGCCTCGCGACGTCGAAGCGACCTGGCGAAAGGTCGGCCAGCTCCTCGACCTCTTCAGCCCGCAGGAGTGCGCCAACTACCTCGTCAACTCCGGATACGGTTCCGTCTAATGGAGTCCCGCTCTAGGCGCGGATGACCTTCTTCGGGGCGGGCAGCAGACCCTCCCGCTGCAGGCGTTTGCGGGCCAGCTTGCGGGCGCGACGCACAGCTTCGGCCTTTTGACGGGCGCGCTTTTCCGACGGCTTTTCATAATGGACGTGGCGCTTCATCTCGCGGAACGAGCCTTCACGCTGCATCTTTTTCTTCAGCGCTTTCAGCGCCTGGTCGACATTGTTGTCGCGGACGAAAATCTGAACGATGACCAGGTCCTCCTCGGCGCACCGGCGCTCGTTCCTGCAGCCGGCGATAGGAATTCGGCTCCGCGAGAGGCTCCCGCGGATGTAGGGTGCGGCTGATACCAGAGGCGTTAGCGCCTGTCTACGGCGAGACGGCGCGCTCACGGAGGTATAAACGGAATCCATGGACACCACCGTACCCGACTGGACGGATCAGGCCGAAAAGCGGCTGATCGAGGCCGCTATCCCCCTCGCCCCCACCCTGGGCTGGAACCCCGGCCTCGTGGCCAAGGCGGCCGAGGCGGCGGGGCTGTCGCCGGGGGAATGCGACTTGGTTTCGCCGAGCGGCGCCCGCGACCTGGCCGCCCTGTTCTCCCGCCGCCACGACGCCGCGGCCCTGGCCGCCGTCGCCCCCCTCGACCCCGCCGCCCTGAAGATGCGCGAGCGCATCCGCGTCGCCGTCGAGGCCTGGCTGGACGCGGCGGACGCGGACAACGCCGCCACCAAGCGCTGGGCGGCCTTCCTCGCCCTGCCCGCAAACGCCCCCCTGGGCCTGCGCCTGGGCTGGGAGAGCGCCGACGCCCTCTGGCGCTGGGCGGGGGATACGGCCACCGACGAGAACCACTATTCCAAGCGGGTGATCCTGGGGGCGATCCTGCTCACCGCCCTGGGCATCCGCCTCGGCTCCGGCCGCGAGGCCGCCAGCGCCTACCTCGGCCGCCGGATCGAGAACGTCATGCGGTTCGAGGCCTTCAAGGCGAAGATCAAGACCGGCGGTCTGGCGGAGAGCCTGGCGGCGGGGCTGGGGCGGCTGCGGTACGGGCGGGGGTAGCCGGCAGGTCGCTGCCCTTGCACGATTTGCGTGCGTGTTCCGCGCGAGGTCCTCGATTTCCGTCATGGCCGGGCTTGTCCCGGCCATGACGGTTGAAGGGTCGCCCCCCCTACCCCTTCAACGGCCGCAGCCTGTTCACGTGCCCCATCTTCCGCCCCGGCCGCGCATCGCCCTTGCCGTAGAGCCAGACCCGGGCCTCGGCCTCGCCGGCCAGGGCCAGCCAGTCGTGGGCCTCGGGGCCCAGCAGGTTCTCCATCTCCACGAACGCCAGGGGCGTCGTCGGGCCGAGGGGCCAGCCGGCGATGGCGCGGATGTGCTGCTCGAACTGGTCGACCTCGCAGCCGTCCAAGGTCCAGTGGCCAGTATTGTGCACCCGCGGGGCGAACTCGTTGACCAGCAGCCGGCCGTCCTCGAGCTCGAACAGCTCCACCCCCATCACCCCCACATAGTCGAGGGAGGTCAGGATGCGGGCGGCGATGGTCTCGATCTGCGCGAGCAGGGCCGCGGTGACCTGGGCGGGCGCGCGGGTGCGGCGCAGGACGCCGTTCTCATGGTGGTTCTCCCCCGGGGGATAGGCGACCACCTCCCCGTCCCGGCCCCGGGCGGCGATCACCGACAGTTCGCGGCGGAAGGCGGCGCGGGCCTCCAGGATGGCCGGGACCACGCCGATGCGCTCGTAGGCCGCCGCCGCGTCGGCGTGGCTCTCCACCCAGGTCTGGCCGCGGCCGTCGTAGCCCTCCCTCCGGGTCTTCAGCAGCGCCGGGGCGCCCAGGCGGTCGAGGCCGGCGAGGATGTCGGCGACGCTGTCCACGGCCTGAAAATCCACCGTCGGCGCGCCGCAGCCGTTCAGGAAGGTCTTCTCGTCCACCCTATCCTGGGCGACGGCCAGGGCGCGGGCGCCAGGGGCCACCTGGGCGCCGAAGGCCGTCAGCTGTTCGACCACGACGGCGGGCACGTTCTCGAACTCGAAGGTGACCACGTCTGCGGCCCGGGCGAGGGATTCCAGAGCGACGGGGTCGTCGTAGTTGGCGATGATCGCCCGCGCCGCCACCCGCACGGCGCAAGACTGCACCTCCGGCGTCAGGATGGCCACGTCAAAGCCCAGCCGCGCCGCCGCCAGGGCCAGCATGCGGCCCAGCTGGCCGCCGCCGAGGACACCGATGGTCGAGCCGGGGGCGAGGGGAAAGCGGGCCATGGCTAGTCGTCCGTGACGCTCTCGGCGACCTCGGCGGTCTGGCGGGCGCGGAAGGCGGCCAGGCGCTCGGCGAGGGCGGGATCGTTCAGGCTGAGGATCTGGGCGGCGAGGATGCCGGCGTTCTTGGCCCCCGCCTCCCCGATCGCCAGGGTGGCCACGGGTATGCCCCCCGGCATCTGCACGATGGACAGCAGGGAATCGAGGCCGTTCAACGCCTTGGACTGGATCGGCACGCCCAGCACCGGCAGGTCGGTCAGCGAGGCGGTCATGCCGGGCAGGTGGGCTGAGCCGCCAGCGGCGGCGATGATCACCTGGAAGCCTGCGGCCTTGGCGCCCTTGGCGAAGGCGTACATCCGGTCGGGGGTGCGGTGGGCGGAGACCACCTTGGCCGCATAGCCGACACCCAGAGCGTCCAGGCATTCGGCGGCGAGCTTCATGGTCGGCCAGTCCGAACGGCTGCCCATGATGATGGCGACTGGCGGCGTCTTCGCGCTCAAGGCGGCTTCCCCATTTCGGAAAAGCCCCTGGTTATAGGCCTGCCCTATGCCCCCGCAACCAATGGCGTTAAGATTCGGCATAAGGCTGTCGATTCTTCAGACGAATCTGGAGTGCGCGGCCCGGGACCGGCGTCCATGCGTGATGCGCGATGAAGCTTCTGGGCGTCAGGGCCGATCCCCTCTCGGGCGTACGCCGCCGCACGGCGCTGCAGGTCGCTTCCGCCCAGTCCGGCGCGGCGAGCGCCCCCGTCGCCGACACCGCCACCTTCCTGGGCCTCGGCGAGGCCGACCTCACCCCCGCTGTCCAGGCCGCCCTCGCCGGCCTGCTGGTTGAGGTGGACGAGCTGCGCAAGGAGGTCGGCCGGCTCAAGGCGCGGCTGACCGAGGCCGAGGGCCTGGCCGACCAGGACGGCCTCACCCCCCTGCTCAACCGCCGCGCCTTCATGCGCGAGCTGCGCCGGGTGCTGACCTTCGCCCAGCGCTACGGCGGGCCGGCCAGCCTGGTCTATTTCGACCTGGATGGGTTCAAGGCGGTCAACGACCGCTTCGGCCACGCCGCCGGGGACGTCGCCTTGCGGGCGGTGGCCGAGCGCCTGTCGGCCAATGTGCGCGAATCCGACATCGTCGGGCGGCTGGGGGGCGACGAGTTCGGGGTGATCCTGGTGCAGACGGACCTCTCCGCCGCCCTGGCCAAAGCCGCGGCCCTGGCCGCCACCATCGAGAACGAGCCGATTCAGTGCGGCGAATGGCTAGCGCCGCTGAAGGTCAGCTACGGCCTGCGCCAGATCGAGCCGGGGGTCACCGCCGAGCAGGCCCTGGCCGAGGCGGACGCGCAGATGTTCGCGCGAAAGCGCGCGCGATAAATTTGTT
>PLSW01000259.1 GCA_003165275.1 Caulobacteraceae bacterium
GGGGGCGGACCCCAGGCCGGCGGCACGGCCTTCGGCGGCGCGGGCTCCGGCGGCGCCCTGGCCCGGCCCACCGATCCGCGGGCCCAGCCGGCGGCGGTGCACGCCCTGGCCTCGCCGCAGTCCTTCGACGAGGTGGTGGCCCTCATCAAGACCCGCCGGGAAATCACCCTCGGCCTGGATGTGGAGCGTTTTCTGCGGCCGATCAGCTTTCGGCCCGGCGCGATCACCTTCGAGCCCGCCCCCGGCGCCCCGGCCAACCTCGCCGGCCGGCTGGTGGCGCGGCTCAAGGAATGGACCGGCCAGCCCTGGCTGGTGGCGGCCGAGGGCGGCGGCGGCGCCGAGAGCGCCTGGGAGAAGCAGAAGCGCGAGGAGCGGGAGACCCGCGCCCAGATCGAGGCCGACCCCTTCGTCCGCCAGCTGCTGGAGGCCTTCCCCGGCGCCGAGATCGTCGGCATCCGCAACATCCCCGCGCCGGTGGTGGCGCCGGTGAGCGAGGAGATGGGGGAGACGGATCAGGATGATTGAGGCGAGCGTTTTCCAAAAGGCCTTCTCCCCTTGCGGGAGAAGGTGGCGCGAAGCGCCGGATGAGGGGTCTCACCGGCCGCTGAGATGCGTTGTCGAAACGGCGCGGATAGGCCGGCGCGACCCCTNNCGTCCGCCTTCGGCGGCCACCTTCTCCCGCAAGGGGAGAAGGCCTCCCTTTCTTCGACCTCGCCAGGATCGCCCCATGAAAGACCTCGGATCCCTGATGAAACAGGCCCAGGCCATGCAGGAAAAGCTGCAGGAGGCCCAGTCCCGGCTCGCCGAGACGGTGGTCGAGGGCGCGTCCGGCGGGGGCATGGTCAAGCTGACCCTGAAGGGCTCGGGAGAGCTGCGCAGTGTCGAGATCGATCCGGACCTGCTCAAGCCCGAGGACGCCGAGATGGTGTCCGACCTCATCGTCGCCGCCCACGCCGACGCCAAGCGCAAGCTGGACGCCGCCCAGGCCGAGACCATGAAGGCCGTCGCCGGGCCGTTCGCGGGCATGCCCGGCTTTCCCAAGTTCTGAGCCAGACCCGAGGATCGATGGGCGCCTCCGCCGGACCTGAAATCGAGCGGCTGATCGCCCTCCTGGCCAAGCTGCCCGGCCTCGGCCCGCGATCTGCGCGGCGTTCGGCCCTGGCCCTGCTCAAGCGCCGCGACCAGCTGCTTCGTCCCCTGGCCCAGGCCATGGCCGAGGCGGCGGACAAGGTGCGCGCCTGCACCATCTGCGGCGCCCTGGACACCTCCGATCCCTGCGCCGTCTGCGCCGACCGCAGCCGCGACGAGACCCTGATCTGCGTGGTCGAGGAGGTCGGCGGCCTCTGGGCCCTGGAGCGGGGCGGGACCTACCACGGCCGCTACCATGTGCTTGGCGGCCTGCTCTCGGCCCTGGATGGCCGCGGCCCGGAAGCCCTGCGGGTCAACGAACTCACCGCGCGGGTGGGCGGCGGCGTCGTGCGCGAGGTGATCCTGGCCCTGCCCGCCACCGTCGACGGCCAGACCACCGCCCACTACCTCGCCGACCGCCTGTCCAACACCGGCGTCAGCGTCACCAGCCTCGCCCGCGGCGTGCCTGTCGGCGGCGAGCTGGACTGGCTCGACGACGGCACCATCGCCCAGGCCCTCAGGGCGAGGCGACCGGCTTAGGGGGGGGCGTCGGTGCTGGCGTCGCGACCGCCGCCACTGCCGTGTTGCCGAAGCCAATAGTCGCCGGTCGATCGAGCCCCTCCAGCAGGGCGGCGCGGGTCAGGGTGACCGTCTGCACCCCGGGGGTGACGCTGCTGATGAACCGAGGTCCGCCGTCCTGGAGCACGAGCCGGCTGGGACCGTTTCGTTCGATTCCCGGCCGGGTTCCCGCCAGGGGCGCATCCAGGCTGATGTCGAGCTCGATGTCGTAGGCGTCCGGACTGAACCGGAAGATGATGATGTCCTTGCGGTCGGCGGTGATCAGCGCGCCGTAGTCCCCGCCGTGAAGGGCTTCGTAGGCCGCGAAGACGGCGCGGCCGCTGCGCGCTCGGGTCTCGACGATGCAGGCGCGGCTTAGCGTGACGCGCAGGTCGTCCAGCGGCTCGTCCGTGGCCTGCTCGATCGTCACCCTGCGGATCCGCTGTTCCCGATAGGCCAGGCCGCCGCCGCCGGGCCCGGGCAGGGCCCATCCCTGGTAGGCGACCATCTCGGTCTCGGTGCGGTCGACCGTGCCGGGGGTGCGGATGTCGGGAATGGTGGTGCTGCCATGTTGGGCCAGCACATTCCGGGTCTGGGCCTCCGGATAGGGCGTCGCCCCCACGGCCGCGGCGAGCTTGGCGACGGCCGCCGGGCTGGGATCGGCGAGGCAGCCTTGGATGAGCACCCGCGTCAGGTCAGCCGCCGGCTGATCCGGCGCGGCCGTCGCCTGGACGGAAGACAGGGCGAGGATCGCGCCGGCCGCCGCACACGCCGCCTTCCTGATCATGAACGCCGTCCCTCTAAGCTCGCGACCGCCAGCTTGTCGCCTAACGCGGTGATGCCGACAAGCCCCCGAATTCACGCAACAATTGGCACGGGTACAGCCCATGACCGGCGGAGCGGGGGAGACACGCCCCTTGCCCATCGGGGGCAGGCCTTTAAGCTGACCTCCGATGGCGACTGCGGGGGCGGACATGAAGACAGCTGCGCTATTGGCGGCGAGCCTCGCCCTCCTGGGACTGTCGCCCGCCCTCGCCCAGCCCGCCCCGCCGGCGGCGATCACTGAGACCGTGGCCCTGCCCGGCCTCGTCGCACCCGGCGAGATCGTGGTCGACCACTGGGGCATCGCCCACATCTATGGCGCCAGCGCCCACGACGCCTTCTTCCTGCAGGGCTTCAACGCCGCCCGCGACCGGCTCTGGCAGATCGACCTGTGGCGCAAGCGGGGGTTGGGGCGGCTATCGGCCAGTTTCGGAGCCCAGTTCATCGAGAAGGACCGGGCGGCTCGGCTGCTGCTCTACCGCGGTGACATGGCCGCCGAGTGGGCGTCCTACCCCGCCGACGCCCGCGCCTGGACCGAGGCCTTCACCGCCGGGATCAACGCCTATATCGGCGAGGTGAAGGCCGGCCGCCGCCCCTTGCCGCCGGAGTTCGCCCTCACCAACTCGCAGCCGGAACTGTGGAGCACCGACGACGTGGTGCGCATTCGCAGCCACGCCCTGGTGGGCAACCTGCTCGCCGAGGTGCTGCGCGCCCAATCGATCTGCCACGGCGGGCTGACAGTGGAGACCCTGCGCCACAAGATCGAGCCGAAGCACAGGATCACCGTGCCGGCGGGCCTCGATCCCTGCGACGTCGATACCGGCGTCCTGCGCGACTACCTCCTGGGCACCACCCCGGTCGCCTTCGACGGCAAGCGCATGGTCGCCGAGGCGCCGGACGCCAAGGCCCCTGATGCGCGAGAATTGGCCCAGCGCAACGACGAGATCACCATGGAGGGGTCCAACAACTGGATCGTCGCCGCCTCGCGCAGCGCCACCGGCCGGCCGATCCTGGCCAACGACCCGCACCGGGAGCACAGCGTCCCCTCCCTCCGCTACCTGGTGCACCTGGACGCGCCGGACCTGCACATCATCGGCGCGGGGGAGCCCTCCCTGCCGGGGGTGAGCTTCGGCCACAACGACGTGGCCGCCTGGGGCCTGACCATCTTCTACGCCGACCAGCAGGACCTCTATGTCTACGAACTCTCGCCGGACCATCCCGGGGCCTACCGCTACAAGGGCGGCTGGGAGCCGATGCGCATGGTTCATGAGCGGCTGGAGGTGAAGGGCGAGCCGGACCGGGACATCGAACTGCATTTCACCCGGCACGGGCCGGTGCTGGCCGAGGACGACCTTCACCACCGGGCCTACGCCGTGCGCTCGATCTGGGACCTGCCGGGGGGCGCGGGCTACTTCAACGCCGCCTGGATGTTCCGGGCGTCGAGCTGGGCGGATTTCGAGACCACCCACGCCCACTGGGGCGGCCCACCCCTGAACCTGGTCTACGCCGACACCCACGGGGACATCGGCTGGCTGCCCTCGGCCTATGCGCCGGTGCGGCCCAACTGGGACGGCCTGACCCCCGTGCCCGGCGACGGGCGCTACGAGTGGAAGGGCATGACCGCCCCGGCGGACTTCCCGTCGGTGAAGAACCCGGCCCAGGGGTGGCTGGCCACGGCCAACGAGATGAACCTGCCGGCGACCTATCCCGCCGAGACCCGCAAGCTGGGCTTCGAATGGGTCGACCGCTCGCGCATCGACGAGATCCAGTCGCAGCTGCGGGCCAAGGACAAGCTGGACCTGACCGACATGATGCGCATCCAGACCGACCAGCACAGTCCCCTGGCCCGGGAGACGGCGGGGCTGTTGGCCGGCCTGGCCGGGCGCGACGCCGACGAGACCGCGGCCCTGGCGCTGCTGGCGGGCTGGGACGGGACCGAGACCGCCGCCAGTCCGCATGCGGCCCTCTATGAGGTCTGGGTCGCCCGGCATCTGCGCAAGGCGGCGGTGGAGGCCCTGGTCCCGGAAAAGGCCCGGCCGGCGTTCAGCGACCCGCAGCTGGCGGCGGTGACCGACTGGCTGAGCCATCCCGACAGCCGGTTCGGGCCGGACCCGCGGGCCGTTCGCGACCGCATCCTGCTGACCTCCCTGGGCGAGGCCTGGCGGGATGTCGTCGGCCAGCTAGGCGCGGACCCGGCCAAATGGCGCTGGGGCGCCCTGCACCACGCCCAGTTCACCCCCGCCGTCGCCGCCGTCGCCACGCCGGAGTTCAAGGCCCAGCTGAGCGTCGGCCCGCTCGAGGTCGGCGGCTCGGCCTCGACCCCCATGGCTACTACGTATCGGCCGGGCGACTTCAACGTTATCGCCGGCGCGTCGGTGCGGATGGTGCTGGACGTGGGCGCCTGGGACAATTCGGTGGTGATCAACACCCCCGGCCAGTCCGGCGATCCCGCCAGCCCCCACTACCGCGACCTCTTCCCGATCTGGGCCGGCGGCGGCTATGCGCCGCTGCTCTATTCCCGCGCCGCGGTGATGGCCAACGCCGAGCGGGTGATCACCGTCAAGCCGGCGCCGTGATGAGATGTTGCAGATTCGGCTGGAGACACCGGGGGATCGCGCGGCGATCCGATTGCTGGTGGTAGCGGCGTTTCCGACCCGGGCCGAGGCCGACCTCGTCGACCGGCTGCGGGCGGACGGGGAGGTGGTCTATTCGCTGGTGGCCACAGACGACGCCGCCGTGGTCGGCCATGTGCTGTTCAGCCCGATGACCGCGCCGTTCCGCGCCCTCGGCCTCGCCCCCGTCGCGACGGCCGCGTCGCATCGTCGCCAAGGGATCGCGTCGCTGCGGATCAAGGAGGGACTGGCGCTGGCCGGGGCGGATGGCTGGCAAGCGGTCTTCGTCCTGGGCGATCCTGACTACTACGGCCGGTTCGGTTTCAATGCCGCGTTGGCGGCGGCGTTTTCGTCCCCCTATGCCGGGGAACATTTCATGGCCTTGACCCTGGGCGGGACACTGCCGACGCTAGCCGGCGAAGTGGCTTATGCGCCGGCGTTCGCGGCGCTCGACTGACCGTCGATCACGCCAGCAGACCGCGGGGACGGCCCTTGATGTCGAGACTACGCCAGGCCCGGAAAATCGGCGTGACCTTGGCGCTGGCGGCGATTTTTCTGTCTACGCCGAGTCTCGTGCTCGCCGACGATGGCCGCAATCTGCTGGGACATGACCAGGCGGACACCCAGCGCCGCGTGTCCCATCGAATCCCCCTGGGCACGCCGATCGCAGCGGCGATCGATCGGCTGCAGGCAGGCGGCTACAGATGCTATCCCCCGAGGGACGGACAGGTGGTTTGCGCGCATCAGAGCCTTTTCGGTTTCAGCTTCTGGTCGGTCACGCTCACGGTTTGGGCGGGCCAGGTGGGCGCCGTCAAATCGACCACCTCGCATGGGCTTCTCTAGCCAGGAGGCCGCCGCCCACCCTTGGCTCCCCCGCCGACTCCGGCTATGGAACGGACCATGAACGGTATTCTGCTCCCGATCCTCGCCGCCGCCACCGTCCTGTTCGGTCTCGGCCTCGCCCTGACCCTCGTCGCCTGGACCCGCGCCCGGGCGCAGGCGGCCGACCTGGCCACGCGTCTGGCGGTAGCGGAGGAGCGGGCGCGGCTCACCGTCGACGGCCAGGGGGCGATCAGCGAGCTGCTGCGCGCCCAGGCCGCCGAATCCGCCCAGGCCGTGGCCGACCAACTGGTCACCCGGGCCAGCGAGACCTTCCACGCCCAGCAACAGCTGGCCCAGGCGCGGCTGGACGCCCAGCTGAAGCCCGTGGCCGAGACCCTGGCCAAGTTCCAGGAGCAGGTGACCGCGGTGGAAAAGCTGCGGGCCGAGGAGACCGGCGGTCTCAAGCAGCAGATCGCCGCCGTGCTGCAGGCCAGCGTCGACACCCAGACCGAGGCGCGCAAGCTGTCCGCCGCCCTGCGCCGGGGCGCGGGCGTTCAGGGCCGCTGGGGGGAGCAGACCCTGCGCAACGTCCTGGAGCTCGCGGGCCTCGCCAAACGCTTCGACTTCGAGGAGCAGTTCTCCGTCGACACCGAGGAGGGCCGCCGGCGGCCGGACGTGAAGGTGCGGATGCCCGGCGGCGGCGTGTTCGTCATCGACGCCAAATGCTCCCTCAACGCCTTCCTTGAGGCGCAGGACGCCGTGGACGAGACCCTGCGCGACGCCGCCTACGGCCGCCACGCGGCCAGCGTGCGCGCCCACATGGCGGGCCTGTCCGCCAAGACCTACTGGGACCAGTTCCAGAAGGAGGGCTCCCCCGACTTCGTGGCCATGTTCGTCCCCGGCGACGGCTTCCTGGCCGCGGCCCTCGATCGCATGCCCGACCTGATGAGCGAGGCGATGGAAAAGCGGGTGCTGCTGGTCACCCCCACCACCCTGTTCGCCCTATGCAAGGCCGTCGCCTATGGGTGGCGCGTAGAAGAGCAGGCGGCCAACGCCGACAAGATCGCCGTCCTCGGCCGCGAGCTCTACAAACGCATCTCGGTGATGGGCGGCCACGCCGCCGGCCTGGGCAAGGCCTTGGAGACCGCCGTGGGCCGTTACAACGCCTTCGTCGGCTCCCTGGAGACCCAGGTGCTCACCCAGGCCCGCCGGTTCGAGGACCTGGCGGTGGACCACGAGGGCAAGGAATTGCCAGTCCTGGAGCCGGTGGAGACCGCCACCCGCGCCCTGGCCAAGCTCGCCGCGCCGGAAGAAGCGGCCTGACGCGACGATTAGCCGACCTTGACGCTCGGATTTCAGTGACCTACCTGCGCATCCATGGCGCTTAGAGAGATCATCACCGTACCGGACGCCCGGCTCAAGCAGGTTTCCGCCCCCGTCGAGACCGTGGACGACGTTCTGCGCGCGCTTATGGACGACATGCTGGAGACCATGTACGCGGCGCCCGGCATCGGGCTGGCGGCGGTCCAGATCGGTGTGCCCCAGCGTGTCATCGTCATGGACCTCGCCCGCGCCGAAGAGGACAAGGCGCCGCGCTACTTCGTGAACCCGGAAATTCTCTGGAGCTCGGAAGACACCGCCCCCTACGAGGAAGGCTGCCTGTCCGTCCCCGACATCTATGACGAGGTCGAACGCCCGGCCCGGGTCAAGCTGCGCTACCTGAACTACCACGGGGAGCTGATTGAGGAGGACGCCGAGGGCGTCTTCGCGGTCTGCATCCAGCACGAGATGGACCACCTGGAGGGTGTGCTGTTCATCGACCACCTGTCGCGCCTGAAGCGCGAGCGGGCCGTGGCCAAGGTGAAGAAGGCGGCGAAGGCGGCCTGATCACGTCCACGACGGGTGCGTTACGAGCACCAAGACCTTCCCTGCCAAACCCCAAAGTTGTCCGTCATCGCCGGGCCATCCGCTTGCGATCGCTTTGCGATCGCCGCGCTACTACCCGGCGACCCAGGAACACGAACGGCGGGGGAGATCCCGCTCGCTAGCCGCGGCCGATTTTCGCAACGGCGCCCGCAGCGATCACCTTTCATCGCCAGCGATCCTGGGTCGCCCGGACAAGCCCGGCGATGACGGAAGATCGGCGGGCGGTGCGCAAAACGCGCTCGACGCGCCCTAGTGATCCGCCGCCTTGCCCCCTGCGTCCTGCGCTGCGTTGTGGGCGTCGCGGCCGGTTTTCTTTAGTTCCGCGTCAGTGGTGCGGGCGGCGTCCTTGACCTTTACGTCAGCGACGGCCGCGTCGTGGCGCAGGGCGACGGCGGCGTCGTGGCCGGCGTCCTTCAGGTTGGCCCCGGCGTCCTTGATGGCGGGATCCTGGCCGACCTTGTGGGCCTCGGCGCCGATGTCCTGGCCGGCGGCCTTGGTGTCCTGGCCGATCCGGTCGGCGTCGGACTTGCTGCAGGCGGCCGCCGCGAGGCAAAGGCCAGCGACGAGGACGAGAACACGCATGAAAAGGCCTCCGGACGGGGAAAATCTGCGGACCAAGAACGGCCCGGGCGGCGCAAGGTTCCCGCAAGGCTTTGCCCCGCCGCGCAACCGACGCTAAACCCCGCCGATGCGCATCGCCTTCCTGGGAACCCCCGACTTCGCCGTCCCGTCCCTGGCCGCCCTCGTCGAGGCGGGCCACGCGGTCGCCGCGGTCTATTCCCAACCCCCCGCGCCCCGGGGGCGCGGCCAGGCTCTGCGCCCCTCGCCGGTGCAGGCCTTCGCCGAGGCCCACGGCCTTTCGGTCCACACCCCCGCCTCCATGCGCGATCCCGCCGAGATCGCCGCCTTCCAGGCCCTGAACCTCGACGCCGCCGTGGTGGTCGCCTTCGGCCAGATCCTGCCGGCGGCGGTGCTGGACGCGCCGCGCCTGGGATCCTTCAATCTGCACGGCTCGCTGCTGCCCCGGTGGCGGGGCGCGGCGCCCCTGCAGCGGGCGATCATGGCCGGCGACCGGGTGACCGGGGTGCAGGTGATGCGGATGACCGAGGGGCTGGACGAGGGGCCGGTGCTGGCCTCCGAGACCGTGCGCATCGACGCCCTGGAGACCGCCGGAACCCTGCATGACCGGCTGGCGCCGATCGGCGCGCGGCTGATGGCGCAGACCCTGGCGGCGGTGGGCCGGGGCGAGGCCCAGGAAACGCCCCAGGGCGAGGACGACGCGACCTACGCCCGAAAAATCCGCCCCAAGGAGGCCCGCATCGACTGGGGCCTGCCGGCCGAAGTGGTCGACCGCCGCATCCGGGGACTCTCGCCCTTTCCCGGCGCCTGGTTCATGGCCCCCGGCGAGCGCGGCCTGGTGCGGGTCAAGGCGCTGCTCAGCCGCGTCGAGGACGCGCGCGGACCGGTGGGCGAGACCCTTGACGACGCGCTGCTGATCGGCTGCGGCGAGGGGGCGGTGCGACTGTTGCAGGTCCAGCGCGAAGGCCGCGGGGTCCAGGCCGCCGACGTCTTCCTGCGGGGCTTTCCCCTGCGCGTCGGGAGCCGGCTGGCCTGATGCCGCGCTATCGCCTGCTCGTCGAATACGACGGCCGCCCCTATCGCGGCTTCCAGATCCAGGACCGCCAGCCCACGGTGCAGGGCTCCCTGGAGCGCGCGGTGACAGCCTTCACCGGCGAGGCGGTCCGGGTCTTCTGCGCCGGCCGCACGGACACCGGCGTGCACGCCACCGGCCAGGTGGCCCACGTGGACCTTTCCAAGGACTGGCGCCCGGCAGTCGTCCGCGACGCCCTCAACGCCCACCTGGTCCCGGAGCCGATCTCGATCCTGGAGGCCAGCCTCGCCCCGCCTGGCTTCCACGCCCGCTTCGCCGCCACCGGGCGCCGATACCTCTATCGCATCCTCAACCGCCACAGCCGCGCGGCCCTGGACATGGGGCGGGTCTGGCAGCTGAAGAAACCCCTGGACGCGGACGCCATGCAGGCCGCCGCCCAGGTCCTGCTCGGGCAGCACGACTTCACCACCTTCCGCGACGTGCTCTGCCAGGCCAGGTCCCCGGTGAAGACCCTGGACGCGGCCCAGGTGATCCGGGTGGGGGAGGATATCCGCCTGACCTTCGCCGCGCGCTCCTTCCTGCATCGCCAGGTGCGCTCGATGACCGGCTCCCTGGTGGAGGTCGGCCTGGGGCGCTGGACCGCGGACGACCTCTCCGCGGCCCTCCAGGCGCGCGACCGCGCCGCCTGCGGCCCGGTGGCGCCCTCGGACGGCCTCTATCTGACGGCGGTGACCTATGCCGACGCGGCGGCGTCGACGCCCCATCAGGGCTCGTAGTCGAACCCCGCCGGCTTGGCCTTCTTCGCCGTCCCGAAGGTGTAGACCAGACCGACATAGGCGATGCGGCCCAGCTGGTGGCGGGTGTAGGTCTCGCGCAGTTGCGGGGTGTCGATGAAGCGGGTGTAGCGCTGCCCGTCGAAGAGGTCCGAGACCGTGAACACGGCGGCGAGGTCCGGCCGCAGCTGGCGGCGATACCCCAGGTTCACCAGGTTGATCGTGCCCACATAGCCCTGCGGCGTCAGCCGCCGGTCGGTGCGCTGCAGGGAGATCTGCGCCGTATCCTTGGCCGTCGGGTGATAGTCGAGGCTGGCCTTCAGGTTGAGGCCGGTGGTTGATTTCAGCACCGTGACCCCCGGCGCCGCCGCCTCCAGGGTGGTGGCGTCGATCTGGGCGTAGAAGACGTCGCCGCTCAACGCGTAGGTAAAAGCCTTGCCCAGCTTGCCATTGGCGTTGAACTCCAGCCCCCCGGCCTGGCTCTTAGGCAGGTTGACATTGGTGGTCAGCACGGCGACGCCGCCGTCGACCGGCGTAGTGAGGGTGGTGAAGCTGTCGTGATCGAGCCGGTAGTAGGCGGTGACGCCATATGACAGGGCCTTGGCGGCGACCGTGTAGCCCACCTCGTACGTCCAGGTGTCCTGCGGCCGAAGGTTGGGATTGCCCTGGCGCAGGTTGTAGGTGTCCTGACTGTCCTTGAACGGATTGAGCGCCTCCGGGTCCGGCCGGTTGATCCGCCGGCTGAGCCCCGCGAACAGCTTGCCCTCGTCGCCGATGGGCCGTTCCAGGTGCAGGCTGGGATAGGCGCCGAAGTCGTTGCGGCCGCCTGGGAGGGCCTGGGTGATCTGCAGGAAGTCCACATGCGTCGTCTCCAGCCGCAGCCCCGCCTGCAGCCGCCAGGGCCCCAGGGGCCCTTCGAACTGCCCATAGGCGGCGTTGACCTGCTGGTGGTAGCGAAACTGGTTCGTCACCGCCGGGTTTGAGATCGGCGCTCCGCTCACCGGGTCGAAGGTTTGGCCCAGGTCGTCGAAATGGTTGCGGTCGTCTTCCAGGTCGTAGCCCAGGCGAAGCTCGTGATCGCCGGCCATGGGCAGGTCGTAGTCCGCGCTGACCTCGTCCTTGGCCAGGTCGAGATTTAGGTAGAGGTCGTCGTAGGTCGGCGGACCGGCGGCGGGAACATCGGTGTTGGTGTAGAAATAGCGTTCCCGCTCGTGGGTCCCGCTCTGCTGGACCGCAAGGCTGAGGGTCTCGCCAGGCCGTCCAAGCTTCTGGTCGAAATGGACGCCGATGGTGGTGTCGTCGTTCCACTCATGGCCGTCGCTGTGCCGGTCGGAGACGCCCGACGGCGGCGCGGCTTCGGGGCCGCTGGCGTCGACCTGATCGAAATAGCGCCCCCCCGTCTGCTCGCGGTGGCTGAAGCTGGCGCCGACGGACTGGGTCTTGTCCAGGTCGTAGTCGGCGCTCGCCTTGGCTGAAGGGGTCAGCCGGTGAAAGTGTTCGTCGATGGTCTCGGTGCTGTGTACGAGGTCGCCCGACGCCGGATCTACCGCGTCCCGGGTCGATGGGGTCAGCCGCTCCTTGGCGTCCTGCCGCAGGCCCAGGGCGCCGGACAGACGGAGCGGGCCGCCATTGTAGGCGCCGTTGAGGCTGGCCGCATAGCGCCGCTGGTCGCCCAGGCTCAGCTGGCCGCCGCCGGAGACGCCCTGTTTGCGGGTCTTCTTGGTGACGATGTTAATCACCCCCCCGGTGCCCTCGGCGCGATACTGGGCCGGGGGATCGGTGAGCACTTCGACCCGCTCGATGTCGTCAGCCTGCATCTGCAGCAGACTGGCCCCCCGGGTCGCCCCGGAAAACTGCGCCGACGGCTTGCCGTCGATCAGGATGGTGACGTTGGGATCGCCGCGCAGGGTGATATTGCCGTCGTCGTCCACGGTGACCGAGGGGACCTTGTTCAGCACCTCGGCGGCCGACGCCGTGGTTGCCTGCAGGTCGTCGGAGACCGTGTAGACCTTGCGGTCGATCAGCACCTTGGCGGTGGGCTTGTCGGCGGTGACCACCACCTCGCCGCCGTCGGCGGGCCTGGCCGCCTGGCCGTGCGCGATCACGGGGACGAGCGCCAGCAGCGCGGCCGAGCCCAACAGGTATTTCATGCATCCCCCAGGGCGCGCGACCCCTCCGCTCCGGCGGTTCTAGCCGCCGAATGTGACGCGGACCTGACTGGCGGATGGCGCCGCGGCCTACATCGGATGGTGCGCGGTCAGGTCGGTGACCTTCATGATCGCCGGGCCGAGGACCACCACGAACAGCACCGGCAGGAAGAACAGGATCATCGGCACCGTCAGCTTGGCCGGCAGGGCCGCGGCCTTCTTCTCGGCGGCGGCCAGGCGCAGCTCGCGGTTCTCCTTGGCCATCACCCGCAGGGCGCCGCCCAGGGGCGTGCCATAACGCTCGGCCTGGATCATCGCCGTGGACACTGACTTGATCCCCGGGTGGTTGGTGCGCCGCGACAGGCCCTCATAGGCCAGGCGGCGGTCGGGCAGGTAGGAGAGCTCGGCCACCAGCAGGGACAGCTCCTCGGCCAGTTCGATGGACGAGACCCCCACCTCCTGGCTGACCTTCTGCAGGGCCGCCTCGATGGACATGCCGGATTCGACGCAGATCAGCAGCAGGTCCAGGGCGTCCGGAAACCCGGCGACGATGGAGTCCCGGCGCTTGGCGGCGATATTGGAGATGTAGATGTTGGGGGCGTAATAGCCCAGGGTCATGCCGCCGACGCAGGCGCAGACCTTGAGCATGGTCGACAGGCCGAAGCCGTTGACCAGGAAAAGGTAGAAGGCGATCACGATCGCGAAGGCGAACGGGGCGACGAAACGGAAGAAGTAGAAGGTGGTCACCGGCCCCGGGCCGCGGAACCCCGCCTGGGCGAGCTTGTCCACCACCTTGGGGTCTTCCAGCAATCGCCGCAGGTCCAGCCGCTCGACGATGGTCTTGTAGAGGCCGGTGTCGGTGTGGCGAAGGGTGCTGGTGGAATGGGCGGCCCCGTGCCCCGCCAGGGCCTCGCGGGACTTTCGCCGCAGCTCCTCGCGCCGGTTGGAGACCGAGGTCATCCGGCGGCTGAGGTCGGTGCGGTTGAGCAGGGGAATGGCCACCGACAGGACCGTGGCGAACACCACTCCGCCCACGAAGACGGTGAGGATGTTGTCCGGATCGGTGAGGACGCTGGCGATGCTCATGGGTGGGCCCGCCCTAGTATTTGAAGTTGATCATGCGGCGCATGACGAAGATGCCGAGACCCATCCAGATCGCGCTGCCCGCCAGCATCACGTGGCCGCGGGGGTCCTGGAACATTCCGGCCATGTAGGCGGGGGAGGCCAGGCTGATCAGGGTGATCACCCCGGGGGGCAGGCAGCCGATGATGAAGGCCGAGGCGGTGGCTTCCGAGGACAGGGCCTTGATCTTCTCGCGCATCAGCTTGCGCGCCCGCAGCACGGCCGAGAGGTTGCCCAGGGCCTCGGCGAGGTTGCCGCCGGTCTTGGACTGGATCGACAGCACGATGGAGAAGAAGCGCAGCTCCGAGGTGGGCATGCGCTGATACATCTTCTCCATGCCCTGTTCGATGGTCACCCCCATGGCCAGGCTTTCCACCAGCCGCTGGAACTCCGGCCCCAGGGGGGCGGGGGATTCCCGGGCGATGATGCGCAGGCAGTCCTGCACCGGCAGGCCGGACTTGATGCCGCGCACGATGATGTCGATGGCGTCGGAGAAATGGCTGGTGAAGGCCTTGGTGCGGCGGCCCGCCAGGAAGCCGATCACCCAGCGCGGCAGGCCCACGCCGGCGCCGAAGGCCAGGCAGACCGCCGCCCACCAGGGCTGGCGCAGGATCAGGGTCAGCAGGAACACCGTCGCCGCCAGGACGCCGCTGGCGATCCAGAACCAGCGCACGCCGACGTCGAGGCCCGCCTGGCGCAACCTCGACTCCAGGCTGACGGAGGCCTTGCGCTGGGCGCGCTCCTGCTCCTTCAGGGTGTGGAGCAGCTGCTTGCGGCGGTGGGTGGGGTCGTTGGCCGCGGCCTTGGCCCGGCGCAGCCGCTCGGCCTTGCCGCCGGTGGCGGTGATCGCCTGGGCGCGCTTCATGGTCTTGGCGCTGGCGCCGCTCGGCGCGGTGAAGGCGAAGCCGAGGCCGGCGATGGTGACGAAGCCCAGGACCGCGACGATGATGAACAGCATGACCTATTCGGCCTCGTCCAGGGCTTCGGCCAGTTCGCGCTCCAGGCCGTAGTAGCGGGCCCGGTCCCAGAACCGGGGCCGGGCGATGCCGGTGGAGCGGTGCTTGCCCACCACCCCGCCGTCGGCGTCCTCGCCGGTGATCTCGTAGACGAAGAGGTCCTGGGTGATGATCACCTCGCCCTCCAGGCCCACAACCTCGGTCACATGGGTGATCCGGCGCGAGCCGTCGCGCAGGCGGGCGGCCTGGATGATCACGTCGACGGAGCCGACGATCATCTCGCGGATGGTCTTCGAGGGCAGGCCGTAGCCGCCCATGGTGATCATCGATTCCAGGCGGCTGATCGCCTCCCGGGGGGAGTTGGCGTGCAGGGTGCCCATGGAGCCGTCGTGGCCGGTGTTCATGGCTTGCAGCAGGTCGAAGGCCTCGGGTCCGCGCACTTCGCCGACGATGATCCGCTCCGGGCGCATCCGCAGGCAGTTCTTGACCAGGTCGCGCATGGTGATCTGGCCCGAGCCCTCCAGGTTCGGCGGCCGGGTCTCCAGGCGCACCACATGCGGCTGCTGCAGTTGCAGCTCGGCGGCGTCCTCGCAGGTGATCACCCGCTCGGTGGGGTCTATGAAGGCGGTCAGGGTGTTGAGCAGGGTGGTCTTGCCGGAGCCGGTGCCGCCGGAGATGACGATGTTGCAACGCGACGCGCCGATCACCCCCAGGACCCGCGCCCCTTCCGGACTGATCGACCCGTAGTCGACCAGGTTGCGCATGGTCAGCTTGTCTTTCTTGAACTTCCGGATGGTCAGGGTCGGCCCGTCCAGGGCGAGCGGCGGCGCGATGACGTTGACCCGGCTGCCGTCCGGCAGGCGCGCGTCGCAGATGGGGGAGCTTTCGTCGACCCGCCGGCCGACCTGGCTGACGATCCGCTGGCAGATGTTCATCAGCTGGGCGTTGTCGCGGAAGCGGACGTTGGTCAGCTGCACCTTGCCGCCAACCTCGATGAACACCCGGGTCGCGCCGTTGACCATGATGTCGGCGATGTCGTCCCGGGCGAGCAGGGGCTCCAGCGGCCCGTAGCCCAGCACATCGTTGATGATGTCCTGGACCAGGTGCTCCTGCTCGGCCACCGACATGGAGACGTTCTTGATCGCCACCAGCTCGGCGACGATGTCGCGGATCTCCTCGCCCGCGGTCTTGATGTCGAGCTGGGCCAGCTGGGCCAGGTCGATGGTGTTGATCAGGGCGTTGAAGATCGTGGTCTTGGTGGCGTGGTAGTAGTCGCTCTGCTCGCGCACGACATCCGCCGTCGGCGGCCCCTGGGCCGCGCGCAGCTGGTCGAGGGCGCTGGTCGCCTTGGGGCCGCCGCCGGCGCTGGTCTTCTGCGAGGCGTGGGCCCCGGCCAGGCGGTCGGTGGCGGACTGGGGCCCGCCATGGGCGGGTTTGGCCGCCGCCTTGGCGGGGGCGAGGGCCTGTTTGACCGTGGCCGGATCTATGGGCCTTGGCCGGGTGGCGATGGCCGGGCCGCCGGCCGGCGCGGCCGGGGGCGGCGCCGGCTGGGGCGCCGGGGCGGGTCCGCCGTCGGTGGGGCGTTTTCCGAACACGCCGCGGCTACTTGCGCTTGAAGAGGTTGGCGAGGGCCGAGGTCTTGGCCGCCGGCGGCGGATCGCGGCGGCTGATCAGCTGCGTCAGCCCCGCCAGCTGTTCCACGGCCTTGGAGCGCGGGCCGATCTCCTCGAGCATCTGGCCGTTGTTGGAGGCCTGGCCGAACAGCTTGGCGTCGAAGCCCAGGGACATGGAGACCGGCACCCCCAGGGCCTCGGCGAAATCCTTGGCCGGGATCTCCGGGCGTCCGGGCAGGCCGACCTGGTTGAGCACCAGCAGCGGCGGGGTGTCGTTGGGCCGGGCGGCGCGGATCAGGTCGATGATGTTCTTGGCGTTGCGCAGGCAGGCCAGGTCCGGGGCGGCGGTGATCACCACGTCGTCCGCCGTCAGCAGCATCCGCCGCATCCAGTTGTTCCAGGTGTGCGGCAGGTCGAGGACCACATAGGGGGCGGTGGTGCGGATCTTCGACGCCACCTCCTCGAAGGCCTCGGGGGAGATGTCGTAGTCCTCGTCCAGGGTCGCGGGCGCCGCGAACAGGCTGAGCCGCTCGGTGCAGCGGGCCATCATCCGCTCCAGCAGCACCGGATCGAGGCGGTCGGGCTGGTTGAGGGCGTCGACGACCCCCTGCAGCGGGTCCTGGTTGAAGTCGAGGCCGGCGGTGCCGAAGGGCAGGTCGAAGTCGACGATCACCGCCTGGGTCTGCATCCGCTCGGAGAGCATGTAGGCGAGATTGTGGGCGATGGTGGACGAGCCCACCCCGCCGCGGGCGCCGATGAAGGCGATCTGCCGGCCGATGAAGGGGGCGGAGGGGTCGGCGTAGAGGCTGGTCACCGCCCGCACCAGCTGCAGGGTCTGCAGCGGCGGCACCAGGTATTCGCTCACCCCCTGGCGCATGAGCTCGCGGTAGAGGGCGATGTCGTTGTGGGCGCCGATGACGATGACCTTGGTGCCGGTGTCGCAGACCTCGGCCAGCTGGCCCAGCAGGTTCAGCAGCAGCGGGCCGTGGTCCAGGCTCTCGACGATCACCAGGGCCGGGGTCGGCTGGTTGCGGTACTGCTCCACCGCCGCCGGCAGGCCGCCGGGCTTGACCACCGTTGTGGCGCGGTCGAGGCGGCGGTCGCGGCTGGCCTTCTCGGCGAGGGCCGCGGTCTCCGGGCGTTCGCAGAAGATGTGGATGGTGATGCGCGGCACGCTCACCTCGCCCAGCGCCGCCTCCGCGCCGGCCAGCATCTCGCCAACGGGATTGAAGCCGCCGGTGGGATCGGCCGCGGTCGCGGGTTGCGGCGCGGCGGGTGGCGGGGCGTAGGGCGCGGCCTGGGTTGGGAAGGGATCGGGTCCGCCCAGGGGGCTCAGGAAGGGGTCCGCCCCGCCGGCGCCGCCCAGCCCCGGCGACGTGCGCCAGGGATCGTCGCCGGCGATGGCGAAGTCGTCGTTGGCGTCGAAGGGATCGTCGAAATCAGCACTGTTGGCGGGGGGCTTGTTCACCGTCGGATCCTAGTTCACCGCCGTGGAGACATGGCCCGTGGCCTGGCTGTCGCTGCTGGTGGAGGTCACCTGGCCCGCCCGGTACTTGCTGATCACCTGTTCGCGCCGACCGGCGTCGGCGGGATCCTCGGCCCTGGGCGCGGCGAGATCGGCCGGGTTGGCGATCATCGCGGCGAGGTTGGCGGTGGTGGCGCAGCCGAAGTTGCTGTTGGGGGCGTTGTCCGAGGAGTGGGTGAAGCTCGTCCACTCCCGGCCGCAGCGCGGGCCGTCGGCGGTGTAGCTGTTGAAGGCCACGGCCACCGCGCCGCCGCCCGTCTCATCGCCGGGCTCGATGCGGATCTGGGCGTCGCGCACCCCTTCGGCCTCGAGGCGTGTCTGCACCGCGGCGGCCATCCGGTAGCCTTCGGCCCCGCCGGCCACCGGCGGATGGATCAGGATCGCCCCGCCGCCGCTGGTCCGCCAGCGCTGGACGAGGGCGTCCACCGCCGCGGTCTGGGCGGCGGACAGGCCGGTGGCGTGGGGCGCCAGCAGCACCTGGTCCGGGGTCTCTGTGACCACGGGGGCGAACCGCTGGGTGGGGGTGATGGGCGTGTCCGCCACGTGCGGATTGGCCGGGGCGTGGGACGCGCAGGCGCCCAGGGCCGCCGCGGCGACCAGGAGGGGCAGGATGCGGGCTCTATTCGATGACATAGCCGACGGGTCCCTTGTAGCTGCGCCCGGCGACGGCCTCGGGGGGCGCCTTGTAGACCTTGTTCAGGTGGCCGAGCAGGATGGTGTCGGCGTCACCGGCGACCTCCAGCCCGTCCGCCGGGGTCTGCAGATTGGCCGGGCGGGTCGAGGTGACCAGGTAGGGGGTGACGATGACCATCAGCTCGGTCTCGCCGGAGAGGTAGTCCCGGGAGCGGAAGAGGGCGCCCAGCACCGGCAGGTTCATCAGGCCGGGCAGGGAATCGATGTCCTCCTTGGTCTGCTCCTGCAGCAGCCCCGCGATCATCATCGCCCCGCCGGAGGGCAACTCGACGGTGGTCTCGGCGCGGCGCACGTTCAGGCCCGGAATGGTCAGGGAGGCGTTGGTGCCGGCGCCCAGGGTGAAGGCGCCCTGGTTGGTCAGCTCGGAGACCTCGGTGGAGATCTTCAGGGAAATCCGCCCCCCCGACAGCACCACCGGGGTGAAGCCGAGGCCGACGCCGTAGGACTGGAAGGTGACGCTGACCTTGCCGGTGGAATCCTCGCCGCTGGGCACGGGGAACTCGCCCCCGGCCAGGAACTTGGCGGCCTCGCCGGAAACGGTGGTCAGGTTGGGCTCGGCCAGGGTGCGCACCAGGCCTACCCGCTCGAAGGCCTGGATGGTCGCCGCCCCCTGGTTCAGCCCCTGGCTGCCGGAGGTGGTCTGATTGGTAGCGATGGCGCAGGTGCGGCAGACCTGGGGAAGGTCATAGGCGCCGGTGAGGGGGTCGTAGACCTTCACTTCCGGCTGGGTGGTGGTGTTCATGCTGTAGCCGCCTGTCAGGCCGCCCAACAGGGCGCCGTTGACCCCAAAGCCGGCGGCGGTCGACAGCAGATATTGCGGGCTGCCCAACTGGCCGAGGGTGGCGCTGAGGTTGAAGCCCAGCTGTTTGACCACGCTGCGCTGCACCTCGATGATGCGCACCTTGAGCATCACCTGCTCCTTGCCGGCGATGCTGAGCATGTTCAGCACCCCGTCGGGCTTGCCGGTGAACTGCTGGGCGATCTGAACGGCGTGGTCGGCGTCGGTGGCGTTGGCGACCAGGCCGGAGAGGATCAGGCCGTTGTTCACCGCCTCCACCCGGACGTTCGATCCCGGCAGGACCCGGGCGATGGTCTGGGCGACGGCGCTGTAGTCGATGTCGACGCGGATGTTCAGGGCCAGGATGCGACGGCCGCTCGCGTCGAAGAAGGCGGCGTCGGTGACCCCCGGAGAGACCCCGAGCACCGTGATCCGACGGGGGGAGCGCAGGACGGCGTCGGCCACCTGCGGATTGGTCACCATCACGTCCCGGGCGTCCACCGGCAGCTCGACCACCGCCGAGCGGCCCTTGGGAATGGTCACGGACTGGGTGGAGGCGGACTGGCTGGAGAGGTCGACCTTGATCACCCCCGCGCCGCCGCGAAGGCCGTCATCGCCCCCCTGGGCCAGGCTGGGGCTCGCGCCCCCAAGGACGGCGAAGCCGGCCGCGAGGCCGGTCAGGGCGAAGAGCAGGCGCGGGATCGGAAGCCTCATGGCGACACCATCACTTCGCTGGGCTGGCCGTTACGGATGATGCGCACCGAGCCGACGTCCTGCGACGAAACGCCGCCCCGGCCGGAGGGGCCGCCGGCGTCGGAATAGGAGCGCAGGGCCAGGACGACGTCGCCCTGGGCCTTGGCGCGGACCAGCACCTCGGCGTCCTGGGCGGCCACCTCGAGGGTCGCCACCGCGCCGACCAGGGATTGGCCCATCCTCGGGGTCTGGGTGGTCTGGTCGATGGCCAGGACCCGGACGTTGCGCAACAGAGCTCCTGCGGTGAAGCTGGAACGGCCGACGCCGCCGCCCTCGACGGCGTGGCTCTGCATCACATCCACCCGATCGCCGGGCAGAATGAAGCCCCCGGCGGCGCTGGCGACGCTCATGTTCACAGACACCGCCCGCATGCCGGGGCGCAGGACCACGGCCATGTAGCCGCCCTCGCCGCCGCGCACGAGCTTGGCCTTGGTGACCGGCTCGCTGGCCAGGATGGGTTCCTTGACGATGGAGCCGTAGACGGCCTCCATCGGGCCGACCACGCCGGTGACCACCGCCGTGGCGGCCTTGGCCGCCTGGCCCGCCTGGGCCTTGGCGATCTCGGCGGGATCCGCCGAGGTGGCGACGGGCGCCTGGCCGTCGGTGATGTAGACGGGGTTGACCGCCTCGGCGGGCCAGACCTGCCAGCCGAGATCGCCGGCGGCCAGACGCGTGCCCAGGGGCAGGTCGCGGCGGGCGACCAGGACCTGGGTCATGGCCTTGGTCGGCGCCGTCACCTGGGTGATCGCCGCCGGCGGCGGGGCGCCGCGATGATTCGCCAGCTGTCGCACGATCAGGGCGATGCCGATCGCGGCGATCGCGGCCGTGGCGAGAATGGCGATCCGGGTGGCGCCCATGGGCGACGGCTCTCCAGGCCGGACGACGCGGCGTCCGGCGGTACTAGAATCGGGGTGGAGCGCTATTCGGGCGCGGTCAGACTTTGCTGCGCCATGGTTAACGACGCGCTAAGCGCCAATAGGATTTTGTTAAAACACCGCCTGAAGGCCGTGGACCAGGGCGCATTCGGGGAAGGCGGCCAGGGCGCCGGCGGCGATCGCCACCCCGTAAGGCACGTCCGCGCCGGGGGTGGTCAGCCGTCCGAGCCAGGCCGGGGCGCCGGCGAGATGCGGCCGGATCCAGGCCGAGCGGGCGTTGAGCAGCAGGAGGGCGAGGCCGCCGCCGGCCAGGGCGGTGACCAGCAGAAACATCGGCATGGCGGTCAGGCCCAGCCACAGGCAGACTACGGCGAACAGCTTGGCGTCGCCGCCGCCGATCCAGCCCACCGCGAACATGGCCATGCCGACGAGGAGGGCGACGACGCCGACGGCGAGGCTGACGCCGATCGCCGGCAGCGGCTGGCCCAGCAGCAGGCAGGCTGGGATGTAGGCGGCCAGCAGGGCCAGGGAGATTCGGTTGGGGATGGTGAAGCTGACCAGGTCGGTCAGGCCCGCGATGATCACCAGGGTCGGGAAGCTCGTGAGCAGGACGGCCTGGAGGATGATCATGATCGGCTCGGGCGCTGGCGCGGGTTCCGGCGCAGGATCGGGCTTAGCGATGAAGGAATGGTTGCTCGGCGGGCGCCGCCCGCGAAGAGCCCCGCTGCGCCAGGGGGCGTGGTTCGAGACGCGCGCGAAGGGGCGCGCTCCTCACCATGACTAATGTTTAGCCGTCCAATCTCTTAGTCATGGTGAGGAGCGACCGCGGGGAGCGTCTCGAACCACGCACCCTGGTCTTGCAACCGGGCGCCCAAAAAGAAAGACCGCCGCGCCGGAGGCGCGGCGGTCCAGGTCGTTAGGTTCGGCTTGTTATTAGATGTTGCCGAGGCCGGTGTTCACCTTGGTGAAGGCGTTGTTGATCTTGGTGCCGATGGTGCCGACCGCGGTGATGATCACGACGGCGATGAGGGCGATGATCAGGCCGTATTCAATGGCCGTGGCGCCGGATTCATCCTTGGCGAAGCGAGTGACGAACTTAGACATGCTTGATCTCCTGTTTGTGCAAGCAGTGGAACTGGAGGAGAAAGCCTGTCCGGCCTGCTTGCCCCCGAAAACACGATCAAATTGCGCCGGCTGGCTTAAGGGCGAGTAAATGTACGCAGGTTACTCAAAATAATTCTATGGTTTACTTAAATTCACCATTAGTAACGATTAACCATCTCTGATTTTAGACTCAATTCAACCGGCGATTCCACCTTGCGGCGCTTGGGATTCGGCAAACGCCAAAGACGCCGCTTCAGACTTTGTTGACCATTCGGGCGGAGTCTGCGCTCGACATTTTTTTCGGAGGTTCGGTCATGCGCCGGATGGCCCGCCTGCTCCTGCCCGCCCTTTTCGCCCTCCTGGTCGTCGGTTCAGGCGCCGGGTTCGCCGTGGCCTCGACCGCCGCCGGCGGCGCGGGCCTGACCGTCGAGGTCAACCAGAGCCGCCGGGTCGTGCTCGGCGGCGCCATATCCAACGTCATCGTCGGTGATCCGAACGTGGCCGATGTGGTGATGGTCGACGCCCACAGCGTGATCGTGGTGGGCAAGGGCTACGGCGCGACCCAGGTGATGGTCATCGACCGGACTGGGCGCCCTCTGCTCGACGCCCGGGTCACGGTGGTCGCCCCGAACGAGGGCCGGGTGACCGTCTATCGCGGCGCCGTCGGCGCCGACTACAGCTGCGCCGGCCGCTGCCAGATCATGGCCGCC
>PLSW01000027.1 GCA_003165275.1 Caulobacteraceae bacterium
ATAATAATTGTCATGGTGAGGAGCGCGCCCTTCGCGCGCGTCTCGAACCACGCACGGTGGCGCCTCATCCCGCTAGCACGGCGCGGGCATCAGCCACCCTCCCCGTTCATCTGCCGACAATCCCAATAGGCTGATATGTCCCCCCGCGCCCCCGCACCGGAGCTGTCCATGGACGCCGCCCTCAGCCTCGACGGCTTGACCAAACGCTACGGTGACTTCGTCGCGGTCAGCGACCTCAGTTTCGAGGCCAAACCGGGGCGCATCTGCGGCTTCCTCGGCCCCAATGGCGCCGGCAAGACCTCCACCATCCGCATGATCGTCGGCCTGCTGACCCCCACCGCGGGCTCGATGTCCGTGCTGGGCGCCCCGGACGGCCGGCGGGTGCGTTCGCGGATCGGCTTCCTGCCCGAGGAGCGCGGCCTCTACCGGCGCATGACCCCCATCGACGCCATCGTCTTCTTCGCCGGCCTCAAGGGCGTGCCTTCGGCCGAGGCCCGTCGGCGGGCCATTTCCATGCTGGAGGCTCAGGGCCTCGGCCCGGCCATGAAGCGGCCGATCAAGGCCCTCTCCAAGGGCATGGCCCAGAAGGTCCAGCTGCTCTCCGCCCTGGCGCACGAGCCGGACCTCGTTCTGCTCGACGAGCCCTTCTCCGGGCTGGATCCGGTCAACCAGCAGTCCCTGGAGACCATCATCCGCGACCTCGCCGCCCGCGGGGCGACGGTGGTCTTCTCCACCCACGTCATGCAGCACGCCGAGCGCCTCTGTGACCAGGTCGTCTTGATGGCCAGGGGCCGCAAGGCGTTCGACGGGACGGTCGCCGAGGCCCGCGCCGCCGCCCCCCGCCGCCTGGTGCTGGAAGGCGCGGTGGACGCCGCCGCCGTCGCCGCCCTGCCGGGGGTCGTCGCCATCGAGCAGGACGAGGCCGCCGACGCCGGCGGCCGGCGGCTCACCGCCAACCTCGCCCCCGGCGCCGAGGCCCAGGACGCCCTGCGCGCCGCCTTCGCCCGGGGCCTCGACCTGAGACGGTTCGAGCTCAAGGAACCCAGCCTGCACGACGCCTTCATCGTGCTGACCGGAGGCGCCGCATGATCCGCCTGATGCGCGTCGCCCGCCGCGAATACATCAGCTACATCCGCACCGTCGGCTTCTGGCTGTCGATCTGCATGATGCCGCTCGTCCTGGGGGCCAGCGTCGCCATCCCGCTGATGATGGCCCACAACAGCCCGCCCCTGCGGATCGCCGTGGTCGACCTGACCGCCGAGCGCCTGGGCCCGCCCCTGGCGCGGGCGCTTGCGGGTCATGACGACAGCGACGGGCCGGCGCCCATCCTTCGTCCCGCCCCGGCGGAGGTCCAGGCCGCCCCCGACGCCCACGCGGCCGGCCTTCGCCTGCGCCCGCGACTGACCGAGGACGCGGCGGACCCCGCCGCCCTGGACGCCGCCGCGGTGATCAGCGGCGCCGGCGATCACATCCAGGTCGACCTGTGGACCCGCAACATCGGCGAGGCGAGGCTTGAAGGGGCGATTCGCCAGGACCTGGCCGACGCCCTGCGGCGCAAGCGGCTGGAGGACGCGGGGGTCAGCCCGACGGTGCTGGCCGCCGCCGACGCCGCGGCCCCGAAGGTCACCGTCTATTCCCCCAAGGCCGCCCAGGGCGGGGCGGTGTCCCTGCGCGACCGCCTGCCCAGCCTCGCCGGCTTCGCCATGGGCTTCGTCCTGTGGATGGTGGTGCTCACCGGCGCCGGCCTGCTGCTCAACAGCGTCATCGAGGAGAAGAGCAGCCGCATCCTGGAGGTGCTGCTGACCTCGGCCTCGGTGCCGGAGGTCATGGGCGGCAAGATCGTGGGCGCCGCGGGGGTCAGCATGACGGTCCTCGGCGTCTGGGCGAGCCTGGCGGCGGTCGGTCTCGGGGTCTTCAAGCCGGATATCGCCGCGGACGTCGTCAGCGCCCTTTTGGCCCACGGCCTCGTGGTCTATTTCGCCCTCTACCTGGTGTTCGGCTACCTGATGTACGCCTCGATCTTCGCCGCCGTGGGGGCCTTCTGCGAGACCAGCCGCGACGCCCAGACCCTGCTCGGCCCGGTGATGCTGATCCTGACCGTGCCGCTGATCATGATGGGCCAGTCGATCCGGCATCCGGACGCGCCGATCCTTGCGACCCTGTCCTGGATCCCGCCCTTCACCCCCTTCCTGATGGTCGCCCGCGCGGCCTCCAATCCACCCCTCTGGCAGAGCTTCGGCGCCCTGGCGCTGATGGCGGCGACCACCGCGGTCGTGGTCTGGCTCTCCGGCCGGGCCTTCCGGTCGGGGGCCCTGTCCATCGGGCGGTTGGACCGCAAGGCGGTGTTCGGCGCCTTCTTCGGGCGGGGGAAATAGGGGCGGGCCCTATCCCGCCTTGAACACCCCGTCCAGCAGGGCGAAGAGGTCGCGGAAGTGCCGCTCGGAGGCCTCGTGGTTGTAGACCGGCATGTCGGCGGGGGCGTAGCCGTGCCGGGCGCCGGCGTAGATGGTCACCTCGTTGTCCACCCCCGCCGCGTCCAGGGCGGCGCGCAGCCGGTCGGCCTGTTCGGGGGGGAAGCCCGCGTCCCCGTCGGCGCCGGCGACCAGGATCCTGGCCTTGATCTTCGGGGCCAGCAGGTGCGGGCTGTCCGGGGCGTCGGTGGCCAGGCGTCCGCCATGGAAGGCCGCCGCGGCCGCGACCCGGTTCGGGAACAGGCCCGCGGCCCGCAGCGCCAGGCCGCCGCCCATGCAGTAGCCGGTGATCCCGACCATATGGCCCTTCACCTGCGGCTGGGCGGCCAGATAGTCGAGGCAGGCGCCGATATCGCGCATGGCCTTGTCGGGATCGGTGGAGGCCATCAGCGGGCCGAGGGTCGTCCGCCGCGCGGCTTCGTCCTTGAACACCGCGGCGATGTCGATGGGGGCGTAGGGCCCGGCCCGCCAGAACATGTCCGGCAGGATGACGTAGTAGCCGTGGGCGGCGATGCGCTCGCACATGTCGAACAGGGCCGGCCGGATCGCCGGGGCGTCCATGATGAAGATCACCCCGGGCCAGGGCCCGGCGCCCGCCGGGGTGAAGGTGAAGGCCCGGGCCGCTCCGTCCGGCGTGGGCAGGTTGATTTCGCTGCGGCTCATGGGGGGAGGCTCATGGGTTGCTGGAAACCCAGTCTAGCCAGGGGATTTGGGCGAGGCTAGCGTGGCAGAAGGCGCTCTGGAGCCGGCATCTCGCTCCTCCCCCATTTATGGGGGAGGTGGCCCCGAGCAACGCGAGGGGTCGGAGGGGGCAAGTGGAGGACCGCACACTTGCCCCCTCCGTCGCTTCGCTACGCTCGCGCCACCTCCCCCATAAATGGGGGAGGAGCGAATACGCGACGCCCGCCTGTCGATCCGCTTCCTATTCCACCGCCCCCTTCACCGTCTGCCACGTCCGCTGGCTCGCGGCCGGGGCGGAGGGTTTGGCGGTGATGGCGCGCAGGTAGTCGAGGTTGGCGTCGGCCTGATCGGGGGGCAGGTCTTCGCGCAGCAGCTTTTCCGCCTCGCCGAGCTTGCCCTGGATGCCCAGGACCAGGGTGAGGTTCTGGCGCACCTGCAGGCCCGCGGAGGGCTGGGCGGCGGCGCGGCGCAGCAGGGCTTCGGCCTCGGCGGCCTGGCCGCGGTCGGCCAGGGCCATGGCCATGTTGGACAGGACCGCGGGATTGTCGGGGGAAAGCGCCAAGGCCTGGCGCCAGGCGGCGTCGGCGTCGGCGTCCCGGCGCACCTGGGTCAGGGCCACCCCCATCAGGGAGGCGCAGCGCCAGTCGCGGGGGGCGAGGGCCCCGGCGTGCTTGAGGGGCTCTATGGCGTAGAAGCCCTGGTTCTGGGCGATCAGGGCCCGGGCGTTTTCCAGCAGGGCGTCCAGGTTGTCCGGGTGGGCGACCAGCACCTGCCGCGCGGCGTCGGCGGCCTCGCTGAACTGATGGATGGCGCGCAGGGCCGAGGCGAGGTGGACGCCGGCGACCGCGTCCATCGGGTCGGCGGTGACCTCGTGCGCCCAGAAGGCGGCGCGGGCGAGGGGATCGAGGCGGTCGGCGGCGGCGCGCTCCTCAGCCGTGGCCTTGCGGGGTGGCTTGGCGGGGGCGGCCGTCTGCGGGGCCGGCGCGGCGGGCCGGGCCGTCGTGGCCGCCATCGACGCAGGCGCCATCGATGCGGGGGTCTGCGACTGGGCCTGGGCGGCGCCGGCCGCGAGGGCGGCGGCGAGCACGGTTGCGGCGAGGGCTGGCATGCGACACATGGAGGAAGACGCTCCGGATCACGGCCGATGAAGGGCCACGGCGCCCAGCATCGGCCGCGCCCATCAACGAAGCGTTAAGCTTGACGAAATCTTACCGGAGCCCGCCGCCGATGCCCGAAACGCTGATCGAAATCCTGCCCGAATCCCTGATCGAGACCGCCGACGGGCCGACCATCGCCCTGCACGCCCTGACCGAGGGCGCCCTGGAGGCCTTCCTCGCCGCCCAGCCGCCCCTTGCGGCGAAACTGGCCAGGCTCGGCAAGTTCAAGGCCAAGGCCGGCCAGTTCCTGCTGGTCCTCGGCGCCGAGGCGGGGGGCGACATCGCCCTTTTCGGCCTGGGCGAGGCGCCGGCGGCGGACGCCATGGCCTTCCGCGCCCTGCCGGCCAAGGCGCCGGCGGGGGACTACAAACTGGCGAGCCTGCCGGCGGGCGTGGCGGCGGACCGGATCGCCCTGGCCTGGGCCCTCGGAAGCTACGGCTTCGACCGCTACAAGAGGAAACCCGAAGAGTCCCGGCCCCGGCTCGTGACGCCGGGGGGCGTCGACATCGCCGCCGTGCGCAGCCTGGCGGGCGCCTGCGCCCTGGCCCGCGACCTGGTCAACACCCCGGCCAACGACATGGGCCCGGTGGAGCTGGAACTGGCCGCGCGGGACGTGGCCGAGGCCTTTGGCGCCGAGATCGCCGCGGTGGTCGGCGACGATCTGCTGACCGAGAACTACCCGGCCATCCACGCCGTCGGCCGGGCGGCCGACCCCAAGCGCGCCTCGCGGATGATCGAGATCAGCTGGGGGGAGGCGGGCCGGCCCCACATCGCCATCGTCGGCAAGGGGGTGGTGTTCGACACCGGCGGCCTCGACCTGAAGCCATCCTCCGGCATGCGGCAGATGAAGAAGGACATGGGCGGCGCCGCCCACGCCCTGGGCCTGGCCCGGATGGTCATGGCCGCTCGCCTGCCGGTGCGGCTGTCGGTGCTGCTGCCGGTGGTGGAGAACGCCGTCTCCGGCGACGCCATGCGCCCCGGCGATGTGCTGGCGTCCCGCAAGGGCCTGACCATCGAGGTGGGCAACACCGACGCCGAGGGCCGGCTGATCCTGGCCGACGCCCTGACCCGGGCGGAGGAGCTGGCGCCGGTCCTGACCATCGACATGGCCACCCTCACCGGCGCGGCGCGGGCGGCCCTGGGGCCGCAGGTGATTCCCTTCTACACCGACGATGACGGCCTGGCCGCCGAACTGGCCGCCGCCGCCGCCGATGTGGGCGATCCCCTTTGGCGCATGCCGCTCTGGGCCGGCTACGAGGACAGCCTCGACAGCGATATCGCCGACCTCAAGAACGACCCCGACGGCTGGGCCCAGGCCGGCTCGGTGACCGCCGCCCTGTTCCTCAAGCGATTCGCCCCCAAGGGGCCCTGGGTGCACCTGGACATCTTCGCCTGGAACCCCCGCGGCCGGCCAGGCCATCCGGCGGGGGCGGAGGCCCAGGCGATTCGGGCGCTGTTCGCGGTGTTGAAGGGGCGGTATCCGGCCTAGCGACCGGTTGGATCAGGCCACCGCGTCGCACCTCTGCGGCGTCGATGCGGTCCGCACTTATCGCACATAAGATAACGGCCCCGCCTCGATGAGAGGCGGGGCCGCTGACCTTCGATGATCGGCGATGGCTACTTCGCCGGCGCCGCCGCGGCCGAACCGGCGGCG
>PLSW01000044.1 GCA_003165275.1 Caulobacteraceae bacterium
TCGGTGCGGCCGATCACCCGGCCCTGGTGCATCATCATGTAGTGTAGCAGCCGGTATTCCAACGACGTCAGCCGCAGGGGCTCGCCGTTGACCGAGGCCCGGGCGGCGCGGGGATCGAGGCGCAGACCGCCGCAGGAAAGGGTCGCCGCCGCATGGCCGGCGGAACGGCGCAGCAGGGCCCGCAGCCGCGCCAGCAATTCCTCCGTATGGAAGGGCTTGGTCAGATAGTCGTCGGCGCCGGCGTCGAAGCCGGCCACCTTCTCGCTCCAGGCGCCGCGGGCGGTGAGGATCAGCACCGGGGTCTGTTTGCCGTCCCGGCGCCAGCGTTCCAGCACCGAGACCCCGTCGATCTTCGGCAGGCCCAGATCGAGGATCACCGCGTCATAGGGTTCGGTGTCGCCCAGGAAGTGCGCTTCCTCGCCGTCCGCTGCATGGTCGACGGCGTAGTCGGCGTCGCCCAGGGCCTGCTTCAACTGGCGGGACAGATCCGGATCGTCTTCGGCGAGCAGAATACGCATCGATGAACCCTTATCCCCCGTCGGCGCGCAGGATCGCGCCGCTGACCGCGTCGACGATATAGTCGATGCGTCGGCCCTTGGCCGCCGCCCAACGGATACGATAGACCGCCCGTCCGTTCCATTGCTCGATTCCGGCGTCCAGCTGATGGCCGGGCGAGCGCTGGCGTACGATCTCGATCGCCCGGGCCAGGGGAATGTAGCGCCCCTGACGCACGTTCGCCCGCACCTCGTCCTGCTGCGTGCCCCAGTCCGCGCCGAGGGAATCGCCGGCCGGCTGGGTCTGGGCCGCGGGAGCCTGACCAGCGGACGGCGCGGGAGCCGCCGCCGTCAGCATCAGCCATCCCGCCGCGATCAAGGCGATCCGTTTCATCCGAACACTGTGGGCCCGCGGCCCTGAACGGCCGCTGAATAAGCGGCGCCCTGGAAGGGCCCGCTCACCCCTTGCGGCGCGGGGCGTAGGGTCTGGCCTTGCGCCACTCCTCGGCGAAGGCTTCCAGCGCCTCGTCCGGCGTCTCGGGCAGATAGATCTGCAACCGGGCCAGAAGATCGCCGCGGACTCCGGTCTTGGGGTCGGGCAGGCCGCGCCCCTTCAGCCGCAGGGACTGGCCGGTGTTGGAGCCCTTGGGCACGGTCAGGCTGACCGGCCCCTCCGGCGTCGGCGCCTGCACCTTGGCGCCCAGGACCGCGTCCGGGACCGAGATCGGCAGGTCCATGACCAGGGTCTCGCCCTCCCGGCGATAGAGGGGGTGGGGCCGGATGGAGATTTCCACGATGGCGTCGCCGGGTCCGGCGCGGCCCGGCGCGCCCTGGCCCCGCAGCCGCAGCATCTGGCCGTCGATCGCCCCCTTGGGGATGGTCACCTCAATGGTACGGCCGTCGGCGAACGCGATCCGCCGCTTGCCGCCGAGGATCGCCTCCTCCAGCTCGATCTCGGCCTTAACGCGCAGGTCCGAGCCCCGGGTGGGCGGCGGCGAAAAGCCGCCCCGGCCGCCGCCGCGGCCGAAGACCTCGCCGAGGATGTCGTTGAGGTCCGCGCCCTCGAAGCCGCCGCCGCCGCCCGCGCCGCCGAAGCCACCGCGTCCGAAGGGATCGCCGCCGCCACCGCTGCCGAAGCCGCGCATGATCTCGCGGCCGTCCGCGTCGATCTCGCCGGCGTCGAAGCGCCGGCGCCTTTCCTTGTCGCTGAGGAAGTCGAAGGCGGCGCTGATGCGCTTGAACCGCTCCTCGGCGACCTTGTTGCCGGGGTTCTTGTCGGGATGCAGCTGCTTGGCGAGCTTATGGAAGCCGCGGCGAATTTCCGCCTCGCTCGCCGTGCGCGCCACGCCGAGTTCCTGATAGGGGTCTTGCGTCAATGGAGATGCCGCCCTTCGCGTCCGCTGTCTGGGCCCTCACTTAAGGTGTTCGGCGTCCGGCGCAAGCCGTATAGTGATAAAATTGCAACATATCCGCCGGCGGCGGAGAATCAGAAGGCGGTGTTCATTTCGCGGATGAAGACGGTGATGTTGCGCAGCCGATCCCGCACCTTGTCGTCCATGCCCAGCTTTTCGTCGAGCTGGGGATCGATCCGCTGCAGGATCACCTTGACGCCCAAGGCTTCAAGCTGGGTCGCGATGGCCGCGATGACCGAGGTCTTGCCGGTGTGCTCCTTGCCGGACACTTCGATGGTGACGTCGTACATGCTGGCCCTCCAGGGTCGAATCGACAGGCGGTGAAAGACTTGTGACCCCGGCGCGTAGCAAGGCCATGTGACAAAGCTGCGTCATTGCGGAGGTTAATCCACCCCGCGCTCGGCCAGCAGGTCCGGCGCCTCGAACTCGATGGCGTCTTCCGGCTCGTCGAGGCTGGCCTCTGAGATGGTCTGGCCGCGGATGCTGACCCCGGCCCGGTGCACGCTTTCCGGATCGCCGCTGACCAGGGGATGCCAGTCGGCCAGGCTCCGCCCCTCATGCAGGCGGCGGTAGGCGCAGCTTTTCGGCATCCACATCAGATGGTCGATATTATCGGGCGTAAGTTTGATACAGTCGGGAACGTGCTTCTTGCGGTTGGCGTAGTCGCCGCATTGGCATTTTTCGGCGTCGAACAGACGGCAATGGACGCGCGTGGGTATGATTTCGCCGGTGTCTTCATCCTCGAAGCGGATCAGGCAGCACAGGCCGCAGCCGTCGCACAGGCTTTCCCATTCGGCCTTGTCCATCTGGCGAAGGGATTTCGTCTCCCAAAAGGGTTTGCGCGGGTCGGTCATCGAGGTCTTTAGAGGTCCTAGCCCCACCCGGGCGTCAACACCAACGGCGAATCCGTGAGCGACTGGATCATTCCCCCCTCGAACTCGATCGCTGGCGGCGCCCCGGAGCCCGAGCCCGTGGGGGCAGAAGCCCCGCGCCCGCCGCGCCCACCCAAGCCCCGCAAGCCGCCCCGCGCCCCCGGCGGGGGCGGCCGGGGGCCGAAGATCTGGGGCGTCGTGCTGGGCGTCCTCGCCCTGGCCGTCGTCTGTGCGAGCCTCGCCGCCAACCTCGCCGTGCGCGACTTCCTGGCCGAGGTCCCCGAGATTCCGGCCAAGTCGGAGCTGCTGGTCGCCAACCAGGCGCCGGGCATGACCTTCGAGGACCGCACCGGCAAGGTGATCGCCACCCGCGGACCCAAGCACGGCTTTCCGGTGACCATCGGCGACCTGCCCCCCTATGTGCCCCAGGCCTTCCTGGCGGCTGAGGACCGGCGGTTCTATTACCACGGCGCCATCGACCCGCAGGGGATCGCCCGGGCGCTCTGGGTCAACTGGCGGGCCCACCGCACCGTCCAGGGCGGCTCGACCCTGACCCAGCAACTGGCCAAGACCCTCTACCTGACCCCCGACCAGACCCTGAAGCGCAAGCTGCAGGAGGCGGTGATCGCCCATCGCATGGAACAGGCGATGAGCAAGGACGAGGTGCTGGAGCTCTACCTCAACCGCATCTTCTTCGGCGACAACGCCTACGGGATCGACGCCGCCGCCCAGACCTATTTCGGCAAGCCGGCCAAGGCCCTGGACCTGCAGGAGGCCGCCCTGCTGGCCGCCCTGCCCAAGGCGCCGACCCGCCTGGCCCTGACCAACGACATGGAGGCCGCCGTCGCCCGCTCCCACCGGGTGCTGGAGAACATGCGGGCGGAAAAGTGGATCAGTGAGGACCAGCTGCGCCAGGCCCTGGAACGGCCGCCCAGGCTCGCGCCCGAAGCGCCCGGCGAGGGGGAGTATGGCTACGTCCTCGACATGGCCGCCGCCCAGGCGGTGAAGCTGGCCGGCGACAGCGCCCCGGATCTCGTCGTGCGGCTCAGCATCGATCCCAAGCTGCAGGCGGCCAGCCAGCAGGTGGTCGCCGAGACCCTCGCGGCGGACGGCAAGAGCGCCAACGCCCACCAGGGCGCCCTGGTGCTGCTGGCCCCCGACGGCGCGATCCGCGCCCTGGTGGGGGGGGCCAGCCACCGGGCCTCGGCCTTCAACCGCGCCGTCCAGGCCGAGCGCCAGCCCGGCTCGTCGTTCAAACCCTTCGTCTACGCCGCGGCCCTGGAAGCCGGGGTCAAGCCCACCGACATCCGCCAGGACGCCCCGGTGCGCTTCGGCCCCTGGTCGCCGACCAACTACGAGGGCGGCTATTCCGGCGCGGTCACCGTGGCCGACGCCCTGGCCCACTCGATTAACACCGTCGCCGTCCGCCTCGCCGACGAGGTGGGCGGCGCCCGCATCGGCGAGATCGCCCATCGCTTCGGCTTCAAGACCATTCCCGACGCGCCCAACCTCTCCGTGGCGCTGGGGGCCTATGAGGTGAACCTCCTCGAGCTCACCGGCGCCTTCCAGGTGTTCCAGCAGGCCGGCCAGCGCAGCGAGCCCTATCTGATCGAGGCCATCGAGACGAGCCGGGGCGAATCCCTCTATGCGCACCCCGCCGCCCAGCCGTCGTCCGTGTACGACAGCGCCAATGCGGGACAGATGGTGCGGATGATGGAGGGAGTGCTGGCCCATGGGACTGGAACGCGCGCGGCCTTCGGCCGACCGGCGGCGGGCAAGACCGGCACCAGCCAGGATTACCGCNNGGCGTCTGGGTCGGCAACGACGACGACCAGCCGATGAACCACATCACCGGCGGCCAGATTCCCGCCGAGATCTGGCGGCGGGTGATGATCACCGCCCACGACGGCGTGCCGCCGCACGACTTCAGCTGGCTGCCCCCGGAAGAGGCGCCGACGCCCGCCGTCATCCCGGCGGACGCCCCCGCCGACCCCGCGGCGGTGAGCAAGGGCGCCTTCTACGGCGGCCTGACCACCGACTTCGACCGCGCCGCCCAGGACCCCGCAGCGCCGCAGCCCGCCGACGATCCCGCGGACATCGCGCCGCCGGCGGCCAAGGCTGCGCCCACCCCCGCCCCGCGGCCCGCGGCCGCCGCGCCGACCAACGGCGACGGAGACATCTCCGGGGACCCCAGGCCCTGAACGCCCGCGNNAACGGCGCCGGCAAGTCGACCCTGCTGCGGGTGCTGGCGGGACGCACGGAAGCCGATGGAGGCGACCGCTTTCTCACCCCTGGCAAAAGGGTTGTCTTCGTCGCCCAGGAGCCGGCGATCAGCGGCGAAACCCTGCTGGACTTCGCCACCGCCGGCGGCGCGGCGACGCACGAAGCCGAGGCGGCGCTGCAGGATTTCGGCCTGGAGCCGGGCCGCTCCACCCAGGGCCTCTCCGGCGGGGAAGGCCGGCGGGCGGCCCTGGCCCGGGCCTTCGCCGAAAAGCCCGACGTGCTGCTGCTGGACGAGCCCACCAACCACCTGGACATCTTCGCCATCGAGACCCTGGAGGCGGAGTTGCGCGCCAGCCGGGCCGCCGCCCTCATCGTCAGCCACGACCGCGCCTTCCTGGAGCGCACCACCAACCGCTGCTTCTGGCTGGAGGACCGGCGCATCTTCCGCCTGGACAAGGGCTTCGCCCATTTCGAGCCCTGGGCCGACAAGATCGCCGCCGACCAGGCCGAGACCCTGCGCCGCCTGTCCAAGGCCATCGAACGGGAAACCTACTGGTTCTACCGCTCCATCACCGCCCAGCGCACCCGCAACGAGGGCCGCGCCCGCGAGTTGGCGGCCATGCGCCGGCAGAAGGCGGAGATGATCCGCGACATCAGCCGGCCCCTGTCGCTGACCGCCGAATCCGGCGCCGCCTCCGGCCAGCGGGTGATCGAGGCCAAGGGCATCAGCAAGGCCTTCGGCGAGCGGGTGATCCTGAAGACCTTCTCCACCCGGGTGCAGCGCGGCGATCGGGTGGCCATCGTCGGCCCCAACGGCGCTGGCAAGACCACCCTGGTCAAGCTGCTGCTGGGCGAGCTGGCCCCCGACGAAGGCACGGTCAAGCTCGGCACCAACCTGCAGGTCGCCTATGTCGACCAGGCCCGAGCGCAGCTGAACCCCGCCGAGACCCTGTGGGAGGCGCTCACCCCCTCCGGCGGCGACCAGGTGCTGGTGCGCGGCCAGCCCCGTCACGTGGCCGCCTACGCCCGCGACTTCCTGTTCCAGGACAGCCAGCTGCGCCAGCCGGTGGCCAGCCTCTCCGGCGGCGAGCGCAATCGCCTGCTGCTGGCCCGGGCCCTGGCCCAGACCGCCAACCTGCTGGTGCTGGACGAGCCCACCAACGACCTGGACATGGACACTCTCGACCTGCTCGAGGACCTGCTGGCCGACTACGACGGCACCCTGATCCTGGTCAGCCACGACCGGGACTTCATCGACCGCCTGGCCACCTCCACCATCGCCCTCGACGGCCGCGGCGCCATCGTCGAGACCCCCGGCGGCTGGAAGGACTTCGTCAGCCAGAACCCGCACTTCTTCGACCAGGCGCGGGGCTCCCCCGGCGCCGTGGTGCGCAAGCCCGTCGCGCCCAAGGCCGCGCCGGAACCCGCGGCGAAGAAGGCCGTAAAGCTGTCGTTCAAGGACCAGCACCGGCTGGAGACCCTGGATGCGCTGATGCCAAAACTGGCCGGGGAGATCGCCGCCCTGGAAAAGCGCCTGGAGGACCCCGGCCTCTACGCCCGCGACCCGGCGGCCTTCGACAGGATCATGAAGAGCCTGGACACGGCCCGGGCCACCCTGGCGGGGTCAGAGGACGAGTGGCTGGCGCTGGAGGAAAAGCGCGAGGCGCTGGGGGCGGCCTAGCCGCCGTCACGGCGACAAACGCGCGCCGAAAACCTTGGCGAAACCGCCGCCCGCCCCTAGGTTGCCTTGAGCCGCCTGGGGGAAGCCGCCGTGAAATCCTTGAAGCCGATCGCCGCGCTGTTGATGCTGGCCCTGGCCGCCTGCGCGCCCGCCAAGAAGGCCGACGCCCCTGCCGGGGGACTCACCCCGATCAAGTTCGCCACCGACTGGCACGCCCAGGCCGAGCAGGGCGGCTTCTACCAGGCCCTGGCCACCGGCGAATACAAGAAGCGCGGCCTGGACGTGACCATCGTCCAGGGCGGGCCGGCGGTGAATGTGCCGCAGCTGCTCGCCACCGGCGCCATCGACATGGGCATGGGCTCCAACAGCTTCATCGTGCTCAACCTCGCCAATGAGAAGGTGCCAGTCACCGCGGTGATGGCGTCGATGCAGAGCGACCCGCAGGTGCTGATCGCCCACGCCGACCAGGGCTTCCACAGCCTGGCCGACATGAAGGGTCGGCCGATCATGATCTCGGACGCGGCGGTCTCCACCTTCTGGGTCTGGCTGAAGTCCAAGTACGGCTTCACCGACGGCCAGGTGCGCAAGTTCACCCACTCCTCCGCCCCCTTCCTCGCCGACGACAGGGTGATCCAGGAGGGCTACCTGACCAGCGAGCCCTATACGATCGAGGAGGCCAGCGGCCAAAAGCCCGCCGTCTTCCTGCTCGCCGACGAGGGCTACCCCGGCTATGCGGCCATGGTCCTGGCCCGCAACAGCCTGATCGCCTCGAACCCGGCGGCGGTGAAGGCCTTCGTCGACGCCACGGCGGCCGGCTGGAAGTCCTACCTCTACGGGGACGCCAAGCCGGGGGACGCCCTGATCCTGAAGGACAATCCGGAGATGACCCAGGATCTGCTGGATCAGGCCCGGGCCAAGATGCGCGATCGCGGCATCGTCCTGTCCGGCGACGCCAAGACGCAAGGCGTCGGCGCCATGACCGACGCCCGCTGGGCCCAGATCTACGCCATGGCCTCCAGCCAGGGGGTCTATCCCAAGGGGCTGGACTACAAGGCCGCCTATACGCTGAAGTTCCTGCCGACGGGCGTGAAGTAGCCGGATGCTCTTCCGTCGCCAGACGTCGACATGACCGAGCCGATCGCCGCCCTTGAGGCCGTCGAGGTCGACTACGTTCGGGGACCCGCCCTCGGTCCGTTCAGCCTCGCCCTCGAGCCTGGCGAGATCGTCGCCCTGGTCGGCCCGTCCGGCTGCGGAAAGTCCACCGCCCTTCGCCTGCTGGCGGGGCTGGAAGCGCCGACACGGGGCGTGGTGCGCCGCGCCTCCGCCCGGGGCGAGACCGCGGTGGTCTTCCAGGCCCCGACCCTGATGCCCTGGGCCACGGCCCTCGACAACGCCGCCCTGCCCCTCGAACTGGCCGGGGTGGCCAGATCCGAGGCCCGCCAGCGGGCGGCCGAGGCCCTGGCCCGGGTCAAGCTGCCCGGCGTCGATGACGCGAAGCCCGCCCAGCTTTCCGGTGGCATGGCCATGCGGGTCTCCCTCGCCCGCGCCCTGGTCACCGATCCTCGGGTGCTGTTGCTCGACGAGCCCTTCGCCGCCCTCGACGAGATCACCCGCCGCAGCCTCGCCGAGGACGTGCACCGGCTGTGGGCCCAGTCGCGGCCGGCCATCGTGTTCGTCACCCACAACGTCGAGGAGGCCGTCTACATGGCCTCGCGGACCATCGTCATGAGCCCGGGCCCCGGCCGCGCCGCGGGCGAGACCCGCCTCGACGCCCCCTTTCCCCGGCCGGAGGGTTTTCGCACCAGTCCGGCGTTTCGCGAGGCGGCGGAGGCCGTGTCCGTCACCCTGGGCCGAGCCATGGCGGCGACAGCATGAGACGCGCGCTTTCCATCGTCGCGCCCCTGGCGCTGATCGCCGTCCTGCTGGCGATCTGGGAGGCCAGCTGCCGGCTGTTGGCCATCCCCGTCTTCCTGCTGCCGCCACCCTCGGCGATCGCCGCGGCCCTGGCCGAGAACTGGCCGGTGCTGCTGGCCTCGGCCTGGACGACGCTTTCGATGGCGGTGCTGGCCTGGGTCGTCGCCAGCTTGCTGGGCTCGTGGATCGCCCTCGGCGTCGCGGTCAATTCGTTGCTGGAGGACGCGGTCCGGCCGATCGCGGTGATCATCCAGGTCACCCCCATCGTCGCCATCGCCCCGCAGGTGAACATCTGGGCGGGTCTGGATCACCCGCAGCGGGGGGTGATCGCCCTGGCGGTGGTGGTGGCCTTCTTCCCGATCTTTTCCGGCGCGCTCAGCGGCCTGAAGGCGGCCGACCCCGATCTTGAGCGGCTGTTCGACCTCTATGGCGCGACGCGCATCCAGCGGCTCTTTCGCCTGCGCCTGCCGTCGGCCGTGCCCTATCTGCTTGAGGGCCACAAGGTCGCCGCCGGCCTTGCGGTGGTGGGGGCGGTGGTGGCCGAATATGTCGCCGGATCCGGCGGCGCCCAAGGCCTGGCCTGGCGGATCCTGGAGGCTTCAAACCGCCTGCAGACCGCCAAGGAATTCGCCGCCCTGCTGGTCCTGGCGCTGATGGGGGTGGGGCTCTACGGCCTGCTCGGCCTGGCGGAGACTGCGATTTTGCGCCAATGGCGCGGACGTTAGCCGAGGATTAAGCCCAATCTTCTATGGGTGATCTCGCACCGCGCGAGTTCCCCCATGTCCAAGATCGCCGCCCTCGCCCTCCTCGTCGCCATCGCCGCACCGGGGATCGCCCTGGCCGCGCCGGGCGATGACGAGGACCGCTACGGCCCGCCCCCCGCGCCCTTTGTCGACCCCGCCGCGCCAGATTCGGTCCAGCCGACCCTGAGCTGGCCCGGCAAACTGGCCGCAACGCCGCGGCCCTCGGAGCGCCGGCCGGCGCCTCAGGCCTACGCCGCGCCGACGCCGACCGCCTATGTCGCCGCCGCGGGGTCGGCCAGCCTGCCCCTGCCGACGAGCATCCACGCGTCACCGCCCTCGCCGTTGACGCCACCCGCCGTCGCGGCCCCGCCGGCGGCGTCCGCCGACTCCGGCCAGCCGCCGCGCTTCTATTCGGTCCATCGCGAATTCGGCCTGGCCCCGGACCCCGCCCCCGCGCCGCTGCCGACCCAGTTCTTCGCCGCCAGCGCCGATCTCGCCGAGCCGCCGCCGCCCCCGCCGCCGCATGTTCTACCGGCCGGCCAGCAGGCCATGACCGCCTCGGCTCGCGCCCGCGCGGACGCCGGCGATCCCGACGCCGCGCCCGCCACCCTCGACAATTCAGCCCCGTAAGAGCGCATGTCCGAGTCCCGCCTGCACGACCTGATCGACCTGGCGCGCGAGCCGTCCAGCGCCCGCCGCCGCGAGCTTCTGCGGCAGGTGACGGACCTCTTCTTCACGGCCGGTGACCCCGGCCAAGGCTCGCAGATGGCCCTGTTCGACGACGTGCTGACCCAGCTCACCGGCGAGATGGAGGAAGCGGTCCGCGCCGAGCTGGCTGAACGGTTCGCCGACGCGCCGCGCCCGCCGGAGCGCCTGTTCGGGCGGATGCTCGACGACGAGATCGCCGTCGCCGGCCCGATCCTGGCGCGCTCCCCGGCCCTCAGCGAGGCGGACCTGCTGGATCTCGCCCGCACCCGCGGCCAGGACCACCTGCGCGCCATCTCCAGCCGCCTCAGCGTGCCCATGGCGGTGTCGGAAGCCATCGTCGAACGGGGGGACGACGACACCCTCAATGTGCTGCTGCGCAACGACCGGGCCGAACTTTCCCGGGCCGCCCACGAGGCGGTCGTCGACCGCGCCGCGGCCAATCCGCGGCTGCACGACGCTGTTGTGGGCCGCCGCGCCCTGCCCATCGACCTGCTCAACGAGATGTATTTCGTGGTCGAGGCGCGGCTGCGCGACCAGATCCTTGAACGCAACGCCGAGATGGACCCCGCGGCCCTGGACGCGGCCCTCGAAGCTGGGCGCAAGCGCGTCGCCGCCCGCGACGGCGCCCTGCCGCCGGACTATGCCGCCGCCGAAGCCGCCATTCGGGCCATGAAACGCCAGGGCGGCATCAGCCCGACGGTGCTGGCCGGCTTCCTGCGCAACGGCGAGATCAGCAAGTTCCTGGTCGCCCTGTCGGAACTGGCCGATGTGGACTTCCATACCGCCCGACGCATCCTGGAGCGGCGCGAGCTGGACGCCCTGGCCATCGTCTGCAAGGCGGCCAATTTCGACCGCGCCCTGTTCCTGACCTTTGCGGTGCTGGTGCTGGGACGCGACGCCGACGCCATCGGCCGGGCCCGGGAATACGGCCAGCTCTACGCCGACCTGCCGCACGACGCGGCCTGCCGCACAATCCGCTTCTGGCGCATGCGCCGGCAGACCGGCGACGTGGCCGCCGCCTGACCTCTGAAGGTATCTAGTTCCCGGCCTTGAAGCGGATCGGCACCACGACGGTGGCGCCGTCTTCCGGTCGCTTGTCGTCCGGGCCGATCTTCGCGCGGGTGGCGCTGTCCAGGGCCGCGGCGCCGAAACCCTTGCCCTCGGGGGTCTCGCTCAGCACCGTGCAGGCGGTGAGCGAGCCGTCGCGCAGGGCCTTGCACTGGAGCTTCACCAGTCCGTCCTCGCGCACCCGGCAGTGGTGCGCCGGATCGAAGATCGGCGATCCGCAGGTCGGCGGCGCGGCGGTGTCGGCCGGCGATGAGGCCGCCATGACGGCGGAGACGAGCAACTGGGCGACAAGCGATACGGCCACGGGCAATCCTTTCAGGCGGGTCGGCGGGAACTTGGCACAGGGCGGCGCCCCGCGCCAAGCCCGGATAGCCCTATTGGGGAATCAAGCGCGCGGCGCGGCGACGCCTAGCCGGGCCAGGCCGCGTTGGGCGATGTCGGTCAGGCTGCGATGGCCATGCTCGGCGAACACCTCCAGCGCCGCCGCGAGGGCCGTGGCCGCGGCCCGTTGTTCGCCGGCGTCGCGGCCGGCGATGGCCGCCCGAGCCTCGTAAAGCCGGGCGAAATTGAGCTGACGCACCGCCCAGCCGACGGGGTCGAGGGCGGGCTGGGACGCGCGCAGTTCCTCGCGCAACGCCGTCTCCGCCTCGGCCAGTTCCTTCAGGTCCCCGCGCAGTTCCGCGCGGCGGGCCAGGCAGACCGCGCGGTCGTAGGCGATGCCGCCCCTCTGGGTCAGGCCCGGCTGGTCGCCGACCACGGTCAGGGCCCGGTCGTGGCAGCCGATGGCCTGGTCGAAGGCCCGGTCGTTGTCGGTGGCCTCGCCCAGCATCTGCAGGGCGCCGGCCAGGGACTCCTGGGCGCGGGACCAGTCGAGGGGGCTGTGCGAACGAGTGATGTTTTCCAGCACGGCCACCAGGTCGTTCACGGATTCGGCGATCTCGACGATGTCGGCGTGAAGCTGGGCCAGGGCCGCCCGCGCCGCGCCGCGGGAGGTCGCCACCCGCGCCCAGGTCAGCGGCTCGTAGCTGGGATCGAGGCTGGCCAGGGCCTCGTCGAGACCGTCCACGGCCATGCGCAGGGGAACGGCGTCGCCGGTGCGCGCGCCGAAGGCGGCCAGCAGTTCCAACCGGTCAGCCCGGGCGCTGATCGCCCGTAGCCGGCAGGTCGGGCGCCGGCGCGCCTGGGCTTCCAGCTCGGCGATCGGGGCCTCGAAGGCGGCGGCGGCGGCGGTGAGGCGGCCGGTGTCGGCGCCCCGCAGGGCGGCGCGGGCGCCGACCAGGGCCCGGCTCGC
>PLSW01000231.1 GCA_003165275.1 Caulobacteraceae bacterium
CGATCGAACCTCCTGCCGCTCGCCCCTGGCCAATCAGATGCGTCTGGTCCTGCACACCGCCGCATACTGGCTGATGCTCACCGTCCGCGACGCAGTGCCCAAGACCCACGCCCTGGCCAGGGCAGAGTTCGTCACCTTGCGGATCAGGCTGCTGAAGATCGGCGCCCGCATCCGCGAAACCGCTCACCGCGTGCGCATAGCCTTCGCCGCCGCATGCCCCGACGCCGCCCTCGTCCGCGACATCGCCATCACCCTGCGACCCGCTCCGGCCTGAGAACTGGGGCCAAGCCCCCAAAACCGAAAAGCCCCTCGTCTCAACCCCAACGGAGCCAAAATCAATGCCAGGGCCGCGGTGAAAAACGCGCACCGAGGAACCGTGCCCGCAAATCAACCGCCGCCCATCCGTCCAGAGTCAGCGTCAGTCTGAATAAGTCGGGTTAGTAGACGAAAGTCGCACCGGGAGATAAAGTTGCGGATAGCTTGAAATATTTTCATGCAACCAACGAAACACGCTTGGCGGCGTTTGCCGAGCGTGACCGGCTTTTCGACGCACGAAGTGCGGTGGCCCGAAGGTCGCCGTTGACGCGGGCCTGCGTATTCCTCGGCATCGTGGGCGTAGATTCCATGGGACCATGGACACGATTCCCACGCGATTGTGGCATCGTGGGCGACCCTGCTGAGGGGAGGGCTGTCAAGTGGGGGTGTCAGGTTAACCCACCCAGTGCGGAAAGACGCCTGCCCTTCTCAAATCTAGGCGCAGATCTCCTGCAACCACACCTAATGGGCGGCGGCGCGGAAGGTCTTCAACGTTCGCCGGCTGATCAAATGGCGCGCCGTGTAGAGCGTATTGTAGATCGAAGCCTGGGTCGTCAGGAACTTCTGCGCCGAGGCCCTTGACTTGAAACCCCGCTGCTGCCGCTCGTGTTTGCGGATGGGCAGGTGGCTGTTCTCAGCCCGATTGTTTTCCCTCAGCCGGCCGGGATGGTGGAGGTGCTGCAGGCCGAGTTCGCGAGGCGCCGAGCCATAAGACGTGAGCCCGTCCGTGACAATGGCGGTGTTCGACGGGCTGGTTTCGGAGCAGCCGTCGCAGCAATTTCAATGCCGCTTCAGTGTCCCGTTTACCTTGCATCACCAGGTCCAGGACCTCGCCCTCATCGTCAACGGCCCGCCAGAGATACATTCGTTTGCCGCCAACCCTGCAGACCATCTCATCGAGGCGCCAGCGCGGCGACGGCGCCGGCCGGCGACGCTTCAGGCGGCGCGCAATTTGGGGGCCGAACTTGATCGTCCAGCAGCGGACCGTCTCGTAGCTGACCTCGATCCCGCGCTCGGCCAGCATCTCCTCAACGTCGCGAAAGCTGAGCGTGAACTGGAAATACAGCTACACCGCATGCAGGATGACGTCGGCCGGAAGCCTATGGCGCTTGAACGAAATCGACTTCATCAAACCAAGCTCCACGAGGCCTTCCGCAGACTTCAAGTGGAGACCTTCTAGCGTTGGCCTGACAGCACCATCCGGAACGGCCTCGGTAGTAGCGCGTTAAAGCGTCACCAATCTCAGGGCGGCAAGGACAGCGTCATGACCTCACGAATGATAACGGCGGCTGTGGCGGCGTTCAGCCTCGTCATCGCCGTCGCGCCGGCGATGGACGCGACGGCGCAAGGCCATCACGGTGGAGGCGGCGGCCACGGCGGTGGCGGCGGGCGCGGCGGCGGCGGGCGCGGCGGTTACGGCGGCGGCCATGGCGGTTATGGTGGTGGGCGCGGCGGCTTTGGTTACGGCGGTGGCGCCCTCATCGGCGGCTTGGCCCTGGGCGCGGCCCTCGGCTACTACGGCGGCCACCCCTATTATTGCCGCCATCACCACCACTGGCGCTGGAATCCCCACTATCATCGCTATGGCTACTATTATGGCGGCGGCTACTGCTGATCGCGCCACTGGCGTCTGATCTGATCGCCTGACAGGGCGGCGGCGCTCCCCATGCGCCGCCGCGGAGAGGTTGCCATCGGACCTGCTTGCGCCGCCGGGAGAGATGATCGACATCGGCGGCCGGCGCCTTCACAGCCTGAGTGTCTGCCAAAATGAAGTTGGGTGATATCAATGACTTGTGATTCAGTCGGTGTTGCGACACATCGACGGAGAGCCACATGTGGACCGATATCACCCGTAGGAAGCAGCCCGGAAGGGTCTTCGGTATTCAAGCGATTTGACGGACGCGGAATGGACGGTTCTTGAGCCGCTTCTGCCAGTTCGATCGAGGCTTGGCCGTCCGCCGAAATGGTCGCGGCGGGTGATCATGGACGGACTGTTCTACGTGCTGCGCAGCGGTTTGCCGTGGCGGNNGGGCGATAGCCGGCAGCCCCGACGACGCCATCGCTGATTGCCGCATGGTGTTGAAGCCCGCCCCGTGTGCACCGGCGCGTCAGGGATTGGACGCCGCCCGCGTAACGTCTCCAGCGAGTTCCTGATCCAATGCCGTCAAACTGTCGATCGGCTGGCTAACGCGAGGAAAGACCTCAATTGGCGAGGCGTCGATGCTTTCTGGATGCGGGATTACCGGCCCGGAAACCAGCGTCGGCGCCGGTTCAGCTTCCGGCTCCGGGATCGGATCATTGGCGCCGCTGACCGGCTCCGAAGTTACTATCGGCGCCGGATGTTCAGCCAATTGCCAGCCTGCATTGGAGGCGTCGGCTGTTGGCTCCGGTTTCGGTTCAGGCTTGGCGGGTCCGTCGAGATTAAACGGCTGAGGCTTTAAAGTCAGCGGTGCATCATCCAGCATGAACGGCTGGCGGACTTTGGTGGCGAGGACGAGTTCCGGCTTTGCCAAAACCACCTTTGCTGGGCCGGCAGGCGTCACCGCGGGCATTGGCGCGGACTGTGCAACTGCGGCCGCCAAGGGGATGGCCGCGGCTTCCGCCATTGGCGACTGGGTTTCGGGGGGCTGCGCCCTTGCGGCTGGCGGCGTTGTCGGAACCGGCCTTACCGGCGACACGCCGCCGCGCGGCTCGCTTTCCATCTCCTGGATGAGTTTGGCGCGCAGGGCGGCCTTGTCGTCACGGATGTAGGCGCTGATCATTGCCGCGTCGAAGAGCCACCAGATGAGCCCGCCGACAACGGTCAGCCAGGAGAGGATCTGCAGCACGGCGGATCTGGGACGGCCAAGGTAGAACCGATGCGCGCTCAGAATGCCTAGGAAGCCCCAGAGTACATAAGCGACCACCACGTTCGGCGCATCATTGCGGATGCGCAGTTCGATCAGCTGGCGTTCCTCGATGGTCAGGCTCATTTTGGGTCTCGCGAACTTCGCCGCAACTAGTACATCGCAGGCGCGATGTGTCCATGACAGTCAGGCTGGGCGCGAATATGGCCAGCAGAATGCACGCGCAGGCAGGCGAATTAACGAAAAACGGGGGGCGGCGCATCTGAACGCGCGGTCTGGCGGATAACCGCCGCCGGTCTTGTGGCCGCGCTCGCCCCCCGCCTCAACGGGACGGAACCTGGCGGGGCGCATGGATAACGGAGCAAGTCTGTGTTGGGGCGTGACCGCCCTGAAAGCCGGATATGGACTGCACAGCTGTACCCACGACCGGTGAAATCTCGCCGGCCAGCAGTTCTTTTTCGTGCTTATGCCGACACAGATATACGGTGGCAAATCAGCGCCGCAGGTTTTCGACTCCCAGCTCGCGCCGGAGCCAGCCGAAATCATAGGTCGCCATCGGATCGGTGGGGTCGGTCTGGTTACGTGAACGGTTCTCCAGGAACTTGAGCCAGATGACTAGCTTTTCGCGGCCGGCCGGGGTGCGTGCGGCCTGACGGGGGCTGCGATCACCGAGCATGGGCGCCGGCTCGTCGAGCGCCGCCCGGTATTGTTTATCGAGCATGGCGTGGACCCGGGTACGACGATCGTCGCCTTCCGGGCTTCGCCCCTGGCTGACACGGCGGAGGACGCGGGCCGCATCTTCGACGCGCTGAATTGGGCGCGGGGGGGAATGGCCCGACATGGCCCTGGCCACCACGGGCGCGGAGAAGCTGGCCATCAAATGGGCGAAGGGCAAGAACGTCACCCTGATCCTGGCCAAGGCCGACTTCGACAAGTTTGGCCGCGCGGCCCCGTTCCGGGCTAATGACGAGATGCTTGAGCTTGATCCGGTCTGCGTCGTGACCCTGCCCGCCGCCGCGAATTCGAGGGCTGCATGGCTTCTTGGCCGATAGCCTGCCGGAAGGCTGGGGCCAATCGCTGATGCCTACCGTCGCGGCGCCAATGGACGCACCACTCGGCGTTGACCCGTTCCGTAGTCGGACGAACGATGATGTAGAAGCCACCGATACGCCTCGTGAGATTGCAGAGGCGGCGCTGGCGCACACGATCGGCAATGCCGCAGAACTCGCGTACCTGCGCGGGGACGCGTTGGAGACGCGGCGAATTCTGATGGAGGCCTGGGCGGAGCTCCGCCAGACCCGACCGCTTATTTTCAAATGGGTTTCCTGGCTGGCGGACTTTTCCGCACCTGAGGTGCGCGATGGTTCTTGACGTCTACGCTCAAAGCGCCGACTTACGCGCATCT
>PLSW01000088.1 GCA_003165275.1 Caulobacteraceae bacterium
TCGCGCAGGGCGACGTCGGCGCCGGTGCCGTCGATGGTCTGCGAGAAGACTCCCAGGCGCAGGTCGACGTCCGGCGTCAGCTTGACCAGCAGGGCGGCGCGGCCGCCGGCGCTGTTGGCGGAGCCGAGGTTCTTGCGGTCGTGTGTGGGATCCTGCGTGTAGCCGGAATCGTATTCCTGCAGGCCGTCGATGCGCAGGGCGACCTTGTCGCCCAGGGGCAGGTTGACCATGCCGCGCAGGGCGTCGTTGTCGCCGCCGTGGGCGGTGGTCGAGCCCTCGACCTCGACCTTGGCCTCGAAGACGTCCAACCGCGGCTTCTGGGTGATGTAACGCAGGGCGCCGCCCAGGGCGTTGGCGCCGTAGAGGGTGCCCTGCGGTCCGTTCAGCACCTCGACCCGGTCAAGGTCGAAGACATTGACGTTGAAGGACTGGAAGCCGAGGCCGAACTGGGTGCTGGCGCCCAGGGGCACGTCGTCGATGTAGAGGCCGACGCCGCTGCCCAGCTGGGTGCCGCCGGTGGTGACTCCGCGGATGGCGATCAGGTTGTTGGTCGGCCCGCCCGAGGCGTAGCTGAGGCCGGGGACGAAGGCGGCGAAGTCGGTGAAGGTGTTGGCGTGCATCTGCTCCAGGTCGGTCGCCCGCAACGCGGAGACCTGGCCGGGGACGTTCTGCAGGTTCTCGGAGCGCCTGGAGGCCGTGACGATGACTTCCGGCCCGGCGCCGGTGTCGGTCGGCGGCGTGGCCGGCGCGGCCATGGCCAGGGTCGAGGCCGCGCTCCAGGCGGCCCCCGCGAACAGAACGACCTTGAAGAACCGAGACATGAACACCCTCCCCTGAGCCCGGCCGCATGATGGCCAAGCTTCTTGTTGGGCGGCATTTCACCTGGACGGCCCGACGGCGCTAGGACCGGTTGGCGCAACCTTGAGGGAACAATTTCGCTCAGGCCGGGCGGGTCAGGCCTTCAACAGATGGCGCGCCCGGTAGTCGCTCGGGGTCACGCCGTTCCAGGCCTTGAAGGCGCGGGTGAAGGCGCGCGGATCGGAAAAGCCGAGTTCCTCGGCCACCGTGCCGATGTCGCGGGTCTCCAGCAGCCGCTCGCAGGCGTAGGCGTTCAAGGCCCGCTGGCGCTCGCCGCGGAAGCTGGTGTCCTCGTCGGCGAGGCGGCGGCGCAGGGTCGCCACCGACATGCCCAACTGCCGGGCGACGCTTTCCTGGTCCGCGCCGCCGACCTCCAGCGCCCGCCGCACGCAGGTCGCCAGCCGGCGATCGGGATCGGCCTCGCCCCGCCAGGGCTGCTCGATGAGGCTCAGGATCCGGTTGTGGACGGCCAGGTCCGGCGCCTGGCCGGCGCGAAGGCCCAGCATCGGCAGCCGCTCCAGCGCCCCGTCGTAGGCGATGGCGTAGACCTTGGCCCCGAAGGTGATCGGCGACGGCCAGAAGTCCAGCCCGGGCGAGCCCGGCCCCGTCCGGCTCGGCCGCCGGGTGGTGATCCGCTGCAACCGCAGCGACAGGTCGACCTGGGCCATCTCGCAGACGGCGGCGTGCACATAGACAAGGGTGCACTCCAGGACGAAGTGCAGATAGTCGTCCCTGGGCCGGGTGTAGGGGAAGTCATCGTCGTGGAGGGCGTAGATCAGCTGGCCGGCCCGGTGTTCGACGCGGTTGTAGTCGGCGCCGTGCAGCAGGTTGTAGCCCGACGCGATCTGTCGCAGGGCGTCCCCCAGGGTCGCCGCCCCCGCCGCGCTGGACAGGACGAACCCCGCCGAGCCGGTCATCATCGGGCGGGCCGACAGGGAGAGGGTCTCCTGACCGGCCACATGGGCCAGCCGCCGCATCAGCCGAAAGCAATCCGCAAGGCCGATGGTCGCAAGGCCGCCGGTCGTCGCTTCAAAGAGGGCCCGCTGCGGATCATTGAGTTCGCCGAGATCGAACAGCCGGGCGAAATCCTCGACAGGGATCGGCAGCGGCGGCTGGGGTGAGCTGGCTTGCAGCATCGGGGCGGGAACTCTTTGACTCTCAAGCGCCAGTATAGCGCGGTCGCCGCCATCCACGCCATCACGATGGCGGACCGCAAGGCCGGTCGGCGAGGCCTCAGCCCCTCCTGATCCCCAACCGCTCCAGCACGCCCGGCCTTTGCGGCCGCAGGGCCCGTTCGACGTCGCGCAGAATGGCGAGGTAGTAGGAGGTCAGGTCGTCGCGGGCGAGCTTTTCCAGCACGGCGGCATGGGCGCGATCGGCGAAGCGCTGCTGGAAGCGAAGGACCTCCTCGCGCACCATGGCCCGATGGCGTTCACGGCGGCGTCGCAAGCGGACCGGATTGAAATCCATGATCAACGCCTCCCTCAATGCCCGTCGCCTCGACTGAGTAATCGTACGCCTAACGGGGACCGCGGCAATGGCGTTGCATCCGCAATCGCCGCCGCGGCCGGGGATGCGCAATGCCGCGGCGCCCTGCGGCGCGCGCCGCGGCGGTGGCGCCGGCTTCATCGGTCCGAACGGCGGGCGCCAGAACACACAAGCGGTTGAAAACAGGACTCCAACAACGACCAGATTAATCCGTCGTCTGACATTATCAATTCGACCGTAAGACTAAGCGGGTCGGCGATCTTGTCTGTCGCCCAGCCTGCGCCCAGCCATTCAACGGCGCCGAATCCTCGGCGCTCGGCGTTCGGACGCTTGCCAGGGCCGATGGCCGTCTGTCATATTAGGGTCATGGATACTCCCGGCGCTCAACCGAAGGGTCCTCCCATCGAGGCGGATCCGAGGCTGGACGGGGCGGCCTTGGCCGCCCTGCGCAAACGGGGCCTTTCCGACGCCGCCATCCGCCGCGCCCTGGCCAGCCTTCGGCCGGCTCATCCCACCCATCGGGCCGCCCAGACCGATTGATCGGCCGAAATCCGCCGCGGTTTTCGCCGCCGCTCGCCGAGCCCCCACGCGCGCCGCGTGCCGCCGGCTCTTCACGCCCGCGCCGTTTCGGGCCATTCATGGGGCGATCATGTCCGGCTGCGGAGTCGGCGATCGTTCTCGCCGCGGACACCCCAGCGGATTCGCCACCGCCGAAGTCGACGACGCATTGGAACTTCATGCACGATTTCTTCCATACGCCGCTTCCGCAGCTGCTTTCCCAGTACGGCTACATCATCCTGTTTCCCGCTGGCGTGGTCGCGGGCCCCGCGGCCTATCTGGTCGCCGGCGCACTCATCGCCGGGGGCGCGCTGAACGCGGTCATCGTGACCATCATGCTGGTCGCCGCCGACCTGGTCGGGGACGCCGCCTACTACTCCCTGGGCCGCTGGGGGCATGGGCCGATCGTCGAGCGGATCGGCAAGCGGCTCAACATCACCCCTGAGCGGCTGCAGCCCATCGAGGACCGGTTCCGGCGCAACGACTGGATCCTGATCCTGATCGGCAAGAGCCAGGCCTTCGGCGCCGTGGTGCTCTACGCGGCCGGGGCGACGCGGATGAACTTCATGCGCTTCCTGTGGTGGAACCTGGTCGCCACGATCCCGAAGATCATCCTGTTCGAGCTGGTGGGCTATTTCTTCGGCGCGACGGTGCTGCGGTCGCGGCGGTCGGTGGATGTGATCACCTTCGTGCTGTTCGGCGCCGCCCTGGTGCTGCTGGTCGCCTACTGGTTCTCGGCCAAGTACCTGACCCAGCGGGATGACCGCGCCCACCCGGCGGCGGACGGTGGGCCGCACCCGATCGAGGTCGACGGCCGCACCGAGGTCATGGACGGCCAAGCCGCCGCGCTGATCATCGCCGAGGCCGCCCGCAAGCCACAGGCCGGCCCGTCATCGGACGGCGAAGCGCAAGCCTGACGGCCGGCCGTCTCGGCTCTGGCTCAGCTCTGGCGGAACTTGCGGTTTTCCCGCGCGCAGCGGCGCACCAGGGCCAGCAGGGCGAGGTTCTGGCGCACCACGCCCCAGGGCGAGAGCACCTTGAGGGCGTCGCGCATCATGTCGATCTCATCGAGGAACCCGCGAACACGGCCGACCTTGTCGTACTTGCGGATGTTGAACACCCGCGGCCAGTCGACCACGGCGAGGCGGAGGCCTTTCTTGATGATCAGGTCGTTCATGAACGCCTCGCCGCCCCAACGGGGCAGCTTCTGCATGGTCTCCACCGCGTCGCGCACCAGGGAGATCGGCAGCACCCGCTCGCCGGAGACGAAATCGAGGCCGATGGTGCGGTAGAGGGCCAGGCTGTTGCGGCGCAGGCTGATGCTGACGTCGGCGCGGCCGCCGATCACCGGGGCGGCGAGGGCGGTGATGTCCGACGAGGTGACGCCGGTCAGGTCCGCGTCCAGCAGCATCAGATAGTCGCCCTTGGCGGCGGCGATGCCGCGGCTGAGGGCGTAGGTCTTGCCCTTGTTGGGCATGTAGGAAATCAGCTGGATGTCGGGATAGGCCCGCAGCACCTGTTCGGTGCCGTCCGTGGAGCCGTCGTTGACGACGATGACCTCGATCAGGGCCGGATGGCTGCGCACCGCATCGAGGATGTGCCGGATGCGGCTCGCCTCATTGAAGGCGCAGACGACACAGGAAATGCGGTTCGACGTCGGGACGGGCGGTCTGGACCGCTTGCCGCGCAACCCGAAGATGGCGGCCAGCGTGGCCGGCCTCTGTTCTGACTCGACGTCCAAGCTGCCCCCCTCCGGCGCGCGAATGCGGGCCTTGTTGCAAGGTTCCGCGACGGTTTAGCGTCCAGGGGGCCGTGGGGGAAGCTTGACGTCGCACAAAGCCTTTTGGGCGTTGATCAACAAGGCTTCGACATTGTCGCGTTTCCAGAAGGCCGCCAGGTCATCGAGCGAACGCTGCACCGCGTCCTGGCGTTCCCGCCAGCTCATGTCCCGCTCCACGGGCTTTTCCGGCTCCTTAACCGCGGCCGCGATCGGCTTCAGGGCGTAGATCTGCGGCGCGGCCACCAGACCCACGTCCTGGCCGCCGCCAGTCACCGAGACGGAGGCGCCGCCCCCGCCGCTGCTGGCCGCGGCGCTGGCCGTGGCGGGCGCCAAGGCGGGGCCGCTGTTGCTGGTGATGACCACGATGGGCGCCGAGCCGCCCGAGACGGGAACCTGCACCCCGGGCTGCTCCGCGCCATGCACGGGCTCGGTGGTCTTGCCGCCGAGGGCCTTGCGCAGGCGGCCGGCGGGGTCGTTGACGCCGCCGGCGAGCATGAAGGCGGGGTTGAGATGCTCGCCGATGATGTTCATCACCTTCTGGGCGGCCGAGACCTGGTCGGGGCCGCTCACGGTGCGGGCCTCCTTCAGCGCCTTTTCCACCTTTTCGAAGATGGCGCGGCGCGAGATTGCGCGACGGACCAGTTCGTCCCGGCGGGCCAGGGAGGTGGCGAGCATGGCCGCGGCGGCCGCGGTCAGGGCGAAAAGCACCAGAATCAGAAACAGGCCGCCACCCCCGCCAAGGCTCCAGGCGTGGTGCGCGTCGACCGCTGCGCCGTCATCCCACATGGTCAGCCACCCTTCCCACACAACGCGGTTCGTTAATCATGCCGCGACCAGGGCCCTTGGGCAACCAAAAGCTTGGCCAGACCCAGCCGTCACGGCTGAATGACGGCCGAGTACGCAGTCGAATCCCGCCGCGGGGAGGTCGATAACCCCACGGTCACCCCGTTCGTGACCCCGCGACCATGGCCTGGAAGGCCGACAGGATGGCGTGGACCGCCGGGTTCTTGTGCGCCAGCGGCCCGTCTTCGGCTTCCGGATGCACCAGCATGGTGGCGTTGGCCTCGAAGACCAGCACGCGGCCATCGGGCAGGACGGAGAAGTCCAGGCCGCCATAGTCCAGGTCCAGCCGGCGGCCGACCTCTTCCACCGCCCGCATCGCCCGCGGGCCGATCACCGCCTCGGGATCCTCCAGGAACCGCCGCTCCTCCGCGATCCGGCCGGGATGGTCGGGCATGTCGGCGGTCTCGTAGTGGACCAGCCAGCGGTCGGAAATCGCCAGGTGGTAGGGATAGGGTCGCCGATCGACGAAGATCACCCGGTATTTGCGATAGAGGCCGTCGTCGCGGCCGAAGTCGCGGAATTCGGTCACATAGACCCCCTCCCCCCGCGCCGGCGCGACCGCGGCCAGATCGCCCTCGTCCTCGGCCAGGGTGAGACCCTTGCCCCCGTGCGAGCCGATGGGCCGCACCAGCACCGGCCAGGCGAGGCCTGTCTGGGCGACGCAGGCGGCCAGGCCCGCATCCTCGATCTGCGCGCCGCCGATCCGCGAGACCCGCGGCACGACCAGGTCGTCCATGCCGCCCAGGAGATCGCCCAGCAGATGGCGATGGGTGCGGGCGACCCGGTCGGGGCGGTTCAGCACCGGCCGGTCACAGACCCTCAGGAAGGCTTCCACCGGCGCGCGGGTCGGGCTGGCGAGGTCAGGGTCGCCGATGGCGTTGAAGACGACGTCATAGGGCGGCAGGTCCGCCGCCTGCCCCTCCTCGGCGAACTCGATGAACCAGTTGATCCGCGTATAGCGGTCGGCGGGAAGCAGGAACTTGTGCGGGACGTTGCCGCCCTCGGCGGTGGTCAGCACCAGCACCGTCCGTTCGCTGCGGGGACTGGCCTCGACGAAGAGGTTCTGCTGACTGTAGGCCCGTTGGCGGTGCAGCCGGGCCTGGTCCGGCTCGCCGCGTTCGGCGGCCAGGGCGGCGAGGTTCTGGTGGGCGACCACCATGTCCGGGTCGACCGCCAGGGCCAGCCAGCAGTGCTGTTCGGCCGCCACCGGGTCGCCGGTGAGGATGTACAAGGAGCCGAGGCTGGCGTGGGCCTCCTTCAGGTGTGGATCGATGGCGATGGCGGCCTTGAAGCAGCGCTCGGCGTCGTCGCCGCGCTCCAGGGCCGTGTAGGCGTTGCCGAGATTGATGTGGGCCGCGGCCCGGGCCGGATCGAGGGCCACCACCTGCTCCAGCGCCTCCGCCGCCCCCGCGGGTTGGTGGAGGGCGGCCAGGGCCCCGCCGCGCACGAACCAGGCCTCCACTTGGCCCGCGTCGGCCGCGAGGGCGTGGTCGGCGGCGTCCAGGGCGCCCAGGACGTCGCCGGCGTTGAGCAGGGCCAGGGACAGGGCGGACTGCGCCCGCGCCAGGGAGGGATCGGCGGCCACGGCGGCGCGAAGGCTTTCAGCGGCCTCCTCGGCGCGGCCCTCGGCCAGCAGGGCGCCGCCCAGGGCGGCCAGGGCCTCGGGCTGGCCCGGCAGCCGCTCCACGGCGTCCCGCGCCGCCGCGATGGCGGCCAGGGGCTCGCCGGCGTCGCGCAGGGCGTTGGCGAGATTGACCAGGGCGCCGGCATGGTCGGGCCCGACCACCAGCGCCCGGCGATAGCCCTCGACCGCCGCGCCATAGTCGCCGCGCCAATAGAGCAGGCCGGCGAGGGCCGCGTGGCCCTCGGCCTGGTCGGGCCGGGCGGCGACCACGCCGCGCAACAGCACCTCGGCCTCATCGACCCGGCCGGACTCGAAGTTGAGCAGGCCGCACAGATAGAGGGCGGTGGGGTCGGCGGGGTTTTCGGCCAGCACCTGGCGGTAGAGGCTTTCGGCCGCCTCGTGGCGACCGGCCTGGTGCGCCTCCAGCGCCGAGGCCAGAATCTCGGCCGTGTCCGTCATGGCGAAACTCCTGGGACTGGCGCCTACTCCGCCGCTGGGCCGGTCCGGCCATGCCCGAATCGCCCGGGCCAGTCTGCCGCAAACGCGCCGCCGGGTCAGGCTGCGACAAAATGCGACAACAAGGGCCGATTGTCGCGGGGCGCTTGAACGTCTCCTCAATCTTGTCGGCGTAGAGCTTAGCGGCAAAGCTCAGGAAGGCCTCCTTGACCGTCGATCCCCTCCGATTCCTCGGGCTGGCCTTCGCCTCCGCCGACCTGCTTCTGGAAATCGATCCCGGCCGAGGCGTGGTGACCTTCGCCGCCGGCGCCGGGCGCAAGCTGGCCGGGGAATCCGACGCCAGCCTGATCGGCCGGCCCTGGCGCGAGCTGATCGCCGCCGCGGACCTTGCGGTGGCCGAGGCCCTGATCCTTGGCCTCGAGGAGGGCGAGCGCCGCGGCCCGGCGCAGCTCAGCCTGGCCAGGCCCGGCGATCCGGACGCCTGCGCCGCCCTGGCGACCTTCCGCATGCCGCAGAACGACGGGCGGATTTCCTGCAGCCTGGTCATCGCCGGCCGACCGCCCGCCAGCCGCCGGGACGAGGGCGGCCTCCACGACCGGGCCGATTTCGAGCGGATCGCCAAGGCGCTGATCGAGGCGGCCAAGTCCCTGGGCCCAGAGCTGGAACTCGGCCTGATCGGCCTGAGCGGCCTGGCCGGCGCCAAGGCCAGCCTGGGCGCCGAGGACGCCCGCGCCCTGCAGCGGCGCGTCGCCGGCGCCCTGCGCGCCGAATCCTATTCCGACGCCGCCACCGAGCTGGGGGACGAGCGCTACGCGGTCCTGCGCCGGCGGGGCGAATCCACCGAGGCCGTGGAGCGGCGGCTCTCGCGAATCCTCGGCGAGGCGATCGCCCCCACCGCCACGGCCGTGGCCATCGACCCGACGGCGAGCCCCAGCCGCACCATGCGCGCCATGCGATTCGCCCTCGACGGCTTCCTGGCGAGCGGCGTCGCCCCCGCGGCGGCCAATCTGTCCGAGGCCCTCGGCCATTCGGTGCGGCGGACGGTCGCCGAGGCCAGCGCCTTCGGCGCCATGGTCGAGGCCCGCGACTTCAAGCTGGTCTACCAGCCGGTGATCTGCCTGGCGGACGGGGCCACCCACCACTTCGAAGCCCTTGTCCGGTTCGACGGCGAGCGCAGTCCCTTCTCCACCATCCGCATGGCCGAGGATCTCGACATCATCGAGGACCTGGACCTGGCCATCGTCGAGGAGGTGGTCAAGCGCCTGCGCGGGGACCTGACCCGAAACCTGCGGCTCGCCGTCAATGTCTCCGGCCGCACCATGGTCAGCCCGGACTACTTCCGATCCGTCACCGCCCTGGTCCAGGGGACCGACATGGCCCAGCGGCTGATGCTGGAGGTGACCGAATCCGCCGCCATCGACGACATGGCCATGGCCGAGACTCACATCCAGGCCATGCGGGCCATGGGCGTGCAGATCTGCCTGGACGACTTCGGCGCCGGCGCGGCCTCCTTCGCCTACCTGCACCAACTGTCCGTGGACGTGGTCAAGATCGACGGCTCCTACGTCCGCGAACTGACCAGCACCGGACGGGGCGACACCCTGATCCGCCACCTGGTCGGCATGTGCCACGAGCTGGGGGTGACGGTGGTCGCCGAAATGGTGGAAACCCAAGCCGTGGAAGAGGTTTTGCGACGGGCGGGGGTCGATTACGCCCAGGGCTGGCTCTACGGGCAGCCCACCGCGGAGCCCAAGGCCCCGGCCAAGCAAGCCCCCGTCGCCGCCGCCCGACGGCGGGGCGCGATTGAGCAATGGGGCTGATTGCGCGCCGGTCACAAACGGTGTTCTTCTCCGGCAGCGGCATCACGAACCGTTGACGAAGGCGCCCTCCGCGACGTAGCGACCACCGCGGAGCCGCCTCGTCGCATTGAGGTTCGGCCAAGGAGACCACATGGCCAGAGCGGCCCTCGAAACGGCGCCGGCGAGCGGCGCGCAACGGCCGGTCCCGGCCACGCCTGAACTGACCATCCTGATGCCCTGCCTCAACGAGGCGGAGACCATCGAGGTCTGCGTGCGCAAGGCCATGGGCTACCTGGCCAAGAGCGGCGTCTCCGGCGAAGTGCTGATCGCCGACAACGGCTCCACCGACGGCTCGCAGGCCATGGCCGAGGCCCTGGGCGCCCGCGTGGTCGCCGTGCCGGAAAAGGGTTACGGCGCGGCGCTGATCGGCGGCATCAACGCCGCCCGCGGCAAGTACATCATCATGGGCGACGCCGACGACAGCTACGATTTCGAGAATCTCGACGGCATGATCGAGCACCTGCGCGGCGGCGCGGACCTGGTCATGGGCAACCGGTTCAAGGGCGGCATCGCCAAGGGCGCCATGCCCCCCCTGCACCGCTACCTGGGCAATCCGGTGCTGTCGTTCATCGGCCGGCTGTTCTTCGGCATCCCGGTGGGGGACTTCCACTGCGGCCTGCGCGGCTTCTCCCGCGAATCGATCCTCGGCCTCGGCCTGAAGAGCCCGGGGATGGAGTTCGCCAGCGAGATGGTGGTGAAGGCCTCGCTGTTCGATCTGCGCATTGAGGAGACCCCCACCACCCTGAAGCCGGACGGCCGCTCGCGTCCGCCGCACCTGAAGACCTGGCGGGACGGCTGGCGCCACCTGCGCTTCCTGCTGATCCACAGCCCGCGCTGGCTGTTCATCTATCCGGGGGTGAGCCTCATCGCCCTGGGGCTGATCGGCTCGGGCCTGCTGGCTGGGGGGGCGATCCATCTGGGCTCGCACACCACCCTCGACACCCACTCCCTGGTGGTCGCCTGTTTCGCGGTGCTGATCGGGGTGCAGCTGGTGATGTTCGGCGCCCTGGCGCGCCGCTACCAGACCCTGGAAGGGATTCTGCCGCCGTCCTCGCGGTATCAGAAGTTCCTGCTCGGCCTCAGCCTGGAGCCGATCCTGCAGGCGGCGGTGGTGCTGTTCCTGGCCGGCGCGGCGGGATCGATCTGGGCGGTGGCCCAATGGGCCCTGTCCGGGTTCGGCGCGATCTACGGCGGCGGGCTGATGCGGGTGCTGGTCCTGTCGCTGACGGCGATCACGGTGGCGATCCAGGCCGCGGCGGCCGGCTTCCTGGCTTCGGTCTTCGCGCTTAGACGCTGATCGGAGCGCTGGTCGATGCGCCGCCTGTGGCCGCTCCTGCCGATTCTGGCGGGGACCCTGATGATCCTGCTGGGGGTGTTCGCCAACGGCAACCCCACGGTGTTCACCGACACCGACGACTATTTCGTCGAAGGGCGCACCTTCGCCTACACCATCGGCTATGCGCTGCATCTGAAGAAGCCGCCGGCGACGCCCACCGATCCCGAGGACATCGCCGACGCCAAGCAGGCGGCGGCCGACCTGAAGATGTCGCACACCGAGATCGGGGCGCGCTCGCCCTATTACGGCCTGCTGCTCTATTCGACCCAGCGGATCGGCACGATCTGGTTCACCACCGCCGTGCAGGGCTTCTTCGCCGCCTGGCTGATCTTCCTGATGTGGCGCTGCGCCGCGCCCCGGGCGCCGCGATGGACCGCCTATGTGACCGAGGCGGCGGTGGCCTTCCTGTCGACCCTGCCCTTCTTCGCGGGCTTTTCCATGCCGGACGTCTTCACCGGCTACACGGCCCTGGCCGCCATCCTGTTGCTGAGCTTCTGGGACAGCCTGCGCGTCTGGGAACGGGCTTGCGTCGCCCTCTTCCTGGGGGTGGCGATGACCTTCCACACCTCCAACTTCCTCAATGTGCTGGGCCTGCTGGTGCTCACGGGGATCCTGCTGGTGCTGCTCAAGGCGCCGCGCAAGGCGGTCTGGGCGCCCCTGGCCACCGTCCTGGCCGCCCTGATCGGCTGCACCGTGCTGAACGGCGCCTACGCCGCCGGGGTGAAATGGAAGACCGGGGACGAGCTGCACCGCCCGCCCTTCCTGGCCATGCGGGTGCTGGCCGACGGGCCGGGCCGCGACTATCTGCGCAGCGCCTGCGCGCGGGGGGCGACCTATGTCCTCTGCCGGTTCAAGGACCTGCCCCTGGATAATTCCCAGGACCTCCTGTGGTCGGACGACCGCAAGAAGGGGATCTTCAACGTCACCACCTATGACATGCGCCTGCAGATGGAGAAGGAGGAGACCCGGTTCGTGCTGGGCTCGGTGGCCTTCGATCCCCTGGGCACCATCGAGGCGGCGCTGGAGAACTGGGTCGAGCAGCTGAGCCTCTACTACGTCGACGATCCGCTGAAGAACCCGCACTACTATCTGACCAACGACTACTGGAGCACCACCAACCTGCCGTGGCTGATCAACCACGCGGCGGACTGCGGGCGCGACCACTGGGGCTGCGGCCCCCGCTGGACCATCGAGGCGTCGGAGTGGGTGCACGGCGGGCTGATGATCTTCTGCGCCCTGATCATCCTGGCGCGGATCGCCCTGAAGGATGTCAGCCGCCCCTTCACCTTCCTGGGCGACATCCTGCGCGGGCGCTGGCGCAAGGTGGCGGGCGACTGGCGCTTCAGCCTGCGCAACTACAATTTCGCCGACGACCGCACGCGGATGATGCTGGTGCTGACCCTGCTCGTCGCCGCCGTGCTGCTCAACGGCTTCGTCTGCGGCGCCCTCTCCGGCCCCTTCGCCCGCTATCAGGCGCGGATCATCTGGCTGACCAGCCTGGGGGCGGCGGTGGCCCTGGTCTCCCTGGTGCCCGCCCGGGCGAGCCTGCCGGTTCCCGCCTGGCTGCGGCGGCTGTGGAACCGGCCGCTGGTGATGGCGGTGCGCTCACGGGTCGATCCGGCCTTCCTGCGCTTCGGTCTGGTGGGGGCCTGCGGCTTCATCGTCGACTATGCGGTGCTCAGCCTGGTCCTCAACCTGCACCTGGGCTTCATCTACTGGACCGCGCGGCTGATCTCGTTCCCGGTGGCCGTGGCGGTCACCCTGTTCCTCAACCGCACCTTCACCTTCAAGGCCCCCTCCCACCACAGCCCCTGGCGACAGGCCGCGCTCTATGTGGCCGTGCAGGTGACCGGCGGCGTGGCCAACTATGTGGTCGCCGGCCTGGCCATCCGGTTCGTGCCCTTCCTCAGCCATGCGCGGTTCGTGCCCCTGGCCATGGGGTCGGCGGTGGGGCTTTGCCTGACGTTTGCGGGGTCGAAGTATTTGGCGTTCAAGCCGGCGGTGCTGATCACGCCGCATGCCAGGGTGGAGACGGCAGAGGACGGCGAGGCGGCGGACGACGAGATGGTCAGGGCCGCCGACGAGGTGGTCGAAGCTAGTTGAGGCTGGCGCATTTGTACGGCGCCGCGCCGGGCCGCGCCACGCGGCGGACCGCGATCGATCACCGCGCCCCGCCTATTGAGGAAACTCGGGACGGCGCCAATAATGTTCGGGGGTCTCGCAGTCCACGCAGGCCACATCCCCAACCGGCTTGCCCGTAACGGCCGCTGCAAACCAATCAAGGAACCGCACGCCGTTGGTCTGGCGTGTGTAGAACCGATCCAGCACGTGGGGCCGTCCGCGGTTGTCCAGCGCATTCTTCGCCAGAACCGCGTCATAGTACCCGCCGATGATCGCCTCGTCGTGTCCCCAGCTTGTATAGGTGCGGAAGCTGGGAACCTTCGCTCGAATATAGGCGTGCGCGTCATCCAGATTTGCCGCGACATTCGGCTTCTCGACGCCCATGAGCCGCATGAAAAGTCCCTGAACGTCATCGTGCCGTTCGTTATATTGATGAAAGGTGATGTCCGGATGGAGCTCGGCGGCTCGAACATAGAGATCCTCCCATGAGAAGCCGTCCATGCCGATATCTTCGAAGCCCCGGACCGTCCCAAGGACGTTCGCCGTCCCCCAGGACTTGAGCAGAGGCGCGAGCCTTTCGCCCACGCGATAGCCGCCCCCCCCATCCGCGAAATGGGTGACCAGGGCGTCGGGATACTGTTGGGCGACGATATGCGTGTACAGGGGGGACGCGATCGCCCCCGCGCTCCACCCCAGCACGGCCACGGTCTTGGGGTTCCGGTAGGTCTTGAACATCCAATCCAGGGCGGACGCCGCATTGTCATAGCCCTTGTGCAGGATGTTGATCCTGCCCGCCGGCCGCCCGCCCATGGAGGGGACGTCATACGTGGTCACCGAGTCGCCGAGAAAGAGGTCGCCGTTCGCGGTGGGCAGATAGACGAGGGTGTAGTCCGCGAGCGGGTTTTCCGGGTTTCCAGCGTCGAAGATCCCGCCCCCGTCGCCAGGACCGTCTTCGAGGCCGGCGAAGGGCCGGTAAAACGGTCTGCCGTGCAAGGCGCAGTTTTCACCGGTCCAGCACGCGCCGCCGCCGGCGAAGACCAGGGCGAGCTTCTCGGGGTCGCCCTACCTGACCCAGAACGAGTAGGGCGTGCCCTGCGAACATCCGGGCGCCCCCGCCGGCAGCACGTTGCGCCAATCCTGTCTGACCGGTGGGGCGGCTTGGCTTGGCATGGCTGTGTCCTTGACGATGGGGCGCGGCGACGATCGTCGCGTCCGGCTTCGCGACGCGCCGGCGATGAGGGCGAGCACCAGCGGCGGGAGGGCCGCCAGCAGGCCCCATAGGGCCGCGGCGTCGAAGGCCTTCGGGCCCTCGCCGGCGTAGCGCAGACGCCAGTCGGCGAAGGCCCAGGGGGCATAGATCCTGACCGGCCCGACATTGGCGACGCCGCCGCCGAACACCCGCGGATAGTGGCAGGCCGCGGCGACGCTCTGGGTGGCGACGGCGAGACCGGCCATGAGGGCGAGCGCGACCAGGGCCAGGATGACGAGGGCGCGCCGGGCCAAGGTCATGTCGGCCCGCCGGCCGACCAGTCGAACGGCAAGGGCGCCTCCCGAAACGCGAACCGGTCCAGGTGCCGGGCGAGGGTTTCCTTGAAGCGCTCGACCGAGTCCGGATCATCGGCTTCGATGGTGACGAGGAGGCCATCCGCGCTGGCCTCCAGGGTCGCGACCGCGGAGGCGAAGCGAACCTCCCCCCTGGTCGGCGAAAAATCGACGTCGAACTTGTGGCTCCAGTGCTTGCAGAGCTGCTGAAGATATTTCGAACCGCTGGCCGTCGCCGCGCGGCCTCTGGCCATGACCATCGCTGTCCCCCTCGATCCTGCTGTCGGCCCGGCCGATCGCGCCTTGGCCCGGTCAGGCGCCGCCGGCCGCGACGCCCCTATCCCGTCTCGGCCCGCTCACCACGGGACGGCGTGGCCGTCGCGGTCGAGAAACTGCAGGCCGGGTTTGCCCTGCTGCGCGATCAGGACGTCCACAACCTTCGGAATGGCGTCCTCGACCCCGAAGGGCGCATCCGCACCGCCCAGGGCGGTGCGGATCCAGCCCGGCGCCATCAGCACCAGCGCCCGCGCCTCGCCGGCATGGCGGGCGGCGTAGCAGCGCATGAACTGGTTCAGCGCGGCCTTGCTGCCGCGATAGACGTCATTCCGGCCGGCCTCGTTGTTGGCGATACTCCCCTGTCCCGACGACATGACCCCGATCAGCCCGTCCGCCAGAACCAGGTCCTGCAGCGCCTCTATGATGCACATCGGGCTGAGGGCGTTGGTGACCATGACCCGGACGACCTCTTCCGTGGACACCGCGGCGACGGGGTCGAGGGGATTGGCGTTGGCGATCCCGGCGTTGTGAAACAGCATATCGAACCGGCGACCGGCGAGACGCTCATGCAGCGCCGTGATCTGGTCCGGCTCGGCCACGTCGAGGGTTTCGACCTGGATCCGGTCCGGATGGTCATCCGCCAGCTGGTGCAGCCCGGTTCTGGCCCCCGCCCTGACCGTGCCGACCACCTTCCACCCCCGTTTCAGAAATTCCGCGGCCATGGCGAGGCCGAGGCCGCGGGAAGCGCCGATGAGGAGGACGGTCGGCGGGGTGTCGCGGATTGCGGATGGCGGCATGAAGGGGCCTTGCGCTGCTGGGTTCGACGGCGACTGTCCGGGAATATACCGGCATGCGCCAGACGCATCGGATGCATAGTATAGTTGCGCCAGACGCTAGGCGTGGCCGCTCGGGTCCCCTAGGCTGGGTCCATGGACGCCCTGGACATGAACCTGCTCGCCGCCCTGGACGCCCTGCTCGCCGAGGGCAGCGTGACCGGCGCGGCCCGGCGCCTCGGCCTGAGCCCCTCGGCCATGAGCCGAACCTTGACGCGCCTGCGGGCCGCGACCGGCGATCCGCTGCTGGTGCGCGCCGGGCGGGGCCTGGCGCCGACGCCGCGTGCCGCCGGACTGCGCGAGCAGGTCCATCAACTGGCCCGCGACGTGCGCGGGGTCCTCAGCCCCCATGTCGGCGACCTCGACCTCGCCTCGCTGGAGCGAACCTTCGCCATCCGCGCCGGCGAAGGGTTCATCGAACTGTTCTCGGCGCCGTTGGTGGCGGCGGTCACCGCCATCGCCCCCCATGTCCGACTGCGCTTCGCGCCCAAGCCGGACAAGGACGCCCTGCCGCTGCGGGATGGACAGATCGACCTGGAGATCGGGGTCCTCGGCGCGTCCGCGCCGGAGGTGCGAACCCGGTTCCTGTTCCGCGACGGCTTCATCGGCGTGGTCCGGATCGGCCATCCCCTGCTCGAAGCCCCCATCACCCCCGAGCGCTACGCGGCCCACCGTCATGTGGTCGTGGCGCGCAAGGGCCGGTTCACCGGGCCGGTGGATGAGGCCCTGGAGGCGCTCGGGCTCAGGCGCGAGATCGTCGCCGTCGTGCCCGGGTTCCCGAGCGCCCTGCGCATCGCCCGCGACACCGACTTGGTGGCCCTGGTCCCGCGATCGAGCCTGTCCGGCCCCCCCGGCGCCGACCCGGCGACCCTGGGTGTCGTCGGCTTCCCGCTGCCGGTTCCCACGCCGCCGATCGTGATCTCGGCGATGTGGCATCCGCGGATGGACGCAGACCCGGGCCATGCCTGGCTGCGGGACACCGTCGTGGGGGTGTGCCATGCGGCGGGGAGGTGAAACGGGCCGGGGGGGGGACGCGGCCTCACGGCTCGGCGAACACGCCCGGAAAATCGCGGTGGCCTTCCAGCACGTTGACGACTTCAAACGTCTCGGCCGCCTACCGAAAGAAGATGATGTAACCGCGATAGGGGACGCTGCGAATGTCGGGCCGCAATTCCGGCCGCCCGCGTCCGAGCGTACCGGGCAGGGCGGCGAGCTTTGCGCACTGTCGCCGCAACCGATCGACGAACGCGCGCGCCAGGGCGCGATCTCCGCTCTCCTGCGTCAGGTATCGAAGGATGTCCCGAAGATCCTGCCGCGCCGAGGACAGGTAGACGAGCCGGCGCAATCAGTCGCCGTCGTTGGCGAGCAACACCTCTTCCTCGTCGAGGGCCCGCGCAATGTCGTCGTCACTGTGCGCGCCGCCCGCCCGGATCGACGCGTCAAGGGTCGCCCGAAGCGCCTGCAACTTGGCGTCCCGCTCTTCCATGAGCCGCAACGCATCGCGCAGGACTTCGCTGGCGTTGTTGTAGCGGCCGCTGGCGAGCTGGCCTTGCACAAACGATTCAAAGTGGGCGCCGAGGGAATAGCTGCTGGCCATGGGGGGGGGCTCACGGGGTTATCATCTAATGATACAAGGGGTGGGTCGAAGCGGCAGTGCGGGCGCGGCGCCCGGTTGAGAGGAGGCAGTCTGCGAATTGGGTGCACTGTCACCGCATTGGCGGGTTGCGGATTGCGGTGATGACGAGGCGTGTCCGACCGCTTGCCGGAGCTATTCGACAATTGATATCATGTCACCGTAATCTTTGACATCATGACGGCGAACGCAGTCCTTCGGACCTTTAGTGTCGATAACGTCTGCGACGCCGAGACCGCGGTGATGGTCGGCCAACGCTCGGCCGAAGACCGGGCGAGATTGGTGTTCGACAACTGGTCTCCGATCACGGGCGGCGCGATCAAGGCGCCCCAGCTCGACGAGTGGTTCGATGTTTGTCGAAGAAGCCCGGGCCTCGAACAGCTTGTCATGCGCACTGTCGGCCATGCTTACGCCAACGGCTATCAGGCAGATGGCGAGTTAGTCAAAAAACTCGCGGGCGAGACGGAAATCGCCCTCTTCGAGGTGCGGGCGTATTTCAATGGCAGTAACAACGTCCGTCTCCTGTTCGCACGCGACAGTGCCGGACGGATCGTATTCGGCTTCGGCGGCCAGAAATCTCACGCCAACTGGTACGAGACCGCGATTCCGCGGGCAGTGCGGTTTATCCGGGAACAGGGCTGAATGGCCTACGCCACCTGCAACTGCTGCTTCACCCGCTCCGCCAGCGTCTTGATGTCGATCGGCTTCGGCAAAAACGTCACCCCCACCTCGTCCTCCAGCAGGTCGGAGAACTCGGCCTCGGCGTAGCCGGAGATGAACATCACCGGGGCGCTGCCCAGGAAGCCTCGCGCGCGTTTGAGCAGGGTGGGGCCGTCGATGCCGGGCATGATCACGTCGGAGATCATCAGGTCGATGGTGCCGGCGTGTTCCTCGGCCAGCATCAGGGCCTCCTCGCCGTCCGCCGCCTCGATCACCTCATAGCCGCGGGCGCGGAGCAGGCGGGCGGCGACGTTGCGGACCATGTCCTCGTCCTCGACGAAGAGGATGCGGCCGGCGCCGGAGAGATCCCGGGCCACGGGACGGGGGGGCGGGGCGCTGATGGCGGCCGGGACGATGATCGGTTCGGTGGGGATGTAGACCGGCAGGAAGATGCGGAACACCGCCCCCTGGCCGGCGACGCTGTCCACGTGGATCCAGCCGTCCATCTGCTTGACGATGCCGTAGACGGTGGCCAGNNGGTGAAGAAGGGATCGAAGATCTTGCTCATCACCTCGGGGGGGATGCCGGGGCCGTTGTCGGTGACCTCGATCATCGCCACCTCACCGTCGGCCGCGTGGGCGTCGGCGTAGCCGAGGTCCTTGGCCTCCGCGTGGGTCAGGCGGGCCGTGCGGATGCGCAC
>PLSW01000311.1:0-620 GCA_003165275.1 Caulobacteraceae bacterium
CGAAGGGCTCGGCAAGCATCTCACACCTCGCCGCGCAGGGGTTTTCGATGGCGCCAAGGCCCTCGATCTCGACGCGGACCCGGTCGCCGGCCTTCAGGAACTGACGGGGGCTCATGGCCGCGCCGATGCCCCCGGGTGTCCCGGTGAAGATCAGGTCCCCGGGCTCCAGCGTCATCGCGCCGCTGAGCTGGGCGATCTGGTCCCAGATGTCGAAGACCAGATGACGGGTGTTGGATTCCTGTCGGAGTTCGCCGTTGACCAGTCCGCGGATCGACAGGGCATGCTGATCGGGGATCTCGTCCGCGGTGGTGATCCAGGGACCGAACGGCGCATGGGTGTCGAACGACTTGCCCAGCGTCCATTGCGGGGTGCGGTGCTGCCAGGCGCGTTCTGTGGCGTCGTCGCCGCAGCAGTAGCCGAACACGGCCGCCGGGGCGGCCTCTCGCGAAATGTGCCGCCCGCCCTGGCCGATGACGACGACAAGCTCCGCTTCATAGTCGAGGAAGGGCGAAACCCTGGGGACCTGAATGGCGTCGAATGGGCCGTTCGCGGCGGTGGAGGCCTTCGCGAACCAGACCTGCTCCTTGGGGGTCTCCATGCCGCTTTCGGCGATGTGGTCC
>PLSW01000311.1:668-5614 GCA_003165275.1 Caulobacteraceae bacterium
GATCATACCGATCATGTCGGCGGGCAGACCCGGTGAAGCCGATTTCAGTGGAATGATCCGGTCGCCGGCGACGACGCCGAGTTGCGGGCCGGCGCCGCTGTCGAAGGTTGCGAGTTTCATCTGATTTCTCTCGGTCAGGCCATGGTGGGCGGGGCGGGCGGGCCCCATTGGACACCCAGGAGGTCCTGCAGCGTGGCGACGCCGGAGGCGTCGCCGGCGGTGAACAGATCCCCGTCCGTCCAGTGCTCAAGAGTGTGACCCCAGGGGTCGCGCCAATAGTCGAATACCTGGCTTCCCAGGATGTGGCGCCCGCCNNGTCCATCAGCCGCTGGTGGCCGAGCATAAGGTCGTCGAGATCGGCGACCTCGAAAGCGGCGTGGTTGAAGCCGGGCCCTTTCGGACTCTGCGCCAGGAACAGGGTGTGGTGATCGGTCGGGGCCTCGCCGCGGTCGCAGCGCAGGAAGGCGCCGAGCGCGAACTCGGGGGACACCCTGACCTCGTCCGAGGTGATGAAGCCGAAGCGGTCCTTGTACCAACGCTCGGACGCGCGGAAGTCGGAGACATTGAGCACCACGTGGCCGAGTCGGACCACGTGCGCCGGGCCGGCGAGCACGCGCTTCGTTGCGCGAAGGCGCTGGTGTCCCGCCGCGAGGTTCCAGGGTTGCGACGCCGGCAGATCGATTGAGGGAGCCGGTGTCTGTGCGGCCACGATCTCGACCTGGTGTCCGTCGGGATCGCTGAGACGGACCACCATGCCCCCGCCGGGCAGGTCGAGATCCTCGACGATTGCATCGTCGGCGGCCGCTAGGCGCTCCAGGTCCGCCACGCTCGCGGCGCGAAAGGCGACGCCGTCGAAGCCGGGCTCCCCGAGATCGGTCACGTGGAGCACCGGCGCCGCGCTCGCGCCGCGCGTCACCAGGCGCCGGTCCGTCGCCTCGACAGTGGTCAGGCCAAAATCCTCGAGGAAGCTGCGCATCGCCGCCAGGTCAGGCGCGCCAAAGCGCACGAAGGCTACGTCCTCGATCTTGATGATGCTCATGTTTTCTCCTGACGGTTTGGTCAGATTTTGGCGGGAAGGCAGGGCGGACCTATCGTTGTGATGGCTTGCTTCTCCGAAAGACATATGGAACAAACTGACCAAATCGTCAACTAGTTTTCGGGAGAGTTGAACATGGCGTTGTGCGAAAAGGTGGCTATCGTCACCGGCGGCGGGACCGGACTGGGTGCGGCGGTGTGCGTGGGCCTCGCCGCGCGCGGCGCGCGGGTGCTCGTGAACTACTCGCGTAGCGCCGACGAGGCGGAACGGACCGCGGCGGCCTGCCGGGTCGAGGGCGTCGACGCCTTCGCGGCCCAGGGCGACGTCGGTGACGACGCAGCCTGCCGTGCGCTGGTCAACGCGGCGGTGGGGCGCTGGGGCAGGGTGGACGTGCTGGTCAACAACGCCGGCCGCACCACCTTCGCCGCGCCAGGCGACCTTGAGGCGCTGGACGACGAGGACTTCCTGGACATCTACCGCACCAATCTCCTGGGCGCGTACCACATGATCCGCGCCTGCGCGCCTCACATGCGCGAGGCCGGCTTCGGGGCCGTGGTCAATATCTCCTCCATCGCGGGCCTGACCGGCGTGGGCTCGTCGCTCGCCTATGCCTGTTCGAAGGGCGCGCTCAACACCCTGACGCTCTCGCTGGCCCGCAGTCTCGGTCCAGAGATCCGGGTGAACGCGGTCTGCCCCGGCTTCATCGCGACCCGCTGGTTCTCCGATCCGCTGGGCGACGCTGGGATGCAGCGAATCATTGCGGCTCAGGAGGCAACAACCCCGCTACACCGCGCCGGCACGCCCGAGGACATCGCCAAGAGTGTCCTGTTCCTGGCCGACGAAGGCAGCGAACACATCACCGGCGTCACCCTGGTGAGCGACGCCGGCTTTCACCTGGACCTGGGCCGCGCAATCTGAGGATTGGCGCGGCGTCGCCGTCCGTGCAGCTACGGTGCATAGGCTCGGAGAAACGCCTGTGTTCCCTCGGTCGCGGCCCACTCCACCTCATGGACGGTGATCGCGCTGTCGCCGTGCAGGCGGCGCTCGACAAGTTCAATCTCGACCATGCCTCTGAACTGCCAGGTCGCCATCATCGGATCCGCCTTGCGTAGCCGCCCGGCCTGCATCTCCTGGTCGAACTGGGCCGCGAGCCGCCGCCAATGAGGCTGGACGAACTGCTGGCGAAGCCGCTCGCCAAGGTCTGAACGTTCACCCTCCGCGATCAGCGCTCGCTCGATCGCGATCGAGTCGGGAGAGAGTCGAGTCGCCAAATAGCTTTCCGCGAAATCGAGAAGGCGGGTGTTGAAATCGCCCGGCCCCGTTAGGCGGGAGAAGGCGATATCGGCGTTGTGCCCGATCACCTGCTCCAAGGCGGCGGCGAACAGTTGCTCCTTGGACTGAAAGTAGCCGTAGAGCGTGGCTTTCGAGCCGCCGACCCGCTCGGAGATGTCCGACATGGTGGTCCGCTCGAAACCGTTCTCCCGGAAAACCGTCCATGCCGCTGCGACGATAGCCTGCCGTCGTGCGTCCGTTCGTATCCGCATCAGACCCAAAACTCCTTATTTGAACCGATGTGTACACTTTTCGCTTGACGGCGGAAAGGCCTGCTGCATATTTAAACTGTACGTTCCGGTTTATTAATGGACAGAGACATGCGACCTTTCACGAACCCAGCTCAACGGCGCGCACGGATTGCGCTTGTCACCGGCGCCGCCGCCATCGCGGTTTCGGCCTGCGCCAGCATCCCGCGTCTGGGGACGGCGCCCGCGCCCAAGACGTCCGCCGCCTACGCCGCAAGCCAGAGCTTTGCCGCGCCGGCCGCGGAATGGCCCTCCGACTGCTGGTGGACCGCGTATGGCGATCCCCAGCTGAACGACTTGATTGATGAAGCGCTCGCCGGCGCCCCGGACCTGGCGATAGCGCGGGCGCGGGTGAGCGAGGCCGACGCCTTGGCCGAGGCGGTCCGCTCAACACTGGGGCCTCAGCTGAACGGCGTTGCGACGGTCGGCCAGATGAAGATGAGCTACAACAACGGCCTTCCCCCTGGGGTTGTGGAGCACGGCTGGCATGCGGGGAGCCTGGACGGCCTCAGCCTCAACTTGCAGATCGACTTCTTCGGTAAAAACCGGGCGCTGCTAGCTGCGGCCACCTCCAGCGCCGAGGCCGCGCGGGCCGAGGCGGCGGCGGCGCGGCTCGCTTTGTCGACCTCGGTCGCCGCCGTGTACGCCGAACTGGACCAGCTCTACGCCGACCGTGACGCCGCCGAGGACGCGCTGCGCGTACGCGTCGAGAGTCAGGATTTGATTGAGCGCCGCCGGGCGCAAGGCCTGGAGACCCAGACGGCCTTGGAGCGTGCGCACGCCGGCCGTGCGGCAACGGAAGCCGAGCTCGCCGCGATCGACGAGGCGATCGGCTTAACGAAGAATCGCATCGCCGCCCTTCTGGGCGATGGTCCGGACCGCGGGCGCGCGATCGACCGCCCAAAGCCCGGCGCCATTCGCGCCTTTGGCCTGCCTTCCGATTTGAAGGCGGAACTTATCGGCCGCCGGCCCGACGTGGTCGCCGCCCGCCTAACGGCGGAGGCGGCCGCGCACCGCATCAAGGCTGCCCACGCGGACTTCTACCCGAACGTAAACCTGGCGGGCTTCATCGGGGCTGAGTCGCTAGGCCTGAACTATCTGACCCAGTCCGGTTCAACGCTCGGCCAGGTCGGCCCCGCCGTCACCCTGCCGATCTTCAGTTCGGGCCGGTTACAGGGCGCATACCGTGAAGCCCGCGCGGCATATGACGGCGCGGTCGCGGTGTACGACCAGACGTTGACCCACGCGCTCAATGACGTGGCTGACAGCGCGGTCAGCGCGCGGGCCCTGGACGTGCGCCTCGCCAAGAGCCGCGAGGCCTTTGCCGCATCCACAAGGGCCTACGACCTGGCGCGAGCGCGCTACGCCCATGGCCTTGGGACCTACCTTGAGGTGCTCAACGCGCAGGACGCCCTCATCGCCGCCCGGCGCACTGTCGCCGACCTAGAGACCCGCGCCTTCACCCTGGACGTCGCCCTGGTGCGCGCCCTGGGCGGCGGCNNAAGAGCTTCAGGCCGCCGCTACGCCGACCGCGGCCATCTCCCCGCGTAAGCGCAAGACGCTCTTCCTCGCGCTCGCGGGCGGCGTCGCACTCGCCGGCGCAGGATTCTGGATCTACCAGACCACCGTCGCCGCCAAGCACGTTTCCACCGACAACGCCTACGTCGACGCCGAGTCGGCGCAGGTCACGGCGCTTACCAACGGACCGGTGGCGGACGTGCAGGTCGTGGACACCCAGGTGGTGAAGAAGGGCGACGTCCTGGTGGTCCTCGACGACACCGATCGCCGGCTGGAGCTGCAGCAGGCGGCCTCGGCCCTAGCTCAGGTGGAACGCCAGGTCCGCAGCTACCAGGCCAACGACACCACCCTGGGCGGCCAGATCGCGGCGCGGGAGGCCGATCTCATTCATGCCAAGGTCGAGCTCAAGCGCGCCCAGGTCGAGTTCGAGCGGCGCAGGCCGCTCGCCGACAGCGGCGCCGTTTCGGGCGAGGAACTGACCAGCTTCGGCACGGCCCTGGCGTCGGCCGAGGCGGCCCTCCACCAGGCTGAAGCAAACCTGAGCTCGGCCCAGGGCGCCCGCCTGGCCAACGACGTGCTGATCTCCGGCGTGCCGCTGGAGCAGAATCCCGAAGTCACCGCGGCGCGCCAGCGCCTCGAGCAAGCGCAGGTGGCGCTGGGGCGCACTGTCGTCCGCGCGCCCGTTGACGGCGTGGTGACGAGGCGCAGCGTGCAGGTGGGCCAGATGGTCCAGCCCGGCACGCCCTTGATGACCGTCGTCCCGGTCCAGCAGGCCTATGTAAGCGCCAACTTCAAGGAGGTGCAGCTGCGCA
>PLSW01000163.1 GCA_003165275.1 Caulobacteraceae bacterium
CTGCTGATCGACATCGACCACTTCAAGAAGATCAACGACAACTTCGGCCACGACGTGGGCGACGAGGTGCTGCGGGAATTCGCCGTGCGCCTGGCCACCAACGTCCGCGCCATCGACCTGCCGTGCCGCTACGGGGGCGAGGAATTCGTGGTGGTCATGCCCGACACCGCCCTCGCCGACGCCGAACGCATCGCCGAACGCATCCGCCGCCACGTCGCCGGCTCCCCCTTCCGCGCCGACGGCGGCAAGGAACTCTTGACCGTCACCATCTCCATCGGCGTCGCCGCGACGTTGGGGGCGGGGGATAATCCCGAGGCGCTGCTCAAGCGGGCCGATGCGGCGGTGTATGAGGCCAAGTCCGCGGGCCGGAATAAGGTGATTGCGCGGGCGGCTTAGGCGGGCCTCACGACCTTCAATTCATCTCATTTCCGTCTTGGCCGGGCTTGTCCCGGCCACCCAGGATCACGAGCCGGGGGAATTTCGCTGTGTGCATACCGCGGGGTGCTGGCGCCGCCGCGAGCGTCGTGGGCCCTTCCTGTCGGTCTGTGATCCTGGGTGGCCGGGACAAGCCCGGCCAGGACGGAAAGGGGAGGGCGAACCATCCCCGAATCAAAAACGCCCGGCTCTTGCGAACCGGGCGCCCGAACTCAGCCGTGAAGCGTCGACCTATTTGATCTTGCCTTCGCGGAATTCCACGTGCTTGCGCACGACCGGGTCGTACTTCTTGACGACCATCTTTTCGGTCATGGTGCGGGCGTTCTTCTTGGTGACGTAGAAGAAGCCGGTATCCGCGCTCGAGTTGAGGCGGATCTTGATGGAGGCTGGCTTGGCCATGGTGCAACCTTTTCGGGGGCGCGGGACGAAAGCCGGACGCCGGGAATTTCAAGAGGCGCGGACATTACGCACGGCGCGTTGAAAGTCAACGGCGCGCGGGTGGTCAATCAGGCCAGCCAGCGGCGAAACGGCCGCCCGTGCCGGTATGAATAGAGAAACGGCCGCCGCGCCGGCTCGGCCAGCGCCGCCAGGATCGCCTCCGTCACATCCATCAAGGGCAGCTTCGCCGCCTCGGCGAGCGGCCGAAACCCCAGGTCCGACAGTTCCGGGCTGTCGGCGTGGGCGCCCAGGGTCGGCTCGGCCTGGGTGTGGAAGAACCGCGCATGAAAGCGGATCGGGCTGTTGGTGGGGGTGATCGCCCGGGCGAGCAGGGTCAGGGCGCCGTGGTCGTCGGCGACGACGAGGCCGGTTTCCTCCTCGGTCTCCCGCAGCGCCGCCGCGGCCAGGGCCGCCGCCAGCCTCAGCGACGCGCCGGTATGGATGGCGCAGACGGCGGCGAGGGGACGAGAGGGGGCGGCGTCGAAGTCGTGCGGTTCGACCCCGCCGCCGGGGAAGACGAAGACGTCCGGCGCGAAGGCGGAGCGGCGAGGGCGCCGGCCCATGAGCACCTCCAGACCCTCGGGGCCCGGGCGTGTCAGCACAAGGCTCGCGGCGTCGCGCGGACGGACGGGGCGCGGGCCGGCCATCAGAGATGGGTCAGGTGGCGGGCGCCGCGCAGGAAGCGCATGAACGGCGCTGGCCGGTCCGGCGCCTCCAGCCGCAGGGCCACCTCCTGCACCACGAACCGGGTGATGTTGGGCAGGTCCAGGGCCAGGGCCTCGTCCAGGTCGACCCAGGCGATCTCGTCCAGCTCGCCGCAGTCGGGCCGCCGCTCAAGGCTCATCAGCCGGTCGGCCTCGGCCACGAAGAAGCGGGCGTCGAAGCGTTTGGGCCGATAGGGCGGGGTGATGGCGCGGGCGACGAAGTCGAGGGCGGAGAGGTCCGCCTCCGCGCCCAGTTCAAGGAAGTCACGCCAGGGCCCGGCGCCGGGCCGGGGCGTGGCCGGCTTGGCCAGCAGCAGCCCGGCCTCCTCGAAGGTCTCGCGAATGGCGCTCATGGCGATGGCCCGGGCGCGGGCGGGGCGCGCGGTCTTGACCAGCCGCGCGGCCACCTCGGGCCGCAGGTCGGCGGCGTAGGGCGCGCGAAAGTCGCTGCGGTCGATCCGGCCGCCGGGAAACACCCACTTGTCGGGCATGAAGTCGTGGCCGGCGTTGCGCCGGCCCATCAGCAGCCGCGGCTTGGGGGCGTCCCGGCGCACGATGATCAGCGTCGCCGCGTCCCGCGGCCGCACCCGCCTGTCGCCGCCCTTGCGCACGGGCCCGTCGACCAGAGGATCGTAGTTGGGATCAAGGGCGGGTTCGGTCATGGCCGAAGTGTAACGGTGGCCCGGGCGGCTATGGAAGACTGACGTTAGGGCGCCCGGCGGCGGTCGCCTCTTGCCATAAGGTCGAATTGGCCCTGAAATCCGGGGATCAACCGGGATGGAGACGCAAGGATGGGTGCTGGCGTTCAACTTCTCATCGGCACCCGCAAGGGCGCCTGGATCTATCGCAGCGACGACGGCCGGCGGGACTGGAGGGTCACCGGGCCCATCCATCTGGGCCAGATCGTCAACCACCTGGTGCTGGACCCTCGGGACGGCCGCACGCTCCTGATGGCCGCCAAGACCGGCCACCTGGGTCCGACCATCTTTCGCTCCACCGACGGCGGCGAAACCTGGACCGAGGCGGCCCGGCCGCCGGCGTTCCCTCGGTCGGAGGATCCGGCGACGGCGCGGGCGGTGAGCCACACCTTCTGGCTCGAACCCGGGCACGCCTCCGAACCCGACGTCTGGTGGGCGGGAACCTCGCCCCCCGGACTGTTCGTCAGCCGAGACGCTGGCGCGACCTGGGACAGCGTCGGCGGTTTCAACGACCATCCCATGTACGACCAGTGGGTTCCGGCGGACTCCGGCACTCCGGACGGCGCCCTGCTCAATCAGATCGTCATCGATCCCCGCGATCGGGACCATATGTACATCGCCACCTCCACCGGCGGAGTGTTCGAGAGCCGGGATCGCGCCGCGAGCTGGGCGCCGCTGAACCAGGGCGTCGAGGCCAGCTTCATGCCCGACCCCTATCCGGAGTTCGGCCAGGATGCCCACTGGATCGCCCTGGCGCCGACCCGGCTCGACCGGATCTGGCAGCAGAACCACTGCGGCATCTATCGCGTCGACCGACCATCCGACCGATGGGACCGGATCGGCGCCGCCATGCCGCCGGAGATCGGCGACATCGGCTTTACCATCGTCGCCCATCCCCGCGACGCCGACACCGCCTGGGTGTTTCCGATGGACGGCACCGACGTCTGGCCGCGCACCAGTCCGGCCGGCCGGCCGGCGGTCTATCGCACCCGCGACGGCGGCGCGAGCTGGGAGCGGCAGGACCGCGGCTTTCCCGCCGAACAGGCCTGGTTCACCGTCAAGCGGCAGGCCTTCTGCGCCGACGCCGGCGCGCCGCTGGGCCTCTATCTCGGCACCACCGGCGGCGAGGTGTGGATGAGCGACGACGAGGGCGACAGCTGGCGGACCATCGCCGCGCACCTGCCGGAAATCTATTCCGTGGTGGCCGCCCCCCTATGACAGTAGTGCGGATTCCCTCGCAGCTGCAGTCCTACACCGCCGGCGCCACCTGCGTGGAGGCGCCCGGCGAGACCATCGACCAGGTGCTCTGGGCCCTCGATCGCGCCTATCCCGGCATCCGCTTCCGGGTCATCGACGAGCAGGATCGGGTTCGGCGGCACATGCGGCTGTTCGTGGGGACCGAGGCGGCGACGGACGTGGGCGCGCCGCTCGGTAAAGGGGACGAGTTGCTGATCTTCGGGGCGTTGAGCGGGGGGTAGGTCTCCTACCGCCGCCGTTTGCCTGGACTCGCCGCCCGGCCCTTGGGCCGCCCCGGCGGTCGCTGGCCCAGGGACCGCACCCCTAGGCGCGGTCTCGGCGCATTGGGATCCGCCGGCTCGGGATCGCTCATCATCTCGAACAGCAGGCCGCCGGTGATCGGGGTTGCCTCCAGCAGCTTGACGGTGACGCTGTCCCCCAGCCGCCAACGCTGCCCCGTCCGCTGGCCGACCAAGGCGTGGGCCTTGTCGTCGTGGACGAAATACTCGTCGCCGAGGGAGGAGACCGGGGCCAGGCCGTCGGCGCCGGAGTCCTTCAGCCGCACGAAGAGGCCGAACCGGGTGACGCCGGTGATCCGGCCCTCGAAGGTCGCGCCCACGCCGTCCTCCATGAAGGCGGCCACATAGCGGTCGGTGGCGTCGCGCTCGGCGGCCATGGCCCGGCGCTCGGCCTGGGTGATGTGCTCGGCGGTCTCGGTCAGTCGGGCGATGTCATAGTCGGTCAGGCCGTCGTCGCCGAGGCCGAGGGCCCGGATCAGCCCCCGGTGCACCACCAGGTCCGCATAGCGCCGGATCGGCGAGGTGAAGTGGGCGTAGCGGGCCAGATTCAGGCCGAAGTGGCCGATGTTGTCGGGGCTGTAGATGGCCTGCATCTGGCTGCGTAGCACCACCTCGTTGACGATCTCGGCGTGCGGTCCGCCGCGCATCTCGCCGAGCAGCTTGTTGAACCGGTCCGTCCGCGGCGCCTCGCCCTTGTTCCAGGGCACGCCCAGGGTGGCCAGGAATTCGGCCAGGGACTGGATCTTCTCCTGGCTGGGGGTGTCGTGCACCCGGTAAATCAGCGGGGTCTTGCGCTGCTCCAGGGTCTCGGCGGCGCAGACATTGGCCTGCACCATCATCTCCTCGATCAGCTTGTGCGCTTCCAGCGACGCCCGCGGGGTGATCGAGGCGACCTCGCCATCGGCGTTGATCACGATCCGCCGCTCGGCGCTCTCGATCTCCAGCGGCGAGCGCTTGTCGCGGCCGATCTTCATGGTGCGGTACGCGGCCCAGAGCGGGGTCAGGACGGCCGTCATCAGCGGGCCGGTCACATCGTCCGTGCGGCCGTCGATGGCCGCCTGGGCCTGCTCGTAGGAGAGCTTGGCGGCGGAGCGCATCAGGCCGCGCACGAACCGGTGTCCGACTTTCTTACCTTGGCGGTCGAACACCATCCGCACCGCCATGCAGGCCCGGGCCTCGCCCTGGCGCAGGCTGCACAAGCCGTTGGAGAGGCGCTCGGGCAGCATCGGCTCGACCCGATCGGGGAAGTAGACGCTGTTGGCCTTCTCCCGCGCCTCCCGGTCCAGGGCCGAGCCCGGCCGCACATAGGCGGCGACATCGGCGATGGCCACCCAGACCACCCAGCCGCCGGCATTCTTCGGGTCCTCGTCCGCGTGGGCGTAGACGGCGTCGTCGTGGTCGCGGGCGTCCTGGGGATCAATGGTCACCAGGGGCAGGTCGCGCAGGTCGGTGCGGGCGGCGAGGGTGGGGGGTCTGGCCGCCTCCGCCTCCGCCTCGGCGGCCGGGGTGAAGCCCATGGGGATGCCGTGGGTGTGGATGGCGATCAGGGAGGCGGCGCGGGGCTCGTCCTCGCGGCCGACCACCTCCAGCACCTTGCCGCGCTTGGGGCCGTGGTGATGGTCGGCGACCCCCACCTGGGCGAGGACCAGGTCCCCGTCCTTCAGGTCGCGGGCGTCGGCCTCGAACAGGATCAGCCGCTCCTTGGTGCGCCGGTCGACGGGCTCGACCATGGTTTCGCGCCGCGCCTTGCGGATGACTCCAAGGATCTTGTGCGCGCTCTGGCCCAGACGCTTGATGATTTTCGCCTCGATCCCGCCCTGGGGATCGGTCTCGAAGCGCACCAGCAGCCGATCGCCGATGCCCGGCGCGGCGCCGGCGACGGCCTCGTGCTTGCCGGGCGCCAGCCGCACCAGGGGCGCGTCCTCGCCGGCCTTGGTGAGTTTGACGAAGAGATCGCCGTCGGCGTCCCGCTCCACCACGTCCGCCACACCGACGGGGGGCAGGGCGCCGGCCTGGGCGAAGCCCTTGCGCCCGCGCTTGCCTAGGGCGCCTTCCTCCTGCAGCGCTTTCAACATCTGCCGCAAGGCGCGGCGATCCGCGCCCTTCAGGCCGAAGGCCTTGGCGATGTCGGCCTTCTGCGCCTCGCCCGCGTCCCGCAGGAAGGCGATCAGCGTCTCCCGGTCGGGGAGGCCCTGGGGCGGTTTGCCGGAGGTGACAGGTTTGGGGGCGCGGGGTTTAGCCATGGGCTCAGATAAACCCTTGGCGGCTCGCGCGCGACGGGCAAAGTTCCGCGGCCTTCCCGCCGACCCGCCTTCCGTTTTTCCCCGGGCCATGGTCTCGTGACCTGGGTCGCCGGGGGAAGACGAGACCATGCTGCAGGCCTTGTTCGGATTTCACGGCCGCATGCGCCGATCCCGCTATTGGGCGATCGGGGTGGGGCTGGCGATCGTCACGGTGCTGGCGGTGATTGCCGCCGCGCTCCTGCTGCCCAGCCCCGAGACCGCGGATGCGCCGCCGACGGCGACCAATGCCGCCGGGTTCGCGCTCCTTGTCGCCATCCTGCTCATGTTCGCCTGGATCCGGCTGGCGATCCAGACCAAGCGCTGGCACGACCGCGGCCGCTCCGGCTGGTGGAGCCTGGCGACCCTGATTCCGTTCATTGGCGGCGTATGGATGTTCGTCGAGTGCGGCGTCCTCGACGGCACGGTGGGGCCGAACAAGTACGGCCCCTCGCCGAAGGGTCCGCTCAACGCAAGGGACCGGCGGTGTTGGACGGGTAGGGGGCGGGAGTCTGCAGCACGCTTCGTGGGGATGGCGCCTTCTCCCTAAGGGAGAAGGCAAGCGTCACGCCGTCGCCGGTTTTTTCGCTGCCGGTTTCTTCGCGGCAGGTTTCTTAGCCGCCGGTTTTTTCTTCGCTGCCGGTTTCGCCGCCGCCTTGGCCGCCGGCTTCTTGGCGGTCGCCGCCGGTTTCGCGGCCGCCTTGCGCGCCGGCTTCTTCTTGCCGCCGCCCTTGGCCTCGCGCTCGGCCAGCAGGCCCACCGCCTCTTCAAGGGTGATCGCGGCGGGATCGGCGCCGCGGGGGACGTTGGCGTTGGTGTCGCCGTGCTTGATGTAGGGGCCGAAGCGGCCGGAGAGGATGCGCACCGGCTTGCCGTCGGCGGGGTGAACGCCCAGCTCGGCCAGGGCGGCCGCCGCGGTGCGGCCGCCGCGGCCGCCGCCGGCGCGCTTTTCGGCCAGCACGGCCACGGCGCGGTTCAGGCCCACGTCGAACACCTCGTCGGCGCTTTCCAGATTGGCGTAGGTGCCGTTGTGCTGCACGTAGGGCCCATAGCGGCCGATGCCGGCGAGGATCATGCCGCCGTCTTCCGGGTGGGCGCCCACTTCGCGGGGCAGCTTGAGCAGCCGCAGGGCCTTTTCAAGATCGACGCTGGCCGGCGGCCAGCCCTTGGGCAGGCTGGCGCGCTTGGGCTTGTCGTCGGCCGCCTCTTCGACATAGGGGCCGAAGCGGCCGATGCGCAGCCAGACGGCCTTGCCGGTCTCCGGATCGACACCCAGTTCGCGGTCGCCGCCGTCCGCGCCGCCGTCCTCGCCGTCAGGCTGGGCGATGGGACGGGTGTAGCGGCATTCCGGATAGTTGGAGCAGCCGATGAAGGCGCCATAGCGGCCGATCTTCAGGCTGAGCTTGCCGGTGCCGCACACGGTGCAGACCCGCGGATCGGCGCCGTCGCCCTTGTCCGGGAAGATGTGCGGGCCGAGGGATTCGTTGAGGGCGTCGAGGACGTTGGTGACCCGCAGCGTCCCGATTTCACCTACAGCGGCGTGAAAATCGGTCCAGAATTCCCGCAGCAGCGTCTTCCAGTTCAGTTCCCCGGCCGAGACCAGGTCGAGCTTTTCCTCCAGGGCCGCGGTGAAATCGTATTCCACGTAGCGGCGGAAGAATTCCTCCAGGAAGGCGGTGACCAGCCGGCCCTTGTCCTCGGGGATGAACCGGTTCTTGTCCATCCGCACATAGTCTCGGTCGCGCAGCACGGTCAGGATCGAGGCGTAGGTGGAGGGCCGGCCGATGCCCAGCTCCTCCATCTTCTTCACCAGCGAGGCTTCCGAATAGCGCGGCGGCGGCTCGGTGAAGTGCTGGTCGGCACGGGCGGCGATGACCTTGGCGTCGGCGCCCTCGCGGATCACCGGCAGCCGGCCGCCGTCCTCGCCGTCGGCGTCGTCGTCGCGGCCTTCCTCGTAGACCGCCAGATAGCCGTCGAAGAGCACCACCTGGCCGTTGGCGCGCAGGCCGGTCTTGCCGTCGGCCGACTCCAGCTCGACGGTGGTGCGCTCGATCCGCGCGGCCTCCATCTGCGAGGCGATCATTCGCTTCCAGATCAGCTCGTAGAGCCGGCCCATGTCCGGATCCAGGCGCAGGGAGCCGGGGTTGCGGGCGAGGCTGGTGGGGCGGATGGCCTCGTGGGCCTCCTGGGCGTTCTTGGCCTTGGTCTTATAGATGCGCGGGGCCTCGGGGACGTATTCCTTGCCGTAGCGCCCGGCGATGACCTCGCGGGCCTCGGTCAGGGCTTCCGGCGCGCTCTGCACCCCGTCGGTCCGCATATAGGTGATCAGGCCGGTGGTCTCGCCGCCGATGTCGACGCCTTCGTAGAGCTTCTGCGCCGCCTGCATGGTGCGCTGGGCGGAGAAGCCGAGCTTGCGCGAGGCCTCCTGCTGCAGGGTCGAGGTGGTGAAGGGCGGGGCGGGGCTGCGGCGGGCGGGCTTTTTCTCCACCGAGGCGACGGTGAAGCGGGCGGCCTGCACGGCCGCCTTGGCGGCTTCCGCGGTGGCCTCATCGCCCAGGTCGAACTTGGTGAGCCGCTTGCCCTCGTGCTTGACCAGGCGGCCGACGAAGGGATCGGAGCCGGCGGTGACGTCGGCCTCGACGGTCCAGAACTCCTGGGTCTTGAAGCGTTCGATCTCCAGCTCGCGGTCCACCACGAGCCGCAGCGCCACCGACTGCACCCGGCCCGCCGAGCGCGAACCCGGCAGCTTGCGCCAGAGCACGGGAGAGAGGGTGAAACCTACCAGATAGTCCAGGGCCCGGCGGGCGAGGTAGGCGTCCACCAGCTCCATGTCGATCTGGCGCGGATGCTTCATCGCCTCGGTCACGGCGGTCTTGGTGATGGCGTTGAACACCACCCGCTCGACGTGGGCGCCCTTGATCGCCTTCTTGCGGTTCAGGGCCTCCAGCACGTGCCAGCTGATGGCCTCGCCCTCGCGATCCGGGTCGGTGGCCAGGATCAGGGTGTCGGCGCTCTTCATGGCGTCGGCGATGTCGTTCAGCCGCTTATTGGCCTTGGGATCGACCTCCCAGGACATGGCGAAGTCGTCGTCGGGCAGCACCGAGCCGTCCTTCGACGGCAGGTCGCGAACATGGCCGTAGCTCGCCAGAACCGTGTAGCCCGAGCCCAGGTACTTATTGATGGCCTTGACCTTGCCAGGGCTCTCGACGACGACGATTTTCATGCAACCCTTTGAAGGCGAATATCGAAGCGCGCGCCGAACGGCGGCGCTCGCGTGGGCGGCGAAAATGGGGGCGGCCATGGCGCAATGTCAACGGACGTTGGATTTTAAGCGGCGCGGAGCGGTGTTGGCGCTCGTCTTGGCGGCCGTGGTCGGCGTCGGGATGGTCTCATCGCGTCCCGCCTACGCGGCGCCGCTCACCGAGGGTCCGCTCGGGCCCTTCGTCGGCGACTGGACCATTTCCGGGACGACCCGCGGCAAGGCGATCACCACCGGCGCCGAGGTGCGGCCGGTGTTCGGCGGCGCTTTCCTGGAGATGCACATCAAGGATCCCGCCGGCGCCGCACCCTATGAGGCGAGGGTCTTCATCGGCCGCAACGACAAGGGCCGGCTCATCGTCCATTGGCTCGACGCGACGGGGGGCGAGACGTCGCAGACCGTGGGCATGGGTGACCTGACGGCGGACGGGGCGAAGCTTGGCTTCCCCTATCCCGGAAACGAATTCCGCGACCGGTTGGACTACGACCGCGCCCACGACCGCTGGCGTCTGATTATCGAGATGGGCCCGCCTTCCCATCCGCAGGTCTTCTCGGACTGGGATTTCGACCGGGTGAAGCCGCGCCGAGCGGGCTTCTCAGCCGCTGGTCGCCGGCGCAGTCACGCCGATCGTCGGCGAAGCGACTCTCCTTCGGCCGGATGAAGTTCCAGCGGCTCCAGTCGCATTGGCACCAGCCGAACGCTTGAGGTGGCGCGGGCGATCTCGACGCCGTCCGCGTCCTCGAGGCAGGCCTCCAGAAAGCCGATCGTCTTGCCCAACTGCCGGATGACCGCGGCGCCGAAGATCGGGCCAGGCCTGGCGGGCGACAGGAAGGTCACGGTCATCGAGATGGTGACGGGGTAGAGCGCGGCGCCGGTGTCGATCAGCACCGCCGGCCCCATGCAGTCGTCGAGCATTGCGGTCAGCAGGCCGCCCTGCACGTTGCCGGCGGCATTGCAGAACTCCGGCCGCGCCTCGAAGCGCACGCGCACGGAGCGGCGGGGCCTGTCGATGCTGTCGATCTGCAGGCCGAGCAGGGCGGCGCACGGCGGCGTGGGGAAGCGGTCAAGGACGGTGGCGATCATGGCTGTCTTCTCCTATTGCCGCCATGATAGAACACATCTCCTGACACCCTACTGTCAGGAGCATCACATGCGGCGCGCAGACCGCCTGATCGAAATGGTTGGCTGCCTGAAGGCCAGATCGGTGGTGCGGGCCGAGGATTTGGCCGCGGGCCTAGAGGTGTCGATCCGCACGGTCTATCGCGATCTGGCGTCCCTGCAGGGGATGGGCCTGCCGATCGAGGGTCAGGCTGGCGTGGGTTTCATGCTTCGCGGCGACGTCCACCTCCCGCCGATCACCTTCGATCATGACGAACTCGAGGCCCTGGCCTTGGGGCTGGCCTATGTGGAGCAAGTCGGCGATCCGCTGCTGGCCGCCGCCGCCCGCGCGGCGAGGGGCAAGGTCGACATGGCCTGGAACACGCCCAATTCGACCCTGCTCTCGGCAAGACCTCTGCGCTCGAGCCAGCGACCGGAGCGCCGCTCGCCGGCGATCGGCGCGGCCCTGCGCGGCGCGCTCAGGGCCCGGCGGATGACGCGCTTCAACTACCTGGACGCCGAGGGGCGGCGGTCCGCCCGGTCGGTCAGGCCGCTCGCCTTGATCGCCTTCTCGGAGGGCTGGCTGCTGGCCAGTTGGTGCCTTGATCGGGCGGACTTCCGAACCTTTCGCCTGGACCGGATGTCCGCGGTCGAGGTCGCCGACGCCTTCGTCGACGAGCCGGGGCGAGATCTCGCGGCCTATCTCGATCGCGCGGACAATCGGCCGCGATCAGGCGAGCGGCCGCGCGGATGAGGGCGAGCATCGGCGCCATCGCGCGGATTCGTCCGGCGGTGGGCTCAGGCTTCCAAAGCCAACACTGTCCGGGATTGGACGCCTCTTACCGCCATCAGCAGCTTCAGCGCCGAGCCGGGGCTAAGCGCCGTGAGTCCTTGCTCGGGATTAAGACGCCGTTGGCCTAACCGGGGCTTCAATCAGTAGCCGGACGGACTCAACCGACGGTGCAACGCGGGTCACGGATTTGCACCGAAAAACATGGACATCTGGCCCGTTATGGCCAAGCTTGCCTGAGCCAGACCATTTTGCGGATTTCCGGGGGGAGTATTCAGTATGCGGGCACATTGGGTCGCCGTGCTTGTGGCCGCATTGGCCACGCCTGTCTGTGCAGCAGGAAATTTGACCCGGACGTCAGACGGCTACACCTATTTCTACAAGCCGGGCGCAGATATCACTGCTCATGACGCCGACGTGCGCGCCTGCCGCCACCTGACGGATGGCCTGCACCAGCCCGACACCGACGGGCCGGTATACGCCCCTGGTCTCGCCGGTGTGCTGGCGGTGGTGATCGTCAAGGCGGCCCAGGCCGCGGTGCGCGATCACACCGGGCGCATGGTCAACGTCGAGAACTGCATGGTGGTCAAGGGCTGGCAGGTCGTCTCGCTCGACCCGGCGGAGGGCGCGGCGGTCGCCGGCCTGGACCAGAAGGGTAAGGCCGCGAAGCTGCAGGACTGGGTCGGGGCCCCGACGCCCCACGGAACCGTCGTTCGCAGCTTCGCCAACGACGCCCTGCTCACCGAAACGCCGATGTTCGAGAAGGCGCATCACGACTCCAAGACCGCCATCAGCACCGACGCGGTGCTCAACGAATCGCCCACGGACAAGAAGGCGTCGGCCGCGGCGCCGGCGGATCGTCCGGAGATGCCGCGGTCGGCGCGGCCGCAAAAACCGCTGGCCGTCGGCTCCCTGGGCGCGGTCCCGACGGACCAGGCGCTGATCGTCGTCAACATCAGGGGCGTCGGCGTGCGGACGCTGGAGTTCGAGCGTGAGGGCAAGGACGCCGAAACCCCAGCCTGGGTCGACGGCCGGCCGGCCGGCTTCGTCGTGGCTCAGCCTATCAAGGCCTTTGCCTCCGTCGGCGCCACCCAAGGCACCACCTTGGTGTATGCGGTGCCTCCGGGCCGCTGGCGGCTGGCGGGGACATCGTCCAGCCTGTTCTGGGTCAGCTTCTGCATGGGCGCGCCGGCGTTCGACGTCGCCGCGGGCGAAGTGGTGTACGCCGGATCGTTCGACCCGTCCGCGCCGACACTGACGCCGGACCTGACGCTGGATCCGGCCAAGGCGGCCTTTCCCAGCCTCTCCGGTCTGGGCGACAAGGTGCGGGCGGCGAGCTACGTGAACGGCTCGCGGGGTCAATGCGCGGGGGCCTATCTCTACAGTCTCGAACTGCCCGACCACGCCTTCGCGGACGGCTACGCCTTCGGCTCGCGGGCCAAGTCCGGGACATCCCCGGCGGCTGCGCCTTCGCCCACGGCGGTCACCCCGGCTGGCCCCCCCCCTGCGACGGTGGTTTCCGCCCCCGGTCCCGGCACTGCGGCCAGCCCACCCCCGCCGAGCCACTAGGGCGTCTTCAGCGGGGCGAGTGTCGCCGCCCGGAACTGCGCCGTCCGCGGCTTAGCGTAAGGAACATGTCGTGCGCCGAACGATGATTGCGATCGCGACGGGGGCGGCCCTGGTCGCCACCGGGCCGGCTTCGGCCCACGGAAGCCACGGCGGCGGCTCCCGGACCACAACCACCTACGTCTTCGTCTACAGTAACCGATACGGCCCCTACATTCCGCCGCTCAAGGGGCCGGTGCTGACCCTGCCGGGTGTGCAGTTCGAAGTCACCGAGGCCGCGCCGCAAGCGGTTGAGGGGGCGATGAAGCCCGGCGATGTCATCGCCCGGCACGGCTTGCGGGTCGCGGACGCGCGGGTGCTTGTGGATCCGGTGAACGGGCCGCCCGGCGCGATGGTGGCGGGAACGGTGCTCAGCAAGGTCACCGCCGCCGACGGCAAGCGCGTCCTGTGGTGCGACCTCCACGGCAAACATGCGGGGTTTGGCCAGATCCGCCGGTTCGACTGCCTGTCCGACGAGCATGGGACGGGCCGGTTCGACCGGCGATGGACCGCCATTTCCGACAACGGCCTGCTCGGACTCGCCACCAGCGTCGCCCATTCGCCGACAGACCTCGGCGTTCCAGCCTCCTTTCGCGAGGCGCAGCCCGGGGAGCGGCCGCTCGCGACCCTGGGCTACCAGTGGTGCGACGGCGACGGTGTCGCCAGCCCGCCGCGGTTCGCCCTGGCTGTCGCCCTGGCCGGGGACGAGGGCTGGATCAACGGCGAAAAGAGCGCCGGGTGCGCCTTCGGGATTTGGCGAACCCCGGCCGACCACTCACGGGTGGATATCGACGGCCGCGTCCTGACCTTCGGGCCGGTCGCAAAGTCGGGCGGCGTTCACTACGCCTATGCGGGACGGATCTCCGCCGCGGTGATCGCCCCGCTGACCGCGGGCGGTTCGCTCCCGTCCGCCGGCCAGGTTGCGCCGGCGCCGGCGCCGGTCGCCGCTCCGACCGAGCCGCTGGTCGCCGACGGCGCGCCTTCCGCCACCGGCGGCGTTCTGGAGAAGGGGCAGGGCTTTTTCTCGATCGGCGTCCGGCATGGGCTGACCGGGGTGTTGATGAACGAGGTGCGCGGGCGCGGATGGCTGGCCGACCGGCCGCTGTCGGTCGATCAGCCGGTCTATGGGGTGCCCATGGCCGGCTCAAGCGGCCAGACCATAATCTGGTGCGCCCCGCGCCTCGACAATCCGGCGGACCACGCCGCGGTCAAACACTACGTCGGAATCTGCTTGCCGGACGGCTGGTGGGTGAAGACTGACAACGCCATGATGACGGTGAACCTGTCCTGGCCGGCGGGCGGCGGCCAGTTGGTCAGCACGCCAACGGTCGACCGCCGGCCCGTCGATCTGCCGCCGATCAGCATGAGCTACGCCTTCGGCGGCTGGACCAAGGAAGGTTGGCTGATCGTGGACGTGCGCCTGAACTGGGGCGAGGGACCCAAGACCCTAAGGTCGATCATCATGCCGCCGGGCGCCGACGGCGTCTCCACGCTGCGGGTTATGGGGGGCGAGATCGCCGTCAAGCGGGGCGGCCCGAAGCCGCCGGAGTCCGACAGGGCCATCGTCGAGGTGCGCGCGCCGCCTCAGGCCGGCGGCCGGCTCGTCTACTAGGGTTCGCCAGGACCCGGCGATCGCCGACCGGTTCAGGAATTGTTGGGAAAGCAGGCCGTCGCGGTCAGCGGCATGGCGCTGGAGGCCAACCCCAGCAGCACCGGCACGGCGGCCTGGAAGGTGTAGCTGATCGAAACGGAGGAGAATCCCGACACGCCGGCGCAGCTCGCCGCCCGGTTCAGGGTGACGTTGGCGGAGGGCACCGTCAGGCTGAACCCGCTGGCCACGCCCTGGATATAGGTTGTTGCGTTGGATGAACTGTAGGCGCCCCCCGAGGCGCAGCCGGTGGCGAGCACCCCCATGCAGCGGGCGCCCGCGATGGCGGCCTCCTGCAGCGCCTGCTTGGTCCAGAGCAGCCTGCCGTACTCCATCGCCCCCAGGATCAGGAAGATCAGCGGGCCCAGCACCAGGGCGAACTCCACCGCCGAGGCTCCGCTGCGGTCGCCGGCGAGCCTGCGCAGGCGCCGGCGGATCACTGGGTTTCCACCGTGGCGCTGGCGGTGATGGTGTTGTTGGCGATCAGGCCATAGCTGGAAAAGATCGGGTTGTAGGTGCGGGTGGCGACGATGGTGACGAATTTGCCCGCGACCGCGCCGCCGGGGCAGGCCGCCGCGCAGGTCTTGGCCGCGCCCCAACTGAAGGCCGTGGTGGTGCCAGACGGGCAGTAGCAGGAATCGGCGGAGGCGTTGGTCCCTCCGGTGCTCAGCGTGCCAGCTGAACTCGGCGTGCCGCCGCTTACCGTCGCCGTCGGGCCGTCATTCACCACGATGGCCTCGTTGGCGTAGCCGGACGAGACGCCGTTCTCGACGATGGCGGCGATGTTGGAGGCGAGGGTCGCCCCCCCGGTGGAGCTGACGTTTGCGGCGTTGATCAGGGCGTAGTTGGCGCCGGCCGAGACCGCCGCGTCCAGCTTGAAGCGGGTGTAGATGGCCGAGCCAATGTCAATGGCCGCCACGAACAGCAGGCAGAACAGGGGCGCGATCACCGCGAACTCGATCGCGGCGATGCCCCGGTCGTCCGCGAGCAGGGACCGGCGGCGGGGGGCGGGAGCGCGGATCACTGGACCAGCACCACCGACGACGATGACGACGAGGCCGACGCGCAGGATGAGGCCAGGGTGGTGCCGCCGGTCAGGGCCACCTGGGAGCCGATGAACTCCAGGCACTGGTTGGTGCCGTTGCCGACGCTGGAGCCCCCGCTGAGCGTCACCGGCCCGGTCGGAAAGTAGAAGACCCCGGACAGGCTGGTGTTGCTGGCGCCCTCGGCGAAGCTGGCGCCGGCGGTGCTGCCGTTGGTGGGGCCGATCACCACCAGATTGGCCGTCGTTCCGGACGTGGGCGCGGTCAGGGTGACGTTGCTGTAGCCCGCGGCCACGCAGAAGGAGAGCCCCTGGCAGGTGCCAGAGGGAATGGTGTGGGCGGCGGAGGTGACCAGGGTCACCCCGGTTCCGCTCATGCCGACCGAGACCCCGTTGCAGGTCACGTCGCCGCCGCCGTTGGTGCCCAGGCCGATATAGCCGTTCACGGTGTAGACGCCGGACCCCAGCAGGGTGCCGCCGGCGGTGACGAAGTTGCCATTGATGTCATGCTGGGCGGCCGCGCTGAGGCTGAGGCAGCTGCCGCCGCCGGAGGAGACGTTCAGATTGCCGGCCATTTGGAAGACGTTGCTGACCCCGGTCGCGTCGGCGAAGGTGGTGTTCGATCCGCCGCCGGCGGCGAAGGAATTGCCGTCCGCCGCCGCGCCGATGACGAAGCTGTTGGTCGATCCCGAGCCGAAGACGATCTTCTCCCCGCCGCTGTTGTAGATCCCCCCCTGCATGGTGAAGGTCGAGGGGCCGCCGAAGGTGAGGGTGCTGCCGGAGTGGCAGATGCTGTAGCCGGTCGAGCCGTTGCAACTGGCCGAGCTTGAGCCGATGTTGAAGGTCCCGGCGCCGAAGGCGGTGGTGGTGCCGCCGCCGGTGATGATGCCGCCGTCGATGTTGTAGGTTCCCGGCCCGAAAGTCATCGCCGTGCCGGTGTTGTTGATCGAGCTGCTGAAGTCGTAGACCGCCGAAGCCGAGCCGCCGGTGTTGAAGTTGACCGTGATCCCGCCGCCGGTGGTGATGGCGCCGAAGTGGAAGGGGCCGGAGCCGCTGCAGGTCACCGTCCAGGTGTTCCCCGAAAAGCTGCCCGAACAGCCGTCGGCGGCCAGGGCCGCCTGGGTGGCGGCCTGGGAATAGGCGAAGCTCACCGCGGTCCCGCCGCTCACCCCCGGATTGGCGGGGGAGGTGATGGCCGCCACGGTGCTGATGCGGGCGGTGGCCGCCGTGACGCCGGTATTGCCGGCCATGGGGTCGGCGGTGAGGGTTTTGGAGATCTTCAGAGACTTGCCGGACGGGGCGACGATGCCGGTGCAGGGCTCGCTGGGGGCCGAGGCGGAATAGTAGTCCACCCCGATGGTGGTGATGGTGGTGCCGCAGGGCGCGCTGACAGCGGCGTCGGAGGCGATGGCGCAGGCCGAGGCGGTGATGCTGGTCCCGCCGCTCAGGGTCACCCCCGTGCCCGCCTGGTTGAGGGCTACGATGCAGCCCTGGGTGTTGGCCTTGAGTTCGGCGTAGGCCGATGAGACCACCGTCACGCTGCCCAGGCCGCCGATGGCGCTGACCAGGGGCAGGGGCTGGACGCTGTTGATGGTCACATGGACCGCCTGCGACCCGTCGCCGGTGGGCGAGGCCACCAGGACGCCGCTGATATTGCCCGACGCCACCCCATCCAGGGCGCCGACATTGGCGATCACCGCGTTCATCGTCGTTGTCGAGCTGGTGGCGTTATAGGCCAGGGCGCCGGCATAGGCGGCGGCGTCGGCGACCCGCTGGTTCTCGACCTTGGTCAGCAGGCTGAAGCCGTATTCGCTAACCAGGGCCACCATGCCGATCACCACCGGCAGGGTGAAGGCGCTGATCACGGTGACGCTGCCTCTGCGGTCGCCGATCAGGGCTTTGAAAAAGGACTTCCACATCGGAAACGTCGGACCACGCGCACAGCCGTTGCAAAGCTAGGCCGCAACCCTGGCAGAACGGCGCTAAGGGCCGGTGAAAGGAGATGGTGAGCGCGGGTTAAGGCTGATGCTGCGGCGGGTTCACCCCGCCAGCACGACAAGCCCGCCCGGCAACAGCTCCGCCCGCCCGGCCAGGGTCAGCTCCACCAGGGCCGCATGGACAATCGGCGTCGGCGCCGCCGCCGCCCGGGCGATCTCGTCGATGTGGGTAGGAGTGTAGGACAAAAGGCCCGCGACGCGCGCGATCAGCGCCGGGTCCGCGTCCTCGAAGGGCGCCGGCTCGAAGCCCGGACCCGGCGGCTCGCGCAGGCCGCCGAGGCCTTCCAGCACCCGCAGCACATCGTCAATCCCCTCGCAGACGGCGGCGCCCTGGCGGATCAGGTCGTTGGTCCCCCTGGCCCGGGGATCGAGGGGCGAGCCGGGTACGGCCAGCACCTCGCGCCCCTGTTCCCCCGCCATCCGCGCGGTGATCAGCGAGCCGGAGCGCAGCTCCGCCTCCACCACCACCACCGCCAGGGACAGGCCGGAGATCAGCCGGTTGCGCCGGGGAAAGTCGCTGGCCCGGGCCACTGCGCTGGGGGGGCGTTCGCTGATTACGCAGCCCTCAGCCACCAGCCGCTCGTAGAGGCCGGCGTGCTCCGGCGGATAGACGTCGTCCACCCCGCCGCCGAGCACCGCCACCGTGCCGCCCGCCAGGGCGCCCTCGTGGGCCGCGCCGTCGATGCCCCGGGCCATGCCGGAGATCACCGGATAGCCGGCCTCGGCGATCTGCCGGCCGAGGGTGCGGGCGAAGCCCTGGCCGGCCGCCGAGGCGATCCGCGCGCCGACGATGGCGACCCCTGGCCGGGCCAGTAGGCCTGTGTCTCCCCGCGCCCAGATCAGCGGCGGCGGCGGGTCGAGGGCGGCCAGCAGGGGCGGAAAGTCGGCCTGCCGGCCGATCATCAGCCTCGCCCCCAGAGCCTCGCCGGCGGCCAGTTCCGCCTCGGCGTCGCGCACGCTGGCGATTTTGGGCGAGACGGCGCGGCCGCCGCGCCGGGCGAGGTCGGGGATGGCGGCCAGGGCCCGGGTCGGGCCGCCGTAGCGGCGGATCAGCTCGGCGAAGGTGACCGGGCCGATGTTTTCCGATCGGGCGAGCCGCAGCCAGTCGATCAGCAACGAACGGTCGGGATCGGCCATGATCAGATCGGCGCGTCGGGCTCTGCGGGCGGGACGGCCGGCGGGGGCGACTTGCCGCCGCCGATCCGGGGTTCCGTGCCCTTGAGCAACCGGCCGATGTTCTCGTGGTGGCGGATGAAGATCAGCACCGCCATGCCGGTGGCCATCACGATCACCGGATAGCCGGCGTGCAGGGTGAAGGCGTAGATCGGCGCCAGGGCTGCGGCCGCGAGGGCCGCCAGGGACGAGATGCGGAAGAAGTAGGCCGTGAACAGCCAGGTCGCCCCGGCCAGCAACCCCACCGGCGGCCACCAGGCCACCGCGATCAGGGTTCCGAAGAAGGTCGCCACCCCCTTGCCGCCCTTGAACTTCAGCCAGACCGGAAACAGGTGCCCGAGGAAGGCCGCGCCCCCGGCCATGGCCGCCGCGGCCTGGGCCGCGTCCGCCGAGCCGCCGCGGATCACCACGAAATAGGCGACCAGCACCGCGATCGCCCCCTTGCCGCCGTCGCCCACCAGGGTGATGGCCGCCAAGTCCCGCCGCCCGGTGCGCAGCACATTGGTCGCGCCGATATTGCCCGAGCCGATGGTGCGAATGTCCCCCGCGCCGCCCAGCCGGGTGGCGATCAGGCCGAAGGGGATGGAGCCCAGCAGATAGCCGCCGATCAGGATGGCGGCGATCGTCACCGGCTGAAGTTGGTCCACGTCGCCTCCGTCGTGCTTCGCCTCCGACGCGCGGCGGCTGTTGGGGGATTCATCTCACGGGCGAGAGTGGAAATGAAGAGGGTGGGGAACTCAGGTCAACCCGCGAGCAAGCGTCCAGACCCAATGCGGGATCGAAACGTCGATGCCAACATTCGCGGCGACGATCATCCCTGCGCCGATGAAAAGCATCGCCACCATGACCAGACCGACTGCAATGAACCGCGAAGGACGCACGATATCCTACCCCGCCCGATACGCCATCCGCCCGCCGACCATGGTCATCAGCACCTTGCCCTGCAGGCGCCGCCCGTCGAAGGGGGAGTTCTTGGACTTGGAGATGAGTTTGTCCGCGTCCACCACGAAGGGCGCGTCCGGATCGCACACCACCAGGTCCGCCGGGCAGCCCGGGCTGAGGCCGCCGGCGTCCAGGCCGAGGAGTTGCGCCGGCTTCAGGGTCACCGCGCGGATCAGGTCCAACAGGCTCACCCGGCCCTCGTGGTGCAGGGTGAGCAGGGCCGCCAGCAGGGTCTCCAGGCCGACGGCGCCGGGCGCCGCCTCCTCGAAGGGCAGGCGCTTGTCCTCCGCCGGGGCCGGGGCGTGGCCGGAGACGACGAGGTCGATTAGGCCCGAATCCAGGGCCTCGATCAGGGCCTGGCGGTCGTCTTCCCCACGCAGGGGCGGGGTCAGCTTGTAGAAGGTGCGGTAGTCGCCGATGTCGAGTTCGTTGAAGGTCAGGTGGTTGATCGACACCGAGGCGAACACCTTCACCCCCCGGTCCTTGGCCCGGGCCAGGCTCTCCAGGGCGGCGGCGCTGCTGATCTGGTCCACCAGCAGCCGCGCGCCGGTCAGTTCCGCCAGGGCCAGGTCCCGCTCCAGCATGATCTTCTCGGCCATGGCCGAGACCCCCGGCAGGCCGAGGCGGGAGGCGAACTCCCCCTCGATGGCCGCTCCGGCGCTCAGGTAGGGGTCGGCCGGCCGGTGGGCGACCAGGGCGCCGAAGCCGTTGGCGTAGGCCAGCACCCGGCGCATCACCAGGGAATCGACGATGGGCCGGTCGACGTCGGTGATGTAGACGGCGCCGGCCTCCCGCATCAGGCCGATCTCGGCCATGCGCTTGCCGTCCAGGCCCTTGGTCGCCGCCCCAGCGGGATAGACCCGCACCAGGCCGATGTCCCGGGCCCGGCGCAGGATGAAGTCCACCACCGACGGCTCGTCCACCACCGGATCGGTGTCCGGCTGGACGACGATGGAGGTCACCCCCCCGGCCGCGGCGGCGCGGGCCGCGGACTTGAGCGTTTCTTTCGGCTCGGCCCCCGGCTCGCCGGTCTTCACCCGGATGTCGACTAGGCCGGGGATCAGCAGGGCCCCGTCGCAATCGATGACGTCGACGTCGGCGGAGAGTCCCTCGTATTCCCCCCGGTGGACCACGTCGGCGATCACCCCCTCGGCCACCACAAGGCAGCCCGGGCCGTCATAGCCGCTCAGCGGATCGATCAGCCGCGCGCCGACGAAGGCTGTGGGGCGCATCGTGTCGGGCATCAGGCGTTGTCCAGGCGGGCGGCGAGGGCGCTCAGCACCGCCATGCGCACGGCCACCCCCATCTCCACCTGATCCTGGATCAGGCTGACGGCGAGGTCGTCGGCGATGTCGGAATCGATCTCCACCCCGCGGTTCATCGGTCCCGGGTGCATCACCCGCACCCCGGGGGCGGCCCGGGCCAGCTTTTCCCGGTCGAGGCCGAAGAAGCGGAAATACTCGCGGGTGGAGGGCACCAGGGCGCCGGTCATCCGCTCCAACTGCAGGCGCAGCATCATCACCACATCGACCCCGTCGATCCCCTCGCGCATGTCGTGGTGGATGTCGGCGGCCCAGCGGTCGGCGCCGGCGGGCATCAGGGTCGGCGGGCCCACCAGCCGCACCCGGGCGCCCAGCATCTGCAGCAGGATCACGTTGGAGCGCGCCACGCGGCTGTGCAGCACGTCGCCGCAGATGGCCACGGTCAGCCCCTCCACCGACCCGAACGCCCGGCGCATGGAGAGGGCGTCGAGGAGGGCCTGGGTCGGGTGCTCGTGCTGGCCGTCGCCCGCGTTGATGACGCTACCGTCCACCTTCTGCGCCAGCAGGGCCGCGGCGCCGGAGGAGGGGTGGCGCACCACCAGCAGGTCCGGCTTCATGGCGTTCAGGGTCACCGCCGTGTCGATCAGGGTCTCGCCCTTGCTCATCGACGAGGCCCGCGGGCTCATATTGACCACATCCGCTCCCAGCCGCTTGCCGGCCAGCTCGAAGGAACTCTGTGTGCGGGTGGAGTTCTCGAAGAACAGGTTCATCAGCGTGCGACCCTTGAGCAGGTCGAGCTTCTTGGCCTTCTGCCGGTTCAGGCCGACGAAAACGTCCGCCAGATCGAGCAGCTGCTCGGCCTGCGGCCGGTTCAGATCCAGGACGGAGATGCAGTGCCGACGGGGAAACGGAAAGGTCCGCGTGCGGACGTCGTCCAATCCCTGAGCCAGCTCGGTCATAAAGCGGCGTTCTAGGGTGGAATGGCCGTTTAGGGAAGTCACGAAACACCTCGGGCGGAGGGAGCATCCCCCAATGGCGGCGATGAATTCCTTCTCCTCTCATCCTCCCGCTCCGTTCCGCTACGCTCCACTCCGCGGCGATGGTTCCTTCTCCCACGAGGGGAGCAGGTTTTTCCGTGCTATAGGCACCGCAACGCGGCCGGGAATCACTGACTCTCCATGGACGACCAATCCGAACGGCCCCATCGGTTCGACCGGCTGAAGGCGACCTGGCTGGTCCTCAAGGTCCTGGCCGTCATCGCCGCCCTGTTCGTGCTATTGCGGCTGATCTCGCCCAACCTGATGACCGCCCACAACGACATCTTGTTTTGGCTGGGCGTGCTCTGCTGGCCGGCCGCGGTTCTGGTCGTCCTGTGGTCCGGGGTCTGGATCGCCCGTGATATCCGAGCCCTGCGCCGCCGTCTCACCGTCCTGCCGCCCATCCGGCGCCGCCCCGGCGCCAAAGGAAAAACCTCGTGAAAACATACGCCTCCAAAGCCATCCTGATGGCGTCGATGGTCGGCCTCGCCGCCTGCGGTCAGGTCAAGCCCGGCCAGGTCGGGATCAAGGTCAACAATTTTGGCTCCAACGCCGGGGTCCAGGCCCAGACCCTGGGCGTGGGCTGGTACTTCACCCCCTTCGGTAGTCATATCGAAGAATATCCCATCTTTACAAACACCTACACCTATTCTGCTTCCCGCACCGAGGGGAAGGCCGACAACGAGGAGTTCGTGTTCCAGGACAAGTCCGGCCTCGGCCTCTCCGCCGACGTCGCCGTCAGCTATTCGGTGGACCCGGCCCGGGCCTCGATCCTGTTCCAGAAATACCGCATCGACACCGACGGCCTGATCTCCGGCCCCCTGCGCAACGCCATCCGCGATTCCCTGGTCACCCGCGCCGCCCAGATGAACGTCGACGAAATCTACGGCCCGCGCAAAGCCGAGCTGCTCAACAACGTCCAGCGCGACGTGCAGGCCTACTTCGCCCCCTACGGCCTGCGCGTGGAGCGGCTGTTCTGGGCCGGCAACGTACGGGTGCCCGACACCGTGCTCGCCCAGATCAACGCCCGCATCGCCAACGAACAGGAGGCCCTCGCCGCCCAGGCCAAGGTCGCCACCGTCCAGGCCCAGGCCGCCCAGCAGGTCGCCCAGGCCGACGGCAAAGCCAAGGCCCTCGACCTGGAAGGCGAGGCCATCCGCCGCAACCCCGAGGTCCTGCGCATCCGCGCCATTGAAAAGTGGGACGGCAAGCTTCCCCAGGTCACGTCGGGCGGCGTGCCGTTCATCAATATCGAGAAGTAGGGCGCGGCCCGAGGTCCAACCCCAATTCCGCTCACCCCGGCCGGAGCGAAGCGGAGAGCCGGTACCCAGCGCCAAGGCCGCCGGCCTGTACGAACCGCATGGGTCCCGGCTCTCCGCGCAAGGGCGCTCCGGCCGGGATGACGCGCAGAGGAGCGGCTCAAGGCAGCCCAAACGCGCTGTAAGTTAGCGCCGATGCGAATTCGCCCGCATGAGCGGATGTTATGTCGTGTCGAGTTTAAGGCTTGCCGCCATCGGTCAGCGACCGCGAGGGGACGTTGAGGCGCTGGCCGCTCGGGATACATAACGGTCGCGGCGGCGTTCCTGCATCATCTGCGGCGTCGCCTCGCCGCGGCCGCGCTGTTGGCGTGCGCGACCGCGCCTGCGCCGGGCGACTTGAAGCAGGCGACCGGGACGACATTCCATGCTCTTCGATCGCCGCATCGGGTTTGTGTTGCTGGCCTGCGTCCTTGGCGCGACCAGCGGCTGCCAACGCGCCTCCCCGTCCGTCGCATCCGCCGGCCCGCCCGTCGCCGCCGCGGCGAAGCCGCCGGCTTCTCCCGACGACATCGTGCGCACGCGGGCGCCGAGCGGCGAGATCGCCTTCCTGAACGGCGACAGGGATTTCAAGACGGGGGCGGACGCGGACGCGGCGAATGTCCCGGCCAACGCCGAGGCGCAAGCCGCCAGGGCGGCTGCCTGGAAGAAGATCGTCCTGGGTATCGGCGCGATCAAGGACTGGGTCGGTTATACCAAATCCATCGACGGGACGGGGCGGATCGAGATCGTTCTATCCGACGGCCTGGTCGTCTTCGCCTGGATTCCGAAGCAGTCCCGGCTCTTCGGCGTCGTAGAATCCTTGAGTGAAAGCAATCAGCCGGTCGTTATATCCGGCAGGATATCCCCATCGTTTCTCGGGGCTGCGGCGGTGTCGGACGACGCTAAATATCCGACCTGCTTCGAGAATCGCTTCGGCCCATCCGGCTGCGAGATCGAACTGACCAGTATCGCGCCGCTTCACTGAGGCCCGGGCGATGAAGGGGCGCGGACCTACCCCAGGCGGTCCAGCGCCCCCTGCAGGATGTACGCCGCCGCCGCCTTGTCCACGAGGTCGGCCCGCCGCGCCCGGGTCAGGTCCGCCTCGCCGATCAGCATCCGGTTCACCGCGGCGCTGGAGAGGCGCTCGTCCCAGTAGGCGATGGCAAGTTCCGGGCGCAGGCGCAGCAGGTTCCGGCCGAAGGCGCGCGACGACTGGCAGCGCGGCCCCTCGGTGCCGTCCATGTTCACCGGCAGGCCGATCACCAGGCCCACTGACCCGCGCCCATCCATCAGCTTGAGCAGGCGAGCCGCGTCGTCGGTGAACTTCACCTTGCGGATCAGCTCCAGGGGGCTGGCGATCAGGCGGGTGGGGTCGGAGACGGCGACGCCGATGGTCTTTTCGCCCAGGTCCAGACCCGTCAGCGGGGTCATCGGCGGCAGGGCGGCGGGAAGGTCCAGGATGTCGACAACGGCCATGGGCAGGGTCTGTCATCGCCGGGCGCCCCTTGTCAAAGCAAGGCCCGTACGAGTAACCCCAGGCTTTCGCCGATTTCACCGCAAGAGGGCCCCATGGCCATCGACGCCGCGACCGTCAAAAAGGTCGCCAATCTCGCCCGTATCCGTGTTCCCGAGGCGCGCCACGAGGCCCTCGCCCAGGAGCTCTCCAGCATCCTCGCCTGGATCGAACAACTGGCCGAGGTGAACACCGACGGGGTCGAGCCGATGACCTCGGTGGTCGACGCCAAGCTGCCCCTGCGCGCGGACGTGGTCACCGACGGGGGCGACTCCGCCAAGATCCTGGCCAACGCCCCCAAGGCGGCGAACGGCTTCTTCGTGGTGCCCAAGGTGGTTGAATAAGATGGCCGACCTCACCGACCTGACCCTGACCGCCGCGGCCGAGGGCCTGCGCGCCAAGGCCTTCTCCTCCGCCGAGCTGACGGCCGCCTTCAGCGCCGCCATCGAAAAGGCCCGGCCCCTCAACGCCTTTGTGCTGGAGACCGCCGACCAGGCCCAGGCCATGGCCAAGGCCTCCGACGCCCGGATCGCCGCCGGCGAGAGCGGGCCGCTGGAAGGCGTGCCCCTGGGGATCAAGGACCTCTTCTGCACCGAGGGCGTGCGCACCACCGCCGGCTCCAAGATCCTCGGCGACTTCAAGCCGCCCTACGAATCCACCGTCACCGCCAACCTCTGGCGGGACGGGGCGGTGATGCTGGGCAAGCTGAACATGGACGAGTTCGCCATGGGTTCATCGACCGAGACCTCGGCCTACGGTCCGACGCGCAACCCGCGCAACCCCGAGCGGGTGCCCGGCGGTTCCTCGGGGGGTTCGGCCGCGGCGGTGGCCTCAGGGATGACGCCACTGTCGCTCGGTTCCGATACGGGCGGTTCGATCCGTCAGCCGGCGGCGCTCTGTGGCATCGTCGGGGTGAAGCCGACCTACGG
>PLSW01000348.1 GCA_003165275.1 Caulobacteraceae bacterium
TAACCTGAAGCGATTCCCCTGGCCCGACGCCACAGGCCGGCGATCAGGTCGATGAGGCGGCGGATCATCGGTTTTCCTTCGGCGCCAGCGGAAATTGATCCGCATACCCGCACGCCAACGCTTCGCATTCCGAGCCGTTCCGGGGCGAGCGGCCACGTCGCGACCAGGCCGGCGCTGCGTCTAGCCGCGATCGCTCCCTACGCGGCCCCGGGCGGCCGGCGACGACGCACTGACAAGGGTGTCGAGAAACCGCCGCACCCCGGCGTCTCCCCGCAGTCGCTCAACCGCGCCGTTGGTGGAGCGGGTCAGCCGCCGTTCGAGCGCCGCCGACCAGCCGCCGAACCGCATCACCTGCCAGGCGTAGCGCCTGCCGAACGCTTCCTCGCAACCATCCGGGCGGTCCGCGCGGGGTCGGTCTTGGTGGATGCGGCTCTTGCGCCAGGCCCGCCAGAGCCGGCGCCAGAAGGGCTGGTCCAGCCAGAGGGTCAGGTCGGCGCGAGCGAGCACCAGGCCCGCGACCTCCGGATAGGTCCCCTCCACCACCCAGGTCGGCGCGTCGACCAGGGGGCCGAGGCGCGCGCGGAAGGCTTCGGCGCCAAGCCGCGCCCACCCCGGTCCGAAGGCCAGCCGGTCCAGATGGACCACCGGCGCGTCCAAGGCTTCCCCCAGCCGGCGGGCGAGGGTCGACTTGCCGGCGCCCGCGCCGCCCAGGACCGCGACCCGGCGCGGCGGCGCGGTCATGCCGGCCCCGCGGACACCTGGGCGCGGGTCCAGACGTGGCCGGCCCAGATCCAGGCCATCAGCAGCCCGTCGATCCCCGCCAGCCCCGTCTGCACCAGGGTCACGCCCAGGATCCCGAGCCCGAACTGGACCCCGACCACCCACATGAGTGGGAGTTGCAGCAGCCACTGGCTGGCGAAGGGAATCCCCGCCGCCAGCTTGGTCGCCCCGGCGCCCCGCAGGGCGTAGCCGAGGATGCGGCCGATGGCGTCCAGGCCAACGCCCAGACCAAGGATCCTGACCGGCCACACGGCCAGGGCCAGGGACGACGGATCGTGCAGGAAGAGGCCGAGCAGCGGCTCGGGCGCGGCGGCCGCCGCCAGGCCGAGCGGCCCCGTCAGGGCGGCGCCCGCCAGCGCCGTGCGCCATCCCCAACGCCGCGCCTCACCCGCCTCGCCCCGCCCCAGGGTCTGGCCGACCAGGGTGGCGGCGGCGAAGCCCAGGCCGGTTGTGGCCTGGATTGGCAGGGTCATCAGCGAGACCAGCACATTGGCCACCGCCGCCGACGCCACCCCCAACCGGGCGATGATGACGAAGGCGATCATCAGGCCGAACTGGAACAGGCTCTGCTGCGCGCTCACTGGCCAGCCGATGGCCGCGATCTTGCCGATGAGCCGCAGGCGGGGCGGACGGGCGAAGAGGCCCGGAACCGGCCAGACCCGCATGGCCAGCGTCCCTTGCAGGCCGATCGTGACCAGGGCGCTGACAGACCCGGCGAGACCGGCGCCCTGTGCGCCCATCGGGGCGATCGGCCCCGCGCCCGCGACCAACAACAGGGTCACCCCCACCTGCACCGGGGCCAGCAGGGCGTAGACCAGGAACGGCGCGAGGGGCCTTCCGGCGCCGATCCAACCCGCGTCGATGGGAATGACGATGGCCAGGAACAGCAGCGATGGCGCGAGGGCGGCGATATACCGTCCGCCGTCCAGGGCCGCCGCGGGATCGCTGACCATGAGCGCGACGATCTGGGGTCCGAACGCCCAGGTCAGCCCGGCCAGAACTGCTCCGAACGCCGCCGAGCCGACGATGGCCGCGGTGAGAATCTCCCCCGGCCGCGCCGCATCCTCCGCCCCGACGGCCCCCGCTCCGACGGCTCGGGAGGTCATCGCCTGCACCCCGGTGTCGACCCCGTAGAGCAGCGCCAAGACCACGCCATAGAGCGCGCCCGCCGCCCCGAGGCCGGCCAGGACGCTGTCCCCCAGGCGCCCCACGATGCTCAGGCACGCCAGGCTCGACAGGTTCTGCACCAGGAAGAACCCGAGGGTCGGTCCGCCGAGGCGGCCGATCGCAATGGCCTGCTCCACCAGTCCCGGACGGTCATCCAGCCGCGCCATGCGCGCTCCTTGCATTGCCCGTGGGAAGGCTAGACGGGACATTCAATTCTGAATATTGAAATCGATTGATGATTGAATTCGACCAATCGCAAATCAGGAAGCTCGACGGCGGCCTGCTGTTGATCTTTCGGGAACTGCTGCTGCGGCGTCGGGCCAGCGAGGTCGCCCAGCACCTGGGCCTCAGCCCCTCGGCGATCAGCCACGCCCTGGCGCGCCTTCGTGACCTCTTCGGACAACCCCTGTTCATCCGCCGCGCGCACGGGCTTGAGCCCACCCAGCGGGCGCTGGAGCTCGCGCCGCGGGTCGAGGCCTTGCTGACGTTGATGGGGGAGACCCTGTCCTCCGACACCGGCTTCGATCCGGCGCGCAGCCGTCGCCGGTTCGGCATCGCCTGCTCGGAGGAAATCGCCTCGCTGCTCGGCGTGGGCCTTGTGGAGACCTTCGCCGGCGCCGCGCCGCGGGCGTCCTTCGCCATCCGCTGGGCCATCCTCGACCGTGCCCTGCGCGCGGTGCGCCGCGGGGAGGTGGACCTGGCCCTGGGTATTTTCCGCCAGATCCCCGCCGGCCTGGTCGCCACACCCCTCTACGAGGACGAATACTGCGTCATCGCCCGCCAGGGGCATCCGACCATCCGCGGCTCGGTGGACCTGGTCGCCTATGGCCGCACCGACCACATCTTTGTCGGCACGCCGGACGGCGCCCTGTCCGAGGACACCGCCATCGACCGGGAGGCCCTGGACGCCACCTATGGCCCGCTGCCGCCGCCGGGGCTGGTGAAGACCCGCGGCTATGTGACCCTGTGGGAGACGGCGATGCTGATCGTGTCCGGCTCCGACGCCCTGGCCGACTGCCCGCGAAGGCTCGCGGAACGATACGCGGACCGCCTAGGCCTGCAGGTGCTGGCGCCGCCGTTCACGCCCTTCCGCTTCAAGGTCCAGGCCGTGCGCGCCGCCGGCGGCGACCAGGGCGTGGACTGGCTGGTCGAGCGGATCGCCGCAATGGTCGCGGGCTAGGTCCCGCCGGGGATTGTCAGCCCTGGCGAAACCCCGGAACAATCCCGCCGATGGGAGCGCCGATGACCGACAACGACACGCCAGCCGCGATCACGCCGTTTCAGCGCCCGCGCGGCCGCTACGACGGCTACACGCGCGCGCGCCTGGAGGGTGTGGCGAGGCGGCTGCGGCGGGCGATCTACCCCGACCGGGTCCCGGTGCAACGGATCGAACTGGCCGGCCCCACCGAGCGGATCGGGTTCGAGGCGGCGCAGGGTCTCGCCTATCGCGACGTGGGACTTGGCGAGCCCCTGGGGCCGCTCTGGGCGACCTACTGGGTACGGGTGTCGGCGCAGGTTCCCGAGGCCTGGGGCGGATCGCGGGTGGATCTGCACTGGGACTCCCTGTCCGAAGCCCTGCTTCGCCTGGACGGTCGCACGGCGCAGGGCCTGAACATCGGCCGGCCGGCGGCGCGTCTGCTGGAGCGGGCCGTCGGCGGCGAGACCCTCGTCTTCGACATCGAGGTCGCCTGCAACCGGGCCTTCGGCGCCGCCGAGGCCGACCATCCCCCCGCCGAGCCCTATCGCCTGGTCGCCTGCGAGCTGCGCCGCTTCGACCCCGAGGCCTGGGCCCTGTTCCACGACTTCGAGACCCTGCGCCAGCTGGAGGCCGACCGCGAGCCGCCGCAGATCCCGCGCTCCTTCGGCGGCGCAGACCCGCGCGTCCTGCGCCCGGCCCTGGACACCACCTGGTCGGGCCGGCTGAAGCACCGGCTGAATCAGGCCTGCAACATCCTCGATCCCGAGGACCCGGCCACCTGGCCCGAGGCCCGGGCCATCCTGGCCGACCTGCTGAGCGTCGGAAACGGCGGGGTGGTCCATAATCTGTCGGCCATCGGCCACGCCCATATCGACACCGCCTGGCTGTGGCCCATCGAGGAGACCTGGCGAAAATGCCAGCGCAGCTTCGCCAATGTGCTGGCGCTGATGGACGAATACCCGGAGTTCAAGTTCGCCTGCTCCCAGGCTTGCCAGTACGCGATGATCGAGGAGATCGACCCGGATCTCTTCGCCCGCATCCGCGAGAAGGTCGCGGGCGGCCAGTGGATCCCCATCGGCGGCAGCTGGGTGGAGCCGGACTGCAACCTGCCCTCCGGCGAGGCCATGTGCCGGCAGTTCCTGTACGGGCAGCGCTATTTCGAGGGCGCGTTCGGGCAGCGCGCCCGCATTTTCTGGAATCCGGACGTCTTCGGCTACGCCGGCCAGCTGCCGCAGCTGATGCGCCAGGCCGGCATGGACCGGTTCCTGACCCAGAAGCTGTCGTGGAACAAGTTCACCGCGCCGCCGCACCACAGCTTCCATTGGCGGGGCCTCGACGGCTCCAGCGTGCTCACCCACTTCCCGCCGGTGGACACCTACAACGGCGTCGCGACCCTGGAGGAGCTGCGCTACCACGCCGCCAACTACAAGGACGCCGACCGCACCCCCGAGGCCCTCTACCTGTTCGGCCACGGGGACGGGGGCGGCGGCCCCAATGCGGAGATGGTCGAGACCCTGCGCCGGACCCGCGATCTCCTCGGCGCGCCCCGCTGCGAGACCCGCAGCCCGGACGACTTCTTCGACCGGCTGTCGGCGGATGCTGACGAGCTCGCCGTCATCGAGGGCGAGCTCTATTTCGAATATCACCGGGGCGCCTACACCAGCCAGGCGGAGATCAAGCGGCTGAACCGGCTGTGCGAAGGCCGGCTGCAGGATCTGGAGTTCGCCGCCGCCGCCTGCGGTCTCGCCGGCGTCGCCGCCCCGTCCCGCGAGGCGGTGGAGCAGCTGTGGCGGGTGCTGCTGGTCAACCAGTTCCACGACATCCTGCCGGGCAGCAGCATCGGCGAGGTTTATGACCGCGCCCGCCCGGAGCTCAGCGAACTGGCCGAGACGGTGGCCGGGGAAACGAAAGCCTGCCTCGCCGCCCTCGCGGCGGGCGCCGCCGAAGGCTGGCGCCCCGTCAACGCCATCGGCTTTCCCCGCGACAGCCTCGCCGAGGACCCGGACGGGGGGCTTCACCACGTGGTCGCCGAGCCCTTCGCCGCCGGGCGCATCGTCGCGGCGGACGACCGGGTGGTTGTGAGCCAGGCGCCGGACGGCGAGATCCGCCTGGAGAACGGCCGGCTGATCGCCATCCTGACCATCGGCGGCGCCGTTCGCTCCCTGATCCACAAGGCCAGCGGCCGCGAAGCCCTAGGAGAGGCCGCCAACCGCTTCGTGCTCTACGATGATCGGCCCACCCAGTTCGAAGCCTGGGACATCGATCCCTTCGCCCTGGAGACCGGCCGCGAATGCGCCGGCGCCCACCATCGCGAGATCCTGGACCGCGGGCCCCTGCGCGCCGCCGTCCGGTTCGAGCACCGGATCGGCAAGTCCAGCGCCCTGACCCAGACGGTCAGCCTGGACGCCGGCTCCGGCCGGCTGGATTTCAATAGCGCCATCGACTGGCGCGAGCGCCGCACCCTGCTCAAGGCCGCCTTCCCCCTCGCCTGCAAGGCGCCCCGCGCGACCTATGAGACGATGTTCGGCGCCGTCGAGCGGCCGACCCACGCCAACACCGATGCGGACCTGGCCCAGTACGAGGTCCCCGGCCACCGCTGGGCGGACCTGTCCGAGCCGGGCTTCGGGGTCAGCTTGCTCTCCAACGCCCGCTACGGCTACTCCACCTTCGGCGGGATGATGACCCTCAGCCTGTTGCGCGGGACGGCGTCGCCGGACCGGCACGCGGACATCGGAACCCACTGCCTCGCCTACGCCCTCTATCCGCACGAAGGCGGTTGGAGGGCCGCCGGCACGGTGGCCGAGGCCGCCCGCTTCAACCGCCCGCTCCTGTGGACCCGGGGCGACGTGTCCGAGGCCCTGGCCGTCCCGCCGGCGGCGGTCGAACCCGCCAATGTGGTGCTCGACACGATCAAGCCCGCCGAGGACGGCGACGGCTGGGTGATCCGCCTCTACGAGGCTCACGGCGCGGCGACGACGGCGCGGGTGCGGTTCGGAGCCCCGGTGGCCGGCGTATGGAGGAGCAACACCCTGGAGGACCCGGGGCCGGCGATCAGCGTCGCCGACGGCGGGTGCGACCTGGCGCTGGGGCCGTGGCAGGTGGCGACGCTTAGAGTCTGTCCGGGATCATTT
>PLSW01000321.1 GCA_003165275.1 Caulobacteraceae bacterium
GGCGATTGCGGCGGCGCGTCGACACTGCGGCGTAGGGGCCGGCGCGACCCCGTCCGTCCGCCTTCGGCGGCCACCTTCTCCCCCAAGGGGAGAAGGCCTACGCCAAGATTTCGTCGCTCACGGGACGCCTCCCTCCAGCCCTCACGCATCGATCAGCGCCCGCGCGGCCGCCCGGGCGGCTTCGGTGATTTCGGCGCCGGAGAGCATGCGGGCGATCTCCTCCTCGCGGGGGCCGGGGGCGAGGGTCTCGACGGTGGTGCGTAGGTGCTCTCCGTCCCCGGCCTTGGCCACCCGCCAGTGGGCGTCGGCGCGGGCGGCGACCTGGGGGGAGTGGGTGACCACCAGGACCTGGGCCTGGGCGGCCAGGCGCTTCAGCCGCAGGCCGACGGCGTCGGCCACCGCGCCCCCGACCCCCTGGTCGACCTCGTCGAAGATCATCAGCGGCTGGGCGCCGCCGCCCCGGGCCGCCAGGGACGCCTTCAGCGCCAGGGCGAAACGGGCCAGCTCGCCGCCGGAGGCGATATCCCCCAAGGGACCGAAGGGCGAGCCGGGGTTGGTGGCGATCTCGAACTCCACCCGGTCCAGGCCGGTCGGTCCGGCGCGCTCCTCCGGCAGAGCGTCGACGGCGACGCGGAAGCGCGCCTTCTCCAGCTTGAGCGGCGCCAGTTCCGCCGCCACCGCCAAGGCCAGCCGATCGCCGGCGGCCCGGCGCGCGGCGCTGAGGGCCTGGGCGGCGGCAAGATAGGCCGCGCGGGCGGCGGCGGCCTCGGCCTCGGCGGCGATGAGCGCCTCGCGGGAGGTTTCGGCCCCGCGCAGGGCCTCGGCCAGGCGTAGGCGGGTCGCCGGCAGGTCCTCCACCGGCACGCCGAGCTTGCGGGCCATGGCGCGCAGGGCGAAGAGCCGTTCCTCGGCCTTTTCCAGCTGTTCGGGTTCGAAGTCGAAGGCGGTCGCCGCGGCCTCGACGGCGTCGAGGGCCTCCTGGGCCTCCACCAGCGTCCGGTCCATGGCCGCGGAGGCGGCGGTGATCTTGACCACGGCGGCGTCCTCGGCCGGAACCCCAGCCTGCAGCGCCCGGTCGCGGGCGCGTTCGAGGGCGCGGAAGGCCTGGGCCAGGCGGCTGGTCAGGCTGTCGCCGAGGGCTTCGCGGGCCGCGGCGATATCGGCCAGGGTCTTTTCCGAGGCGCCCAGCAGGGCCCGGCGCTCGGCGAGCTGGGTCTCCTCTCCCTCCCGGGGATCCAGGCGGTCCAGCTCGCCGAGGCGCAGGGTGAGGTCCTCGGTGTCCGCCGCGGACCGCTCCGCGGCGACGCGCAGGGCCTCGGCGCGGTCACGGGCGGCGCGCCAGACGGCCCAGCGATGGGCGCAGGCGGCGCTCTCTGCGCCGACCTCCCCGAAGGCGTCCAGCTGGCCCCGGTGGGTGCGCGAATCGAGCAGACCCACAGTCTCGTGCTGGCCGTGGACCTCCAGCAACATCGCGCCGAGGTCGCGCAGGACGCCGACGCTGGCGGCCTGGTCGTTGACGAAGGCGCGGGAGCGGCCGTCGGCGCTGAGCAGGCGGCGCAGGACCAGGTCCTCATCGGCGGGGGCGGCGAGGCCCTTGTCCTCGAGATAGGCCCAGACTGGGTGATCGGGCGCCGGGGCGAAGATGGCTGTGGCCTGGGCCTGGGACGCGCCGCGCCGCACCAGGCCCGCGTCGGCGCGGGCGCCGGTGGCCAGGCCCAGGGCGTCCAGGATGATCGACTTGCCCGCCCCGGTCTCGCCGGTGAGCGCGGTCAGACCGGCGCCGATGGACAGGTCCAGCGTCTCGATAAGGACGACGTCACGGATAGCGAGGCCGATAAGCATGCGCGCAAGATCGCCGGGAATCTGCGCCGGCTCAACAGCCTTGCGTCAGCCCGACGTCGATCAGATGTGAAGCCAGTCGAACAGGCCCTTTTTCTTGGGCTTGGCCGCCGGCGCCGTACTGGTGGTCGCGCTGTCCGTCGCGGTCGTCCCGTCCGGGGCGGTCACCGCCGCCGGGGCCGCCGACAGGGATGTGTCGACGCTGGTCGGGGCCGGCATGCCCGCGTGGGCGTCGTGGTGGTTGAGCATCCGGTTAACCCGGCGCATCAGCCCGTGGCCCGTGCCGGTGGGGAGCACGTCAGGGCGCATGCCCTTGGATTCCATCAGATGGTAGGCGTCGGCGTACCAGGGCTCGCCCGGGAAGTTGTAACCGAGGACGGCGGCGTTGCGCTTGGCCTCATCGACCAGGCCCAGGGTGAGATAGGCCTCGACCAGACGGTAGAGGGCTTCCGGCGTGTCGCTGGTGGTCTGGTACTTGTCGACCACGGTCTTGAAGCGGCCGATCGCCGAGATCGTGTCCCCGGCGCGCAGATAATAGCGGCCGATGGTCATTTCCTTGCCGGCGAGCTGGTCGTTGATCATGTCGATCTTCAGCCGCGCGTCCTCGGCGTATTCGGTGTGCGGAAAGCGGCGGACCACTTCGCGCATCCCCGACAGCGCCTGCTGGGAGGCGGCCTGGTCGCGGCCGACGTCGAGGATCTCCTCGAAATAGCACTCCGCCTTGAGGTAGTAGGCGTAGGCGGCGGCGGTGGTGCCCGGATAGAGTTCGATGAAGCGGTTGGCGTCCGCCACCGCCTCTTCGTAGTTGTTGCTCTCGTAGTGGGCGTAGGCCTGCATCATGATCGCGCGGCGCGACCACTCCGAATAGGGGTGCTGGCGCTCGACCTCCTTGAAGTAGGTCACGCCCTCGTTCCAGTGATGCTGGTCGAGCTGGATGGCGCCGGCGGCGTAGAGCTGGTCCACGGGCCGCTCGATATAGGCGAGGTCGGGCTTGGCCTTCTTGGCCGCACAGCCAGCCAGCGCAAGCGCCGCGGCGGCCGCGCACAGAACCACAGCCGAAGAACGCAAACGGGATTTATCGAGCACGGACGACCACCTCGGAACAGACGCCCCCGCGCCATTGGTATACGGACGCCCCGCTTCTACACCACGTCGGGGCGCGCGCAAACGGGGCAGTCGGCTTCAGCCGGTGCGGGCGAGGTCTTCGGCGAGGACGCGGTAGCGCCAGGCCTCCGGACGGGCCAGAAGCGCGCGCACGATGGCGTTGTTGAGGCCATGGCCGGCGCAGACGCCCTCGAATCGGCCCAGCAGCGGCGCGCCGAGCAGATAGAGGTCGCCGACGGCGTCCAGGGCCTTGTGGCGCACGAATTCGTCCGGCCGGCGCAGGCCTTCCGGGTTGATCACCGAGTCGCCGTCGATGACGACGCAGTTTTCCAGGGAGCCGCCGCGGGCGAGGCCCGCCTGGCGCAGGGCCTCCACCTCATGGGCGAAGCCGAAGGTGCGGCAATTCGACAGTTCCTCGCGGAAGGAGGTCTCGTCGACGGGCAGGTCGACGATCTGGCGGCCGATCACCGGGCTGTCGAAGACGATTTCGAACATCATCTCGAACTGTTCGGCCGGCGACAGGCTGGCGCGCTTGCCCGGCTCGGTCACCTCGACGGTCTCAAGAATTTCGATGAAGCGGCGCGGGGCGTCCTGTTCGCGCAGGCCTGCGCGATCCAGCATCTGCACGAAGGGCTCAGCCGAGCCGTCCATGATCGGCACTTCCGGGCCGTCGAGCTCGACGACGGCGTTGTCGACGCCCAGGGCGGCCATGGCGGCCATCAGGTGTTCGATGGTGGCCACCGAAACGCCGGCGCCGTTGGAGATCACCGTGCCCAGGCGGGTCTGGGTCACCGCCTCGCCCAGGGCGGGGACGCGGTTGTCGCGATCATGAATGTCGGTTCGCACGAAGGTGACGCCGGCGCCGGCCGGGGCCGGGCGAATCGAGACCCGCACATGCTGACCGGTGTGCACGCCCACGCCGGCGAAGATGGCCGGCGCCGCAACGGTATGCTGGAACACTGATGTCGACAAAGGGGCCCAACCTTCCGCGGCATAGGATCGACCCACCGTCGAACCCTGAACGCGCCGCAGGTTAGGCGTACGAAGCGTGCCGCGCACCGGCAACACAACTCCTGTTTCCGAATATTACACCATGTTCGCGGTTCGCTTGGGGGACGAATCGGGGGGTGAAAAATACGCCTGGGACCCTATGAGGAGGAAGAACTCCCCGCTCTCCGTCATGGCCGGGCTTGTCCCGGCCACCCAGGAACACGAACGGCGCCTGGTTAACTCAAGGGTTGCGGCTATGCCGGACGTGAGCTGCAGGGTCGGCGGGTAGTTCCCACAGTCCGTGTTCCTGGATGGCCGGGACAAGCCCGGCCATGACGGCAGAAGATAGGTGCGAAACGAGCGGCAGAACCGCCCTAGTTCGCCAGCCGGCGCAGGAAGGAGGGGATTTCCAGATCCTCGCCGGCGTCGGCGTGGTCTTCCTCTTCCAGCTTGGGCGCGACCTGGGTGGCGGCGGCCGCGGCGCGGGCGTTGAGCACCGGGGTCGGATCGTTGCGGTAGTCGCGCAGGGGCGGCGGCTCGTGACGCGCGCGTCCGCCGCCGAAGAGGCTCAGCCAGCCGCCGTTCTTCTGCTGCTGGCGATGGTCGTCGACCACGGCGCGGTCCGGGAACAGCGGCGCATCGTCGATGCGGCTGTCCACCGGGGCGCGGGAGGTGACGCGGGCCTCGCGCTGCGGCTCGGGGGCGGCCGTGGCTTCATAGAGGTCGGCCTGCGCGTAACCGTCATCGGCCTGCTCGGCCGGTTCGTGGGCGGACGGGCTGGTCTGCACCGGCGGCTCGTAGGCGCCGCGGCGCGGATCGCCGTAAGAGGCGGCCGGCGCGGCGGCCCGGTCCATGGGACGCGATGGGGAGAGCGCCGCCGAGCGGGCGTAGATCGGCTGCATCGGGGCCGACGCGGTCGACACCACCGGCGTAGGGGTCGGCGCGGGGGGCGGCAGGTCCTTGATCAGCAGCGGCGCGGCGCCGGTGTTGGAGCGCATCGGCTTGGGCTCGATGGCGGCGATGGACTGGCCGTCCATGCCGGTGGCGACCACCGACACGCGGATCTTGCCTTCCAGGGACGGATCGAAGGCCGCGCCGAAGATGATGTTGGCCTCGGGGTCGACCTGGTCGGAGATGGCGTTGGCCGCCTCGTCAACTTCCAGCAGGGTCATGTCCAGGCCGCCGGTGACGTTGACCAGCACGGCCTTGGCGCCCTTGAGCGAGACCTCGTCCAGCAGCGGGTTGGCGATGGCGTTCTGCGAGGCCATCAGGGCGCGGTCTTCGCCCTCGGCTTCGCCGGTGCCCATCATCGCC
>PLSW01000015.1 GCA_003165275.1 Caulobacteraceae bacterium
GCTCCATCATCGCGGGATAGCGGCCGAAATGCGCCGCCAGATCGCCGGGCGGCGCGCCCGTCTCCAGTATTCCGATGTGCATGTCGTTTGCGCCTGAACAGGGTGTGTTGCGGCCTTAGGACGGGCTGGCCCCGGCGACAAGGGCTTCGGTTGGGCTCCCGTGCTCACAGGCCCCTATGGGCGCAGCGGGATGCAGCAGGGGCAGGGGCAGGGTGACGGTGAAGGTCGAGCCCTGGCCGAGCCGGCTTTCGACCTGGATCGCGCCGCCCATCCGGCCCGCCAGTTCCGAAGCGATGGCCAGCCCAAGCCCGGTTCCCCCGTGTCGCCGGGTGACGGTGGCGTCGGCCTGGGTGAACCGCTCAAAGATGGCGCCCAGTTTCGCCGCATCGATGCCGACGCCGGTGTCCGAAACGCGGAATTCCACCAAACCGTCGCGACGACTGATGCCGAGGTCGACGGCGCCGGCCTCCGTGAACTTGACGGCGTTGGACACCAGGTTGTGCAGGATCTGGCCGATCCGGGTCGGATCGCCCTGATAGAGCCCAGCCGCGTCGTCGGCGATGGTGAAGCTCAGCTTGACGGCCTTGTCCTGAGCAAGCGCCACGAAGGGATCGAGGGCCCTGCGCGCGGCGGCGGTAATATCAAGTTGGGTGACCTCCAGCGCCAGCTTGCCGGACTCGATCTTGGCGATGTCGAGGATGGCGTTGAGGATGACCAGCAGGGATTCGCCGGCGCCGCGGATGATATTGAGGCGTTGGCGCTGCACCGGCGTCGGGGAGTCGCGCTCCATCACCTGCACCATGCCCAGGACACCGTTCAGGGGGGTGCGGATTTCGTGGCTCATGTTCGCCAGAAAGTCGCTCTTGGCCTGGCTGGCCGCCTCGGCCGCGTCGCGGGCCCGGATCATCTCGAGCTGAGCCTGCATTCGTGGAGTGATGTTCCGTATGGCGCCGACCAGGGAAAGCGGGTTTCCATCGGCGTCGCGCCGCAATTCGGCGGCGGCGGCGGCCCAGATATCGCGGCCGTCTTTCCGGGCGATCCGGTACTGGCGATGGTACGGCACGCCGCTGGCTTCGCTTGCCCGCCAAGCCGCCAATGCGTCGGCCCGGTCTTCTGGGTGGACGTGGCCAAACGGCTCGTTCACCAACCGCTCAAAGGTCGGTTCCGTCTCGAAGAAGTCGGATCCGTCCCCCATGGTGGTCAGCGTGCCGCTGACATAGTCGATCTCGTAGATGACGAAGTCGGCCAGCCTCACGGCGATCTTCAGCCGCCGTTTCGTTAATTCGGATTGGCGCAGGGCCTCGCGCAACTCGTCAAGGGCGCCGAGCATTCGCGAATGCGGTTTACTCCATTGGTCGACGGCGTTGTGGGTGGCGGTCGAGAGGCGGTCCGTCATGACGCAGAAGACAGCCAGGGCGATCAGCAGGCCCGCGGTCGGCAGCGGCGGGAACTGGCTCGCGCAAATCAGGCCGATCGAAAGGATGACGGGTCCGATCTTCGCATAGAAGATGGGCCGGGATGTCCAGCCTGCGGTTATGGCCAGGCCCAACGCGGTGATCGCGGTCTGGGCGATGGCGATCGGGCTGTGGCTGGTGACGGCGAAGCCGGTGGGCGCGGCCATCCACATGGTCGAGCGCAGCGCGACAATCCATGCGAGTCGCCGCAGTCCCGCATCTGGATCAACCGCCGTCGCGACCGCGAGGCGACGACGGAGGACGCCAAGGAGGACGCCATCCATGGCGCAGCTCGCCACCGCCCAGATTGCACCGAGAATTGGCGCCCCCTCCAACCCAAGGCAGAGACCGCCAATAACATTCAGCCCGAGCGTTAGCCGAAGCGGCATTATCTTGTGGGAGAGGGCCAACTGATAGCGATTGAAGCGCGGATCAGCCTCCGGTGGCGAAGACGTTCCGCCCCCTCGGCTCGTTTCAATCAGTCGTTGAATAGGCAATCACCCAACCTGAAGCTGATGGAATCAGGGTTCCAGGATAGCAGCCTAAGTTGATAATGCTTCTGACTTTCCTTTGAGCAGTATGCCGTTGCTGAAATGCGCCGCCTACAATGATTGTCCATCGTCCAGGGTGAAGACGGAGCCGGTCAGGGCGCGGGACGCGTCGGCGCCAAGGTAGAGGAGGATGGGGTCGAGGTCGGCCTCGGTCATCAGCCGTTTGCGCGGGAAGCTGTCGATCTGCGCCTTGCCCCCCTCCCGGGCGAACCAATCGCTGTTGAGTTCCGTCTCCAGGAAACCGGGGCAGACCACGTTGACGTTGATCCCCCGGCGCGCCCATTCCATGGCGAGGCTTTTGCCCATCATCACCACGGCGGCCTTGGAGGCGCAGTAGGCGGTCAGGCCAGGCAGCACCGTATGGGCGCCGATGGAGGCCATCAGCACGATGCGCCCGCGGCCGCTCGCCTTCGATCCCGCCTTCATCATCCGCCGGGCGCCCTCCCGGGCGGTGATGAAGACCCCCCGGGTGTTGACCCCCAGCACCTGGTCCCAGTCGGCCATGCTGATATCCACCGCCCTGGCCTCCACATTCATGCCGGCGTTGGCGTAGACCGTATCCGCCGGGCCGAAGGCGGCCTCGCAGGCGTCGAAGGCGGCGATCACCGAGGCCTCGTCGAGAACGTCCAGATCGACGGCGAGAGCCTCGCCGCCGGCCGCCTTGATCTCGTCGGCCAGGGCCTTCAGCCGATCACCTCGCCGCGCCCCCACGCAGATCTTGGCGCCCGCCGCCGCCAGGCTCAGCGACAGCCGGTGGCCGATGCCCGAGGAGGCGCCGGTGACCAGGGCGACGCGGCCGGTAAGGTCGAAGGGCGGCTGGGTCATGGCGGGCTCCGGGACGGCGGCGGCGGGGTGGCCCCTTGCGTATCGAACGGCTAAAGCGGGTTGGCAAGGCGGAGGACGAATGGCCGAGACGGTTGCTGCGACATCCATCGGCGACTTCGATTTCATCGTCGTCGGGGCGGGGACGGCGGGCTGCGTCCTGGCCAACCGGCTGAGCGCCGATCCCCGCCATCGGGTGCTGCTGATCGAGGCCGGCGGTCACGACCGGCTGTTCTGGGTGCATGTGCCGATCGGCTACCTCTACACCCAGGGCAAGCCCCGCACGGACTGGCGGCTGCGCACCGAGCCCGAGCCGGGCCTGGGCGGGCGGGCCCTGAACTATCCCCGCGGCAAGCTGCTCGGCGGCTCCTCGTCGATCAACGGCATGATCTACATGCGCGGCCAGGCGGCGGACTACGACCATTGGCGCCAATTGGGCTGCGTGGGCTGGGGCTGGGATGACGTGCTGCCGGTCTTCCTGCGTTCCGAAGACCACCATGGGGGCGCAAGCGACGCGCACGGGGCAGGCGGACCGCTGAAGGTGGCGCGCCAGCGCCTCTCCTGGCCGATCCTGGAGGCGTTTCGCACCGCCGCCGCCGACTGCGGCGTGCCCCGGACCGACGACTTCAATCGTGGCGACAACTTCGGCTCCGGCTATTTCGAGGTGAACCAGTCCGCCGGCCTGCGCTGGAGCGCGGCGCGGGGGTTCCTGCGCCCGGCCTTGGGGCGGCCGAACCTCGTGCTCCTGACCANNTCGTCAGGGACGGCCGCCCGGCGACCGCCACCGCCCGGGGCGAGATCGTGCTGGCGGCCGGGGCGATCGGATCGCCGCAGATACTGCAGCTCAGCGGCGTCGGGCCCGGCGACTGGCTGAAGGACGCCGGCGTCGCGGTGGTGCTGGATCGGCCGGGAGTGGGCGCCGACCTGCAGGACCACCTGCAGATCCGCACCGTCTACAAGATCAGCGGCGCCTCAACCCTCAACACCCGCGCCGCCAGCCTGTACGGCAAGGCGCTGATCGGCCTGGAGTACGCCCTGCGCCGGACCGGCCCGATGTCGATGTCGCCGAGCCAGCTGGGCCTCTTCGCCTATTCCTCGCCGCGCCAGGCGACGCCGGACCTGCAGTACCATATCCAGCCCCTCAGCCTGGACGCCTTCGGCGAGCCCCTGCACCGCTTCGACGCCTTCACCGCCTCCGTCTGCAATCTGCGGCCCCGCAGTCGCGGACACGTGAAGCTGCGCTCCGCCGACCCGACCGCCCCGCCGGCGATCCAGCTCAACTACCTGTCCGATCCCGTCGACCGGCAGGTGGCCCTGGAGGCGGTGGCCCT
>PLSW01000132.1 GCA_003165275.1 Caulobacteraceae bacterium
CGCGGCGACGCGGCGTCGGGCGATCCGACTTCCTTCGGCCGTGCGAAACAATCCCGCCAGGAGGCAGAAATGTTGGCTAAATTCGGAAAGAGTGTCGCGATCGCCGCAGGGCTGAGCGTCGCGCTCGGCGCCGCCGCCCTGGCGGCCGACATCACCGGCGCGGGCTCGACCTTCGTCTATCCGATCCTCTCGAAATGGTCCGCCGACTACAGCGCCAAATTCGGCGACCAGGTGAACTATCAGTCGATCGGCTCCGGCGGTGGTATCGCCCAGATCAAGGCGGGCACCGTGGATTTCGGGGCCTCCGACAAGCCGCTCTCCCCCGCCGAACTGCAGGCGGCCGGGCTGGCGCAATTTCCGGTCGTGATCGGCGGCATCATTCCGGTGGTCAATATTCCCAACGTTCAGGCCGGGCAGATCAAGTTCACCGGTTCGCTCCTGGCCCAGATCTATCGCGGCCAGATCAAGAAATGGAATGATCCCCAGATCGCCGCCTACAACAAGGGCCTGAACCTTCCTGACCTGGCGATCACCGTGGTCCACCGCTCGGACGGCTCCGGCACCACCTTCAACTGGGTTCACTACCTCAGCCAGGTGAACCCAGCCTGGAAGGCGAGCGTCGGCGAAGGCACCTCGGTCCAATGGCCCGCCGGCGTCGGCGGCAAGGGCAACGAGGGCGTGGCGTCCTACGTGAACCAGATTTCCGGCGCGATCGGCTACGTCGAATACGCCTACGTCATTCAGAACCACATGAAGTGGGGCTATGTGCAGAACAGCACCGGCCGCTTCATCGCGCCGAGCGTCAAAGGCTTCCAGGCCGCCGCGGCGACCGCCGACTGGGATCACGCCACCGACTTCTTCCTGGTGATGACCAATGCGCCGGGCGCGGACGCCTACCCGATCACCGCGACGACCTTCGCGCTGATGTACAAGGCTCCCAAGAACGTCGCCCGGTCCAACACCACGCTGAAGTTCTTCCAGTGGACACTGGAACATGGTCAGGCCGACGCGGCCGCGTTGGACTATGTCTCCCTGCCCCCGTCATTGGCGTCCAAGATCGAACATTATTGGGCCACCGACATTAAGCACTAGATTGGTCTATCCGTGAGGCGTGTCGCCGGCCGCGGTCGGTGGCGCGCCTTTCGGCCGTTGCGGGGTCTTATATGTCGATTGTCAGTGACGAGTTCGGCGGCGCGCCGCCGCCCGAGCGAGCCGGGCCCGTCTACCGGCTGCGCAAGCCGGGGACCGGTATCGGCGACCGGGTGTTCAGCGGCCTCAGCGCCGGCATGGCGTTCTTGGTGTTGTTGGTGCTCGGCGGCGCCGCCGCCGCCATGCTTTGGGGCGGCATGCTGGCGTTCAAGACCTTCGGACTCAAGTTCATCTACACCTCCGACTGGGACGCGGTGAACCTCAAGTTCGGCGCCTTCATCCCCATCTACGGAACCGTCGTCACCTCGGCGATCGCCATTGCGATTGCGGTTCCGATCAGCTTCGGCATCTCCATCTTTCTGACCGAGCTCGCGCCGCGTTGGCTGAAGGGGCCGGTCGGAACCGCGATCGAACTTCTCGCCGCCGTCCCCAGCATCATCTACGGCATGTGGGGCCTGTTCGTGTTCGTGCCCTTCGTGGCAACCTATATCGAACCGTGGATGAACGCCCACCTCGGCACGCTGCCGCTCATCGGTCCGGTCTTTTCAGGTCCGCCGATCGGCATCGGCATGCTGACCGCCGGCGTCATCCTGGCGATCATGATCATTCCCTTCATCACCGCGGTGATGCGCGATGTCTTTTCCGCGGTCCCGGACGCATTGAAGGAGTCCGCCCACGCCCTGGGCTCGACCACCTGGGAGGTCGTCACCCATGTCAGCCTGCCCTATACGCGCACCGCGGTGGTCGGCGCGATCTTTCTGGGCCTGGGCCGGGCGCTGGGGGAGACCATGGCGGTCACCTTCGTGCTCGGCAACGCGCACGAATTTTCGGCGTCACTGCTGATGCCGGGCAATTCCATCGCCGCAGTGATCGCCAACGAATTCACCGAGGCCGACTCCCCGATCTACACCTCGTCGCTGATCGCCCTCGCCTTCCTGCTGTTCGTCGTGACCTTCATCGTGCTCGCCCTGGCGAAGCTGATGCTGGCGCGGATCGGGCGCCTCGACGGCGCGAAAGCCTGAGGCCCCGACCATGCAGATGATCATCCTTCGCCGTCAGATCGTGAACTGGGTCGCCATGATCGTCGCGACCCTGTCGACCGGGTTCGGCCTGTTCTGGCTGGCCTGGATCCTGTGGACGACGGTCAGCAAGGGCGCCGGCGCCCTCAATCTGCACCTTTTCACCCAGATGACGCCGCCGCCGGGCTCCGACGGCGGCCTGCTGAACGCCTTCGCCGGCAGCTTTGCGATGATCGTCCTGGCGGTCGTGGTAGGCACCCCGATCGGAATCCTGGCGGGGACCTATCTGGCCGAGTTCGCCCGGCGCACGCGGATCGGCGGCCTGATCCGGTTCGTAAACGACATCCTGCTGAGCGCGCCGTCCATCGTCATCGGCTTGTTCGTCTATGAACTGGTCGTCACGCGGATGCATCATTTCTCCGGCTACGCTGGCGGACTGGCGCTGGCGATCATCCTGCTGCCGGTCGTCGTGCGCACGAGCGACGAGGCGCTGCAGCTGGTGCCGGACCCGATGCGCGAGGCCGCCATGGCCCTGGGGCTGCCCCGCTGGAAGATCACCCTGAACGTGGTCTATCGCGCGGCCAGCACCGGCATCCTGACGGGGGTGCTGCTCGGCGTGGCGCGCATCAGCGGCGAGACCGCCCCGCTGCTCTTCACGGCCCTGAACAACCAATACTGGAGCAGCGACATGTCGACGCCGCTGGCCAACGTTCCCGTCGTGATCTTCCAGTATGCGATGAGCCCCTATGACAGCTGGCACGCCCTCGCCTGGGCCGGGGCGTTCATCGTCACCCTCTTCGTGCTTGCGCTCGGGATCATCGCCCGCGCGGTGTTCAAACAGAGAACCTTCAATGGATGAGGCGACCGAAGTCATGGCCCTGACGCCGACCGCCGCAATCGCGCCGGTGTTGGGCGAGGCCGCGATTCAAATCCGCAATCTGGATTTCTACTACGGCCGAACCCACGCCCTGAAGGGCGTGTCCCTCGACTTTCCGAGCAAGGCGATCACCGCCATCATGGGACCGTCGGGTTGCGGCAAGTCGACCCTTTTGCGGACGATCAACCGCATCTTCGAACTCTACGACGGCCAGCGCGCGACCGGCGAGATCCTGCTCGACGGGGAGGACGTGCTGGCCAAGCGCTACAGCCTCACCCACCTGCGCAAGACCGTCGGCATGGTGTTTCAGAAGCCCACCCCATTTGTTCAGTCAATCTACGACAACATCGCCTTCCCGATCCGGCACTACGAGCATCTGTCCAAGTCCGAGATGGATGGGCGGGTTGAGCACGCCTTGCGGCAGGCCGCGCTTTGGGACGAGGTGAAGAACCAACTCGGCAAGAGCGCGCTGGCGCTGTCCGGCGGCCAACAACAGCGGCTGTGCATTGCCCGCACCCTGGCGATCCGGCCGGAGGTGCTGTTGCTCGACGAGCCCACCTCCGCCCTCGACCCGATCTCGACCAGCAGCATCGAGGCGCTGCTGATGCAGCTGCGCGAGAGCTACACCGTCGTGATCGTGACCCACAATCTGCAGCAGGCCAGCCGCATCTCGGACAAGGTGGCGTTCATGTTCCTGGGCGAACTCATCGAGGCTGGACCGCGCGAGCAGGTCTTCGTGGCGCCCAAGGACAAGCGGACGGCGGACTACATCAGCGGTCGCTTCGGCTGACGCACGCCACGCGCCGGAGCGGTCACCGCTCCGGCGACGCCGCCCTAATGGGCGTTGGGTTCCCAGTGACTTTCGAGCGCCCCGTCGGCGCCGATGCTCCAGTGGCTTGCCACTGGCGACTCCGCTTGGTCGGCGCAGGCGACATGCGCCTGCCCATCCAGGGCCGGTTGGGGATCGTAGTGGACGACGTCCGGGACGGCGTTGCCGACTAGGGCGGAAAAGTTGAACAGACCGGCCATCTAAGCCTCTCCTTCTTGTTCAAGCGTTTGCTCAAATCCGGGAGACATTGGCCGCGTCCGGACTACCGCATCGGCGGCAGCCATGGCGATCGAATGCAACACCCGGGCGGGGGTCCAGCCAAAGTCGGAATCGCCGGCGCAACGCGCTGAAGGTCATCCTCGTCCGGCCGTCTAGAGGATCGCGGTGTCATATGATCCGTCGGTCTAGTGGCTGCAGACCCGACGTCGTTTTGGCGGCGGGCCGTTCCGATGGATGGCGGGTGTTGTCGCCCCCGATTTCCATCAGAACACTGACAAATTAATCACGACTTGGTTGAATTGCAACCCCATGCGACATCAACGCGTATCATGTTGATTTAATTCACAATAAATGGCCTAACGTCCAACGCCAACAGTGGGCCGCCGGGACCAGACCTCACTTGAAAATCGGCGATGGCGGGCGGGAGTCGCGGAAAGGCCGCCGTCAACCGGCGCGGACTCGGCGCGGCAAATGGACCACCCGATCCCTGTTACGCGAAACGGACTTTGCGCGCGCGTCAATCCCAAGTACCTTTCCCCTGAAGCGCGAACGAAGGGGCGGTCGCGCGACCCGCCGGACGCCGCGCGGTCCAGGATATCGACGCGTATGAAGCTCAAGAGGCCGAAACCACTGGATTTTTCGGAACCCGCCGCGCCCGATTTCGTCGCCCAGACCCTCCTTGTCGACGAGCCGTTCGATCTGGATTTCCAGCATCTGGCGCCGGTTGAAAGCGAATCGACCGCCGCCCCGGCCGCGACGTCGGAAGCCCCGTCAAGCGACAGCGCCGCCACCGTCATCGATATCGCCGAGCGGGCGCCCGCTCGGCGGCCGGACACCGCCCCCCTGCCCCGGCTGGGCCCGACGACGGCGGCGGTGACCACGGCGCGGGCCGCGCCCCGCGTCCTGCCGATCTACATCGGCGCGATCGTCGTCTCCTGCCTCTGGTCCGGCGGCCTGCTGGCCTTCGCCCTCGGCTACCGGCACGACATCGCCCCCCTGCAGGACGACCTCTACGCCCTGGTCGTCTTCATCCTCCTGGCCCTCGGCCCCATGGCCCTGGTCGGTTTCTGCGCCTACCTGCTGCACCAGAGCACGCGGCTGGCGGCGGAGGCGCGGCGCGCCCAGATCCTCGCCGACGGCATGTCGCAGCCGGCGACCATCGCCGCCCGGGACGCCGGCTCCGCCGCGGAGGAGATCCGCGCCCAGATCGAACAGACCACCCGCGCCGCCGCGGAGGCGCGCAGCGAACTGCTGTCCCTGCGCGAGGTGCTGGCCGCCGAGAGCCAGCGACTGGTCGAGGCCACCCAGGGCTCCAGCCGCACCGCCGCCACCCTCACCACCGAGCTGGGCGCCGAGCGGGCGAAGATGAGCGAACTCGCCGCGGTCCTTGACGCCCAGGCCGCCAACGTCGCCACCGTGATCACCCAGCACGCTCGCATGGTCGCCGAGGCCTCCGATCTCGCCGAGACCCAGCTGCGCGAGGCCGAAGCCGCCCTCACCGCCCGCGCCGCGGACTTGGCAGCCGCCGCCGGCGAGGCCAGCGACGCCGCGCGCATCGCCAGCGAAGACCTCGGCCGCCAGGTCGCCCGGCTGGAGACCGCCGGCCTCAGCGTCGGCGACCAGGTGCGGATCGTCGAAGACAGCCTGGGCCAGCAGCGCGCCGGGCTGGTCACCGCCGCCCACGGCATGCGCGCCGATCAGGAGGCCTTCGCCGCCCAGGCCGAAAGCCACCTCGCCCAGCTCAACGAGGCCCTGCACGGCGCCCGCGCCGGCGCCAGCGAACTGGGTGTGACCGCCGCGCGCAGCAGCGAGAGCCTGCGCGAGCTGATCGCCGCCGCGGCCGGCCAGCTGCGGGACATGGCCGAGGCCGCCGCCCGCGAACGCGACGCCCTCGCCGTCTCCACCGGCGACAGCTTCGACGCCATCACCACCGAGGGCGCCCGCGAGCGCCAGGCCCTTGAAGCCCAGACCCGCCAGGCCATCGACGGCCTGGCCCGGGCCGCCGAGGACGCCCGCCGCATCGCCGCCCAATCGATCACCACCGTCGCCGAGACTGCGGCGCGGGAGCAGCAGGCGCTGGAACTGCAGGCGCGGACGTCCCTTGAGGGCGTCAGCCAGGCCGCCGAGGCCGCGCGTAGAGGCGCGGCCGAACAGGCTGAGATCGCCCGCGACCGGATCGACCAGCTGGGCGAGGCCGCCTTCGCCGCCGGCCAGCGGGCCGACGTGGTGTTCGAGGCGCGGCTGAACGACGCCCGCGCGTTGATCGAACAGACGGTGGAGCTGGTCGAGGAGGCCGGTCATCGCTCGGCCGAACGCCTCGGCGAAGGGGTGGCGATGGCCAAGGCCACCCTTTCCCAGCTTGAGGCGGTCATGGGCGAGGTCGACGACCGGATCGCCCGGCTACCCACCGAGGCCCAGTCGCGCACCGAGGCCGTGCGGCAGTCCATCGAGCGCGGCATGGAGGACCTGATGACCTCCGCCCGCCGCGCCGCCGAGGAAACCCAGACCATCGACGGCGTCTTCCAGGATCGGGTGCGCCGCAACTACGACATGCTCAGCGAGGCCGTGCGGCTGATGGGCGTGGTCGCCGGCGCGGCGGGCGGCGCCAGCACCCCGAACGCACCGGCGGCGGCGGCGCAGGCCCTCGCCGCGCCGGTACCCGCGCCGATTGCTGCGCCCGTCGCTGCTCCGGTCCCGCCTGTGGCGGCCCGCGCCGCCGCGGTTGCTCCGGCTGAACCGATCAAGGCCGAAGAGCCTCGCCCGGAGCCGCAAGCCGCGCCGGTCGTCGAGGCGCCGGCCCCGCGCCTTACGCTGCGGTCGGCGCCGTCGCCCGCCGACGCGGACGACATGCTCTTTCAGGACTCCGCCCTGGCCGCCGAGCCGGCGGAGCATCACGGCCTGCGGCCGCGGTTGAAGCTGACCCCCACGGCGACGGACGAGGAATTCAAGACGGTGTTCGAGGCCGCCGGCGGACGCGAAGCCGCCGCCGCCGCCCCAGCCGCCGCCCAGCCCGCCGGTCTGGCCGCCGGCGAGCCGAGTTGGACCTGGAAAGACCTGCTGTCCTCCATGGACGAGCCGGCGCCCGGTGACGACGGCGCCCTGGCCGACGCCCTGCTGGGCGAGATCGAAGGCATGGGCATCGACGCCGGGGCCCTCCTGCCCCGCGCCCGCATCGACGAGATCGCCTCCGCCCTGGACCTGGGCGAATCCCAGGCGGGCCGCCTTGTGGTGCGGCGTCTGGCCCCCGCCGCGATCCGCCGCCTGTCCCGGCGGATGATCTCCGACGGGGCCTTCCGCGCCCAGAGCGACCGCTTCGTCGGCCGCTACCGCACCATGGTGGTCGATTCCGTGCTCAGCCGCGGCGACAACGCCATCGCCACTTCGCTGCTGGGCTCGGACCAGGGGCGCGCCTATCTGCTGCTCGACGCCGCCGCCAGCGAGGCGATGTAGGCTCAGGCAGGCCTCAGCCGCATCAATGGGGTCAATCGCCAGACTCCCAAAAGGCCGACCGCGGTGATCGCGCTCATCACCCAGTAGCCGCCGGCGCCGATGGTGTCGAACAGCGGGCCGGAGAGCATGGTGGTCAGGCCGATCATCACCCCGCCGGAGACGGAGGAGTTCAGGGTCTGCGCCGCCGAGGCGCTGGGCGCGGGGCTCAGCCGCTCCACCAGCCGCAGGGACGCCAGGAAGGTGGCGCAATAGCTGAGGGCGTGCAGGGCCTGGGCCGCGAACAGCACCCAGAGCGGCGGCGAAAACGCCAGCACCGACCATCTGACAAGAGCCCCGAGGCCACCGGCCAGTAGCAGCCGCTCCGGCCCAATCCGCCGACGCCAGGGCTCCATGAACCAGAGGAACACCACCTCGGCGCCGACCCCAAACCCCCACAGAACCCCGATCCAGCCGTCGGCGATCCCCTGCCGGCGCCAGAGCAGGGTCGAGCAGCTGTAGTAGAAGCCGTGGGAGGCCTGGATCAGGCCGATCGACAGGATCGCCAGCATGAACACCGGATCGCGCAACAGGCCGCCCAGCCCCGCCCAGAGTTCCCGCGGCGACAGGGGCGGGCCGTCCTCCCGCACCGGGTCGGCGGGCGCCAGAACCCGGGCGCCCACCGCCGCCAGGCCGGCCGCGGTCACTGTCCAGATCAGCACCGAGACGGGGGGCGCGCGCAGCAGCACCAGCCCCATCACCACATTGCCGAAGACATAGCCCGCCGAGCCGATGCCCCGGGGCAGGCCGTAGGCGAAGCCGTCGATTCGCGCGCGACGAAGGGTGATGACGTCGGTGAGCGGCGAGAGGGTCCCCAGCATGGCGTAGCCGACGAACCAGGTCGCCAGCCACCACCAGAAGCCGTGGAACAGCCCCATGGCGGCGAAGGCCGCGGTCGCGCCGCAGCCCATCCAGATCATCGGCGTCCGTCGCAGCCGAAACCCGTCGGCCCAGAGCGCCAATGCCGGCCCGGCGACGGTGCGGGCGAACATCGGCATGGCCAGGATGACGGTCATCTCGGCGCCGCTCAGCCCCTGGGCGCGGAACCAGACCGGCATGAACGGCAGGCTCGCCCCCGAGCCGACGAAGAAGGCGGCGTAGAAGAGGCCAAGGCGAAGGACCACGGGCATGGCGTGGCCTAGCAGAATCGGCGCGGCCCGTCGCGAGGCTCGCCGCCGGGACGCGGCCGGTCTAGGGTAGAGGCTTCAGCTTGAGGACGTCCCCATGGCCAAGTCCGCCCCACGCCTGCTGCCGGCGCTCGCCGCCGTCGGCGCCCTGATCGCCGTGGCCGCCGGCGCCTTCGCCACCCATGGACTTAGCGACGCCCGCGCCAAGGACCTGCTGCACATCGGCGGCCAGTACGAACTGACCCACGCCCTGGCGGTGTTCGCCTGCCTGGTCGTGGCGCGGCGGGGATCGGAGCTGGCGGGGATGTGCCTGCTGGTCGGCTCGACCCTGTTCGCCTGGTCCCTCTACGCCCTGGCCTTCGGCGCGCCGCGCATGGTGGGCGTGATCACCCCAATCGGCGGGCTGCTGATGATGGCGGGCTGGGCGATCCTGGCGGCGGCGGCGATGTTCGGGCGACCGGCGGCGGGTGAGGGGCTGGGCGATTGAGCTATTGCGCCTATCACGAGTGAAATCGGCCCGCGTTCGCCGGCCAATTCCCCTCCGTCCGTTCGCTTCGATCACGGACAGCTCCCCGCGTGCGGGGAGCTGTCGGCGAAGCCGACTGAGGGG
>PLSW01000303.1 GCA_003165275.1 Caulobacteraceae bacterium
ACCCCCTCGACCGCCGCGAGATCGCGGCCGAGTTAAGTAAACTGTCACCGAAACTCCTCCTGCCGCCGGTGGGGGGAGCCCGCCCTACCGCGGCGCCCGCTTGGCCAATATCCGCTGGAGGGTCCGCCGGTGCATGTTCAGCCGCCGGGCGGTCTCCGACACATTGTGCCCGCACAGTTCGTAGATCCGCTGGATATGCTCCCAGCGCACCCGGTCGGCGGACATGGGGTTTTCCGGGGGCGCGGCCGTCATGTCGTGGCGGGCCAAGAGGGCCTTGACCACGTCGTCGGCGTCCGCCGGCTTGGAGAGGTAGTCCACCGCCCCGGCCTTGATCGCCGCCACCGCGGTGGCGATGGCGCCGTAGCCGGTGAGCATGATGATCCGCGCGTCGGGGCGGGCGGTCTGGATCACCTCCACCAGTTGCAACCCGTTGCCGTCCTCCAGCCGCATGTCGAGCACTGCGAAGGCCGGGGGCGCGGTTCGCACCGAACCGATGGCCTCGGCGACGGTCGCCACCAGCCGGGTCTCGAAGCCGCGGCTGTCCAGGGCGCGCCCCAGACGGGTCCGCAGGGCCGCATCGTCGTCCAGCAACAAAAGGCTCTTATCCGGCAAAGCCGCGACCGCCTCGGCCAAGTCCTCCATGCCCACTCCTCGCATCGCCATTGGACGCCGGGCGAAACCCGGCGCTAGCCTACGACCCGACCCTCCCCCAGGGCCCGCGCCTTTCGCCGGGGGGCGCCGCCGCGCTGCGGCGCCCGCGTCCCGCGAGACGCGAATCTCGACCTACTTTCATCCGTTTACGCTGGGTATCAAGCGCCTTTGTGATCAACGCCCTAGATGGGCATTGGTTCGCTAGCGGCAAAGTCGAAGGCGCCGGTGATCGGCGGGGCCTCGATGTCCGCGCGGGTCCAGCGGGCCGCGACACTCGCCCCCCCCGCACGGCCATTGGAAACCTTCACCGTCGCCCCGGTCCGCTCCAGCAGGGTCTTGGCGATGAAGAAGCCCAGCCCCATGCCCACGTGCCCGGTGCGGGAGTTCTCGCCCCCCGGCCGCGAGGTCACATAGGGCTGGCCGAGCCGGGTCAGCACGTCAGACGAGAACCCCGGCCCGTCGTCACGCACCTCCACGGTGACGTGCAGCTCGTCGAATCGCACCCCCACCAGCACCTCGGACCGCGCGAAATCGACGGCGTTCTCCACCAGCGACGTCATGGCGTGCAGCACCTCCGGCATCCGGCGGATCTGCGGCGGCCGCGCCCCCGGCGGGCCGGTCACCACCGCCTCCACCCGCACCGCCCCGCCGGCGTGGGGCTCGATCACCTCGTTGAGGAATTGCAGCAGGCCCATGCGCGCGTGGACGGCGTCGTCGGTGTCCGGCTCCTCGGTAAGCCGGCGCAGGATCTCGCGGCAGCGTTCGGCCTGGGCGACCAGCAGTTCGGCGTCGTCCCGGGCCGGCCCCTCGGGCGCCTCGCGAACCATCTCCCGGGCGACCACGGCGATCGTCGCCAGGGGCGTGCCCAGCTCGTGGGCGGCGGCGGCGGCCAGGCCCCCCAGGGCCGACAGCCGCTGTTCCCGGGCCAGCACTGTCTGGGTCAGGTTCAACGCCAGCTCCATCCGCGCACTCTCCGTCGCGCTCCACCAGGCGTAGCCGCCGGTCATGCCCAGGGCCATGATCTCCGCCGCGCCGATCGCCAGCCGGTGGCTGAGGGCCATCGAGGTGAGGGAGTGGCTGAGCCAGAGATTGGGCAGGGGCGGGAAGGTCAGCAGGACGATCAACAGGGCGCTGTAGAGCCCCAGCCCCACCGACCAACGCGGCTGCAGGGCCGCCGCCGCCAGGGTCACCGGCGCGACCATCAGGATCAGGAACGGATTGGCCACGCCGCCGGCAAAGGCCAGCAGGACGGCCAGCTGGGTGACGTTGAGGCCAAGGTGGAGGGTCACCTCCCCGTCCCGCGGCGGCCCCAGCCGCCGCAGCGCCACCCTCAGCGCCAGGTTGATGAAGGCCGTCGCGGCCAGCACCACCAGGCAGGGCCCATAGGCGATTCGCATGTCGAAGGCCCAGCGCCCGGTCAGCACCAGCAGAAGCTCCGCCCCCAGAATCAGCCAGCGGAAATTGATCAGCATCTGTCGGGTCAACCGTCCGCGCGCGCGCCCGCTGACGCCCAGCAGGGTCTGCGCCGGGCCGAGGCCGGCTTGTGCCGGGTCCGGCCCCGGCTTATCCAGTCGGGCCGGCTTGGATGGGGGGTTCGCCATCGTCACGCCTCAGCCTAGCAGGCCCCGCGCGAGGAGATAGACCCCGTCATGACCCGTCGCTCCCTGTTCTGGATCCTGGCCGGACTGGCCGCCGTCGTCCTGGTCGGTCTGGTGGTCTGGCGCACCGCGCCGTCCGGATCCCTATCCTCCACCACTGCAACAGCGGGGATCGGTGGTCCGTTCCAACTGGTCGATCAGCGCGGCCGCGCCGTCGACCAGACCCTGCTCAAGGGCAGGTGGAGCGCGATCTTCTTCGGCTACACCTACTGCCCGGACGTCTGCCCCACCACCCTGCAGACCCTTGGGGGCGCCAGCGACCAGCTGGGGCCCAAGGCCAAACAGTTCCAGGTGGTGTTCATCACCGTCGATCCGGAGCGCGACACCCCCAAGCAGCTGAACGACTACCTGACCAGCGCCGCCTATTCCCGCGGCGTGGTCGGCCTCACCGGCTCGGACGACCAGATCGCGGCGGTGACCAAGGCCTACGGGGTCTATTCGCAGAAACAGGGGACCGGCGCCGACTACACGGTCAACCACTCCTCGGCCATCTACCTGATGAACCCCAAAGGCCAGTTCGACAGCGTCATCCCCTACGGCCTCACCCCCGATCAGGTCCGCGAGCGGCTGGTCAAGGCGATGCGTGAAAACGACGCGGGGAGCTGAACGAACATGGTCCCTTAGCTCTTAGTGGACTCTGGTAACCCGCCGCGTGTTATGCTGCGGCGCACAATGCGCTCAACCGCGCACCGGAGTACGCCTATGCTCTACGCCATGCACGAGGCCACCTACTACGCCTCAACCCCGCTCCGCCAGGCGGCGCTGATGGCCCGGGACTTCTGGAACTCCCCGGCCAACCCCGCCGCCGAGACCAGCCTGGGCCGCAACATCTTCGCCTCCGCCGACCTTCTGGCCAATGTCACCCGCCGCTACGGCAAGCCGGCGTGGAACATCGACAGCGTCAACATCGACGGCGTCGAGGTGCGGGTGCGCGCCGTGGAGGCCTGGTCCTCCCCGTGGGTGAAGTTGATCCACTTCAGCCGCGACATGACCGACATGCGCAAGGCCGGCCGCCGCGCCGTGGAGCCGGCGCTGCTGATCGTCGCCCCCCTGTCGGGCCATTACGCCACCCTGCTGCGCGGCACCGTCCAGGCCTTCCTGCAGGACCACGACGTCTACATCACCGACTGGTCCAACGCCCGCACCGTGCCGATGATGGAGGGCCGCTTCGACTTCCACGACTACATCGACCACGTCCGCCAGATGCTCACCGTGCTGGGCCCGCGGCCGCACGTGGTCGCCGTCTGCCAGCCGGGCCCCCCGGTCCTCGCGGCCGCCAGCCTGATGGCCGAGGACGGGGATCCCAGCCGCCCGGCCTCAATGACCTTCATGGGCTCGCCCATCGACGCGCGCCTGTCGCCCACGGTGACCAACCGCCTGGCCGAGGAACGGCCGTTCACCTGGTTCCAGAAGCAGATGATCTACACCGTGCCGCCCCCCTATCCGGGCATGATGCGCCGGGTCTATCCGGGCTTCGTGCAGCTCTACAGCTTCATGTCGATGAACATGGAGCGCCACCAGGACGCCCACCGCCAGTATTTCAACGACCTGGTGAAGGGCGACGGCGACGGCGCCGACAAGCACCTGGAATTCTACGACGAATACCTCTCGGTGCTGGACCTGACCGAGGAATTCTACCTGCAGACCATCAACATCGTCTTCCAGCAGTACCTGCTGCCCAAGGGCGAACTGATGCACCACGGCCGACTGGTGAACCCTGGCAAGGTCACCGACATCGGCCTGA
>PLSW01000152.1 GCA_003165275.1 Caulobacteraceae bacterium
CTGCAGATTGACGACGCCGACGCCGGTGTCGCCGGTGTTCAGGGTCGCAACTCCGCCACCGGTGACATTGAGCGTCATTCCACCAGAGCCGCCCTTGAGCAGCGCGCCGGCTGTGGAGGCTGTCGCGTTGACGGTGGCTGCGCCAGCGCCGCCATTGACGGTCTGGGAGGCCGAACTGACGACGACGGTGTCGCCGCCCGTACTCTGGTCGTTGATGACTAGGCCCGCCTGAGCGTTGGCGGTGAAGATGTAGGCGCTGGTCGCGGCCTGCAGATTGACCACGCTGACGCCGCTATCGCCTGCATTCAGGGTCGCCGAGCCGCCGCCGGTAACATCAAGCGTCATCCCACCAGAGCCGCCGTTGAGCAGCGCGCCGCCTGTGGAGGCTCTGGCGTTGACGGTCGATGCGCCAGCGCCGCCATTGATGGTCTGGGAGGCTGATCCGACGACGATGGTGTCGCCGCCGGCGCTCTGGTCGTTGATGACCAGACCGGCCTCGGCATTGGCCGTAAAGGTGTAGGCGCTGGGCGAGCTCTGAAGATTGACCACGTTGACGCCGCTATCGCCCGCGTTCAGCGTCGCTGCGCCGCCGCCGGTGATGTTGAGCGTCATTCCGCCAGAGCCGCCATTGAGCAGTGCGCCCGCCGTTGAGGCGGTGGCGTTGATGGTGGCCGCGCCAGCGCCGCCATTGACGGTTTGCGAGGCGCTGGTCAGCGTCACAGTGCTCGGTGCGGCGCCCAGGTTGATCACGTTGCTGGGGGGGGCGTTGTTTGCGACGACGTTGAAGTCGATGGGCTGGTTCACCGAGCCGCCATTGTTGTCGCTGATCGTCACCGTGCCGGTCGCCGTTCCCGAAAACCCCGCCGCCGGGGTGAAGACCACGGTCTGGTTGGCCGAATTGATGCTCAGGGTCCCGGCGCCCGCGGATCCGGCGTCCATGCTGGCCGAGAGGATGGTGAGCGCGCCGGTGAAATCGTTGGTGATCAGGCCGGTCAGGGCGGACTCGGCGATCGAAGCCTGGCCGCCGTTGGTCGCCGTCAGGATCGGCGCGGCCCCCGCCACCGGATTGCCCAGGGGCGCCAGCTGATAGCCCAGCACGTCCATCACCTGCTGGTCGGTGGGCGAGATGTAGCCCGCAACGCTGTTGTAGGCGCTGCCGTAGGAATCGCCCACGACGCTGGACGCCCAGTCGCCGCCGTCGCCGCCGTTGTTCGGATCGTTGAACGGCAGCTGCAGGGTTTTGCCGCCGTCGATGGAGAAATAGCCCGGGCCATAGGCGACGGTCCGCGCCCCCGTCGCGGTGAAGCGGAACAGGTCCAGCGGCGAATAGAGGTTGTATCCGTTGAAGGTGATCGAGCCGCCGAGATAGTCGTAGCGCCCCAACACCTCGGCGATCTCGTGCTCGAGGGCGCCGACGGCGTCGTATTCCCCCGCCACGGCGCGGTTGGTCGGATCCCAGCTGAACGCCAGCTTGCTGCTGATGCCGACGAAGCCGTCCTCGGGATCGGTGTAGCCTGGCTCCGACCCCAGGCCGAAGACCTGGGCCTGGGCGTCGGACACCCAGAACTGCCCGCCGTTGGTGGGGTCGGTGGTCGGCAGGTTGGCGATGGCGGTCTGGTCCGTCGCCGAGGTCGCCGCCGCGGTCAGCAGGCTGACCACGGAACTGAAGGTCTCGATATTGCCGTTGGTGCTGCTTTCCGCAGCCGCGCTGTTGGAGATCGTCTGACCCTGGATCTCGCCGTAGCTAAACACGATCGGCACCGTGATCGGATTGACGATCAGGTAGTCGTAGAACTGCACCGCGGCCTGGACGGCCTCTTTGAAGCCGGCTGGGGCGTTGGCCGCGCTGGAGTCGTATTCAATAACGATGTTCACGACTTTACCCCTACAGTCGCCGGACGAGATTCAACTCAATCGGCGACCTAGTGTTACTACATTATTCGAATGCAACAAAATAGTCGGCGGTGACGCACCTTGCGGGCATCCCGATCCGGATAGCGAACGCGAATAGGGGCTAAACCATGGCCCGGATCGCACGACGTCGCGCCAGGTTCGGTGATCCTGTTTGAGTCGGCCGCAGCGGCTGGCGTGGCGGCTTGATCAAAACGGCCTTCAGCAGCCTCAAGCCGGCGCCGTGATGGCCAACGATTTGGCGTTTTCAACGCCTGCCGCCGCAAGCCGCGCCCACGCCGATTGAAGGACTGCAAGGGCGTTTTCCTCCCGAGCGCTGCAAGGCAGGAGCGTCAAGGCGACTAAATCACATTGCTGGAACGGCGGTTCACCAACGCCAAGCCGCAGCTTGACATTGGATCCCTCGCGCCGGCTCTGTTAGCGGCGGCCGCGCGCCCAGCGGCGAGGTGGGGCCGCGCCCAATTTCCGTGTGTGGAACGCAGTCTTGGCCCCCCAGTCCTCGACGGAATCGGCTGACGCCCCCCCGCCGCCAGAAGCGGTGTTCGGCCTGCTCTGGCCCGGAAAGGCCGCCGCCTTGGCCGAGGCGGAAACGCCGAGCCGGGCGCGCTGCGCCTGCGACCTCGCCGGCGACGAAAGCCTGGTCATCGAAGGGGACAATCTCGACGCCCTTAAGCTGCTTCAGGCCGGCCATGCGGGGCGCATCAAGCTGATCTACATCGATCCGCCCTATAACACCGGCGCTGAGGCCCTCTATCCGGATGACTTCGCAGCGCCGCGGGTGGGTCGACGCCAAGCCAAGGGCGGCGAGGACCGGGGCCGGTTGCACGCGGCCTGGCTGAACATGACCTATCCGCGGCTGATCCTCGCCCGCCGGCTGCTTCGCGACGACGGGGTGATCTTCATCAGCATCGACGCGGCGGAACTGGCTAACCTGATCCTGGTCTGCGACGAGGTGTTCGGCGAGGCCAATCGGATCGAGGTCTTTTCCTGGGTGCGCACCACTACCCCCGCCGCCCTCGCCGGCAAGACTAAGAAGGTCGTGGAGTTTTTGCTCTGCTATGAGCGCCAGCGAAGCGGGCAGGTGTACAGGGGGGTGGAGAAACCTGTGCGCAGCGCCAATCCGCTGCTCAACCAGTCCAACCCGCCGGGGGAGCTGGTCTTTCCCGCCGGGGCGGTGACCACGGCCTTGCCGGACGGCGCTGTGCCGGCCGGCGCCTACGGGAGCGCGGCCTATGTGGTGGAGCTGCTGGCGGACGCCCGGGTCGAGGGGGGGCGGTTTGTCTCAGCCCTGCGGCTGCGCGGGCGCTTCCGCTGGCGCCAGGCCTATCTGGAGGCGCAGCTAGCGATGGGTGTCGTGATCTACATCGCCACCGCCCGGCTGATCCCGGCCTACGCCAAGGCTCGCTACGGCCCAGAAGCCCTTCCCAATCTGATCGACGCCAAGGTGGGGGTGGGGACCAACGAGACCGCGACGGCCGAGCTGCGGTCCCTGCTGGGGGATGACTTTGCCGATCTGGCGCGGCGGATGCGGCCCAAGCCTGTCTCCCTGCTGAGCTATCTGATCGAGGCGGTCTGCGGGCCGGACGACTGGGTGCTCGATTTCTTCGCCGGCTCCGGCGTCACCGGGCAGGCGGTGCTTGAAGGTAACGCCCGCGCAGCCCTTTGCCGCCGCTTCATCCTCGTCCAGTCCCCCCAGGCGACGGGCCGCGCCGACTGTTCGACCATAGCCGAGATCGCTCGGCGACGACTGGATGCGGTGGTCGCGCGCCTAGGCCATGGCGCCGGCGCCGGCGGCCCACCCTACGGACTTGTGAAGCTTGAACCCGCCTAAGTGGGGGCGCCTTGCGAACGAAGTGACCAGAACGACGTTGAGGATTTGGTCTTTGGGCGAATCGACTTGCCAGCCGCCGGTAGCGTGGCATTCTGGCGGTAGAGGGACGCCCGATAGAGGCCGCTGTTCATTTCGCCGCCACGCGGCGCTGGGTGCGGGAGAGCTATTCGGTGGATGTTCGCATAATGATCCCGGCGCACCGCGCCGACGAATTCAAGGCCAGCCTTTTTCGGTTTATTGAAGATCGCGCCGGCGAGGACGCCGACGGGTTTGCTATGCACCACGCCGAGCCTGAGGGCGCGCAGCTCATCCATTATGTCTATTTCGCCTCGGACGAAGCGGGAGCGGCGTTTTGGCGCCAGTGGCGTAAGGACGCCAGGGCCCTGAAAGACTGACCCGCCTACCCCCCAACACCAATCCGTGGGTGTCAGAGGGCGCGCTTCAGCTCCAGAATGGCGCACACAATGTGATAGAATGAAGATGTCGGGGACGGCTCGTCGACGAACCTGCCGTCTTCGCGCCACTTGTCGCGCCACAGTCCGCGGATTGGCATATCGAAATAGGCTTCAAGGCCGACCGAGGCCCGCACAGCTTCCGCCAGGTGGGTTCCGCGGTTGGAGCCGTCCACGCGCGCCAGGGTTATGGCCGCCTTCATGCGTTCCGTTTGCGGCCATAACCTAGCGTCGCCGTCGCGAATAGAAAGGTCATCCCAAAGGGCGTTAATGGCGATACCACGAGCGGGGTCGAGACCATGTTGGCCGGCTTTGTAGAGGCCAAATATGGGAGCCATCGCGTCTGATCGGCCCCGCGCAGTGCTCCATCGCTCAAGCAGCCAGGCCCACTCAAACTGATGACCCGGCTCCACCAGCCGGCCGTCGTCGCCGGCCTTGGGCGACCACGTCTGATCAAAGAATTCGCGCAGGAAGCCGCGGTCTCGGTCGATGAAATTCGACAGGGCCAACTCAGCGATCTTATCCGCCGCCTGCGTCCAGACCGGATCCTCGCAAAGGGGGATCCAGGCTAGGGTCGCCTCCAACATGTGCATGTTGGCGTTGGCCTGAAACGGCTGTTCGGTGATCTCCAGGAACGCCCCAGAAGGATCGCGGCGGCCAGCGACCAGGGCGCCCATGAGCTTCAGCGCCGCGGCCCTAAGGTGCGTCTCTTCCGGAAAGACCTCAAAGGCGCTCGCGAGCGCCAGCAGTGTGAAGGCCTGACCGTAGAGAAGAGGGCGCTCGTCCATGGGGCGGCCGAGGGCGTCGACGCTGGCTCGCGCGAGGCCGTCGTCGCGCAAGTACTTGCCCACGAGATAGTCGACGCCGTGGCGAACCGCCTCGCGCCAGGGGCCGTCCCAGCCAAACCGGGGGGCCATCGCGTAGACATACACTTGGCGCGCCTGGACATGCAGGCGCCGGGGCAGGTCCACCCTATTGCCCGCTGCATCCAGCGCTTCGTGAAAGCCGCCCCGGCTATGGTCTGCGCCGCGCTCCCACCAAAGGGGGAGGGCGGCGTCCGTCAGCCACCGTTCGAGCGCGTTGGACTTGTCGGCGAGGGAAGGGGGCGGCGGCACGGTTATGCTCCATACATAGCGGCTAGCGTGGCGCTACGTGGCGGTTAAGCAAGGAAAAAGGGGTGGGATGCGTTGGCAAAGCGGCAGTTTGGTTTCCGCGACATGATCATCCTTCGCCGTGAGGAGGTTTCCCTGGTAGCAGGGATATCTGCAGCGAAATGACGTCGCGCTGGCGAACGTGGACCTCTATCCGGCATAACCAATTATATAAATATATCTATACATAACAATATTATATGGAGGTCCTCTAATCTAGAATATTAGCTGTATGAGCAGGGAATTTATTGGTGCTCGTCAGGGAATTGGAAAATTCTGGCAGGGAAATTCTGATCGGCCAAATCCAAGTTGTCGAGAACCCAAACACGGCGCGTTGATCAGCCCGGGGCAGGTTTATGGAGTGGCGGGCTATGCTTGGCCACCGGCATAGTTACCGATGGTGCGGGCATTATTCGCCGCATAAAGCTGTCAAATAGCGGCACTGTGAAGGCCGTGTCGCCATGTGCAGGGCTGTAGAGCATGCCCTTGGTGATCAGGGCGTTGCGGATCGGCGCGACGGTTGTCACCTTGCGTCCGAGCCGGTCAGCGATATCGCCGGAGCGATGAGGGCCAGGGCCAAGGTCGGCCATGGCGCGCATATAGGCCTTCTCGGCAGGCGTTAGCCGATCAAATCGTACACGAAAGAAACTCGCGTCGAGATCGGCCAAGGCCTCGTCGGTCGCGCGACGGGCGTCATCACCGCCGATCGGCGAGGCGTCGGCGGCGTCCCAGCTGTGTTTGCCCCACTCTTGTAGGAAATAGGGATAGCCGCCGCTCTGGTCGAGTATGACGGCCACCGCGTCTTCGCTGAACTCGACCCCCTCACGTCGCGCCGGCACGCACAGCGCGTCACGGGCGGCAGGTCCATCGAGCTGGTCGATCAAAATAAATTCGAATAGGCGTTCGGCGTAGGACTTCGCGCGGCCCATCGAGCCCAGCAGTTGCGGCAACCCCGCGGCCACCATGGTGATGGGCAGCCGCGCCTGATTGGCGCTGTGTAGAGCCATGATCAGCGCAGCTAATTGGTTTTGCGGAACATATTGCAGCTCGTCGGCGAATAGCACCACGGCCGTTCCGCGTTCAGCCGCTGCCTGGCCTACCGCGGTCATAAGGTCGGCCAGATCGGTGTCGAGGTCGCCGCTATCGGCCAGGCCCTGTTCGGGGTCGATATCAAGCCCGACCTCGATATCGGCATATTTGACCTTGAGCGCGCCGATAAAGCCCGCCAAGGCCTTCATCGCGTTGGTGAGCCCTGCCTTGGGGGCGTCAATGCGCCTTAGACGGAAGAGAGCCGTACGGAGCGCCGGCGCGAGCAGGGCCGGCAACGACCGTTCCTCGGGCGCTTCAATGCGAACACTGGCGATTCCGCGCGCTTCGGCATCAAGGCGGATTCGATTGAGCAAGACGGTCTTACCGACGCCGCGCAATCCGTAGAGGACGACGCTTCTGGCTGAACGCCCCGCTCGGATACGGTCGAGCGCGACAGCGGCGCGCTCGATTATATCATCGCGGCCAGCCAGTTCGGGCGGCGGGGTGCCGGCGCCGGGTGCGTAGGGGTTTTGCCGAGCGTCCAAGTTATGCGGACCTTATCTTAGTTTATCGGAAAGTGATAATATCAGATAAGATCGCTAGATATCAAGCTTGGCCTTGACCGCTCGCCGATACCATTGCGTCCGATGCGCTAGATGCTGCAGATCTTTTCGTTCACGGTGTTCATTCTGGCCTCCATTGGTCCACGTCGTTCCAAAAATCCGCCATCAGCTTTGCTGGCGTTGTGAAGGTGTAAGTCGACTCGACTGCGCCTATATGCCGATGGTCGCCCTGGGGCATATCGAAAGCTGATGCAGGCTTGAGCGATTTACGCCCGCCTCGCCTTTTTAAGCGAAGCCAGCATTTCCCGCCGCAGAATGGCGTTCAGGCGGCCCTGATATCCCTTCCCCTGCGACTTGAGCCAATCCAATATGTCGGCGTCCACGCGGGCGGTGATCTGTTGCTTTACGGGCCGGTAGAAGCGCCCCCGGACGCCGGCAGCCCACGCCTCGTCGGACAACTCAGGGATATCGCTGGTGTCGATCGCCTCGTCAGGCCGCGCCGCCAACTCAGCGAGGTGCTGGCGCTCCGCGTCGGTCAGCGGCGGCGGCGTTTCCAGGGTGTGGCTAACCATTTTCGTTTTCATAGCGGCGCCTTTCTCGCGACGTGGCCCGTCGCGCTGAAACGATGCGGATAATCTCCACCGATCCACCATCGGCGTCATCCTCTGTGACCGTGCCCGTCAGGCGACGTCGCGCTCTGGCTCGTCGATCCGGTAACAGTGATTAGATTTCGTTTCTCTATGCAGTAGCGGCTTTGCGCGGGCGGCCGCCCTTCCGGCCATTCTCGCGCGAGGCCGTGACCTTGGCGACGGTGCGCGACCGACCGCCTTCCGCGCCGAGCTGGCGCGCCATCCAGCTTTTCGAGCCAAATACGCCTTGCAGCAGCGCCGGCACATAGAGATCGGCATCCAGGCGAGGCCAGTGCAGGCCGAGGCCGGCCGGGCTGATTTCGATATCGGCCAGATTGTCGGGCGAGGCGTCCGCCAGCCCTTCGGCGAGCCGCGTCGGGAAGGCAAGCTCGACCCCCGTGCTGAGGGCGACAATGACGCGCGATCGGCGACGGTCATAGCGCGCCGACACGGCATGGCCGGCCTCGCGCAGCGATGCCATACGCTTCTCCGCCTGCTTCAGCTCGTGCTCAGTGATCGCCATGTATCGTCCTCCATTCCGCGCACAGGGCGGTGATCGTCGCCGCCAGCGCGTCCTCAATCCGGTTCAGGTCGGCCAACCTGAACCCGTAACTCTCGCGCAGCACCGGCGGTCCACCGGGGCAATGCAGGTTGAACACCGCCTCCCCGTCCGCGCCCTTTACGTGGACGTGAGCGGGTCGATGGTCGTTCGGCCAGATCACGACCCGCAGGCCGCCGATACGCAGGACGGTAGGCATGGCCGACTATAATCGAAACCCAAGCGGTAGGGAATAGTCGCAAAGGGCGCGTCCCAAATGGACCGCGCTCTATCTCCGTTGCGCTACGCTCCGACCGAGCCGCCCGTTGCGTCTAGTCCCTGTCTTACGACGACTTCACTGACGGCCAATGCAGGTCGCCACGCCGTCATCGACGTTGATGGCTCCGCCGTCCTTGGCGCAGGCGTCGCTCAGGGCCGTGGACGCTGGCGTCGGCCGGCTGCGGATCAATGCCGGCATTACCAGCTTGCAGACTGACTGGTTGTCATTGGCTTCCACCTTGCCGCCGGCCTTGAGGCAACCGTCGTTGAAGGCCCGGTTGTTGTTAGTGTTGGAATGGGATTTTACCTTGGCCGCGGCAAAGGTTTGGCCGGCCGCGAGGGCGACGAGAGCGGCGGTCATTGCGAAAAAAGGGACGCGGGTCATGTCGAACTCCCTGGCCAGGAGGCCTTCGGCCTACCGTGACCAAGCTAAGTCCTTTATCGCCCGGTCACAACCACAGCCAGTGATCGAACGACTTGAGAGCGGACCTCGCCAACTTCGATTCAGGGGCGGCCTTAGCTATTCACTCGTGGTCAGCCTCGTCTTTTGTCGGTTCAACGGCCATGGCCGCTCTCCTTAAAACTGCGAAATCGTCAGGATCGAACGCGAAGGCGCCCAGAATTGAACCTGTTGGGCTCAAGCCGGCGAGGCGGTGAAATTGTCGATCTCGACCGAACGGTCGGGAAAGGTCGCGGTGATGTGAAGCTCGGGCGCCGATGTGGGCCATGAAGATCGCGATGCAGCCGCAGAGGTCCTCGGCGCCCACTTTGACCCCACGGTCGCACCAACCCCGCAGCTCTATGACGCGGTCGCCGCGCTGATGTGGAAGTGGGTGTGGTTTTAGACGGGCGCGGATTGTGGTTCGATTGGCTTGCCCTTGAAGGGCGCGACGTTGATCTCCCCTTCCCGCTTGCGCGCCTGGGCTATGTCAAAGCTGTTTTGCATCCGCATGAGCGTGTCCATCGACACGCCGAAAGCCTTCTCGATACGCAGCGCCATCTCCGAGGAGAGGTGCGCCCGCTCGTTCAGTAGAGCCGACAACGTCGCGCGCGTGACCCCCAGCGCTTGGGCTGCGTCGGTGACGGAAAGCCCAAGGGCTTCAATGATCTCACTTTTTACGAACCCGCCCGGGTGAGCCGGGTTCTTTATACGGATGCCTTGCATCATGCTCATGATCACCTCCTAGTGGTAGTCTTCATGGTCGAGGTCGATGATTTCGATCTCGGCCTGGTCAATTCGGAACGTGATGCGCCAGTTCTTCGTTACGAACAGGCTCCATGTGCCCTTGCGGTCACCGGTCAGCAAATGCGCGTTCCAGCTCGGCACCGTTCGAATCTCGTCCTCACTCTCCATGTCCTGAAGGAAAGTGACGATGCGACGGACCTTCTCGACTACGGCGGCCTGTATTCCGGTCGCGTCGTCGCTCGCAATGAATCGGCGCAGCCCTTTGTGGACGACGTTCCTGATTTTCATGGTCCAAACCTATCAAATCGGACCGTATAGCGTCAAGCGACGCAATACGGGCGACTTGTTGCCGAAGCCGTCCGGGCGGCGATGGTGTCGCTGTTGGCGAGCTTGGGCAGGCGCGTCAGCGCGATCGCGGCTTCAGTGTCCAAGACGCCGCCCCGACCACCATTCGCCCTTGGCGCGCCCTGTGTCTTACGACGGCCTGCTCTCGGACGACGATCCGCTTAGCGGGGAACCCGCTTCAGGCGGCTAATCGTCCGCATTCAGGGTCGCGAGCAACTTATCGGGCTGACCGGCGGAAACTAACTCGCCGCGCCTTGCCGCTTTCATCGCTTCGATTGTTTCGGCGTTCGGCACGAGCGGTTCGAACGGCAAGGCCTTCTCTACAGCGATCCGAGTCATCATCAATCGGAAGGCGTCTGAAACTGTAAGCCCCATGGCGCCCAAAACGGCGGTAGCTTCGGTCTTGATACGTTCGTCGATGCGCGCGCGCACGATTGCATTTTCGGTCATGGTTCGAGCCCTCTGGGCCACATTGTGGCACAGAGGGTCGCTAAAGGCGAGGTCACTGTTCGAGCGGCGCCTTCCATCCCAACCGAGATCGCATGCCCGGCTTGCGCATTCGCACAATGAACGTGCGAAAGACCGTGCCCTCATCTGGTTTCCGCTGAACCCGGACTAGCCAGCGGCCGGTCCTTGCGCAGGCGCACCTCAGGGCCTTCGCCGTTCTCGTCGGTGAAGATCACGCCGGCAGCCGCGGGAAATCCGACGCAACGCCAATGCCCGGTCGCGCCATCATCCAACCCCACTACGGCGTCAGCTGGGCTGAACCTATCGCTTCGCATCGGCCTATTTGGTTGTCCGAGGTCGTCGCTTCGGCACATGCTTCTCCAGGCTAGGCATCTGCCGATGCATGAAGGCGTCGAACATCGGAACCGTAAAGGCGGTTTCGCCGTGGCGTTGGCTCCAGACCATACCTTTATCGATTAGTTGTTGGCGCACCGTCGCCACCGCGGCTGCCTCGACGCCCAAGGTCGCGGCGATCTCGCCAGTCTTGTAGGGCCCCTCGCCGAGCTCAGCCATGGCGCGGAGATATTTCTGTTGCAAGGAGGTTAGGCGGTCAAAGCGGACGCGAAAGAAATTGTCGTCAAGATGTTGAATGACACCCGGCGTCGCCTCTTCGACATCCTGCAATCGAATGGGGCTTTCGGGCGTGGCGTTCCAGACCCGGAAGCCCCACTCCTGAATGAAGTACGGATAGCCCCGAGTGACATCGAGGATGGCGGCGATGGCGCCTGGCTCGATCGCCGCGTGTGCTTCGATGATCGGTTTTTCCAACGCGTCGCGGGCGGCCACGGCGTCGAGGCTGTCGACCACCGGAAAATCAAATAGTCGCTCAGCGTAAGATTTGGCGTTCCCGGCCAGGGCCGCGATCTGGGGTAGGCCCGCACCGACAAAGAATAGCGGCAGGTTCCTCTGGGCGATCTCGTGGCACGAGACGATGACGGCCGCCAGCTCGTCGGGGCTGAGATACTGCACCTCGTCGATGAACAGTCCGACCGCCTTACCACGCTCCTTTGCGGCTTGGGCGACGGCGATGAGGAGATCGGGCAGGTCCTGTTGCAGATTGCCGGTGTCGGCGCGGCCCGGGCTGGGTTCCAGGCCAAAGTCGATCTCACCGATCTTGACCTTGAAGGCGCTGGCGAAATTGCGCAGGACGCCCACGGCGTCACGCATATGCGAGCCCGTCGCAGCCCTTAGATCCAGCGCATAGAGGATGCTTCGAAGCTCGGGTGCGAGCAGCTCGGGCAGCCGGCCGCCCTCCGGCGCTTCAACCTTGGCGGTTTCGAAGCCGAGATGATCGGCGATGTCGACAAGGCGGTTGAGCAAGACGGTCTTACCGACGCCGCGCAACCCGAGGAGCAACAGGCTCTTGGTCGGCCGACCTTTGAGCGCGCGCTCCATATCGATACTGGCGTTCTCGATAAGCAGATCGCGGCCGGCCAGTTCCGGAGGTTGCAGCCCAGCTCCTGGGGCGAAGGGATTGTCTCGGCGGTCCATACGACCTTCATAGATTAATTAGGCCATTTAATGCAACCCTCATTAACGTGCATAAATTAAGCTAGACTCGACGGCTAAGCCAGGGCCTGCGGCCTCGCCGCACATCAGCGCGCCCAGCGCTTCGGAAGACCCGGTCGTCAGGGATGAAGGTGGCTCCCGCACTACGAGTTATTCGCTCGCCGAAATCGACTGACCGGTCGGAAATGGAACGCGCCGCCGCCGTCCAATTCGATAAGGCAGCAAATCGAATCGCGGCGATGCTCAACTGGGCGCTGGGCGGCTAGCCGCCATCGACGCGTGGCGTTCCGCAAGCGCGATGCGGACATCCTCCAGGGCGACGCCGCGGGACGGGTCGCCCTTCAAGGCTTCGTAGGCCGGAACAACAGCAGTACGCAGCCAATGGTCGATGGCTCTTTCTTGAGCGCGAAGTGCGCGCAGGCCATCTCGGATTACTTCGCTCTCGCTTGCATACCCGGAGGCCGGGTGGCGACCCACCGGCATGGGTGAAAAGCCCGACGATCGGCGAACGCTTCCCCTCTGCGCTCAACACCACCTCACCGGTCCTGATGCGCAGCACAGCTCGAACGAGCGGCGATGGTGGGAACAGTGGGGGATTTATCTGCCGACGCAGACAAGCGGCTTCGTTGAATTGGCCAGATCGGAACGGTTGAAGGAGGGCGATTGACGCGACAATGCAAGACCAAGCGGCCTTCCATTCCCCTGTTGTTGACTGAGGCCGCCGTAACGTTCCAGCCTCTTGGTGCGCAGAGATCCCAGGGGCGACGATGCGTCGGACCACGACCGGCGACGATCTGGCTGAACCGCCTACGGGGCGGTGCATTGACTCCTGCGTCAAATCGCATGTGAATAACGACATTATCAGAATGGCTGCTCCCACTTATCCTGGGTAAGCCGTCAAGCTCGGGGGAGCGCACGTGTTTGGAATTGGCACGGTCTTTTTGCGGGGGTCCTTGTTTCACACCCTCGTGCAGGATGAAGAACGCCTCTTTTGTGATCTCCATGGCGGCCAGGCCCATGCCGCGGTGAAGGATAAGCTGAAGCGGACCGATATAACGACCGCCTATCGCCGGGTCCTGGCGGAAGTCGAAAAGCGCCTTCGGCCGTCGCGTGTTCCGTTCAGCCTGGCTAAGCTGCGCAGCGTTCTGGAGCGCAATGGCCCGGACCAGCATCATTTTCTGCGGCGCGTTCGGTAACCCACGTCATTCGGCAGTCGCCCGCCGAGCGTGAGGCTTGGGCTCATAGCCGAATTGCCGCCGTGGACGATGTCCTCCAAGGCCAATGCCAAGCAGGGTGCTCAATGATGGCCCGCTCTAGCCGTATCTACACAATCAACGAGGTTGCTCGGCTCATCGGCGAGACCGTCGAACTGGTCGAGGAGGTCACCAGCAACTCCGACAATGTCGACTATGGCGAAATGGTCCATGTCCACGACGGGACGGAATACGGCGCCACCGCTCTCACAGAGCGCGGGATCGAATGTGTCGAGGCGCTGCTCGCAGATATACGGACTTGGGAAGGCGGCGTGCGCCAGTTCCTTGTGGATCAACAATGCGATCCCGAGTTGATCGAACGCGTAATGGCGCACGAAGCCCAGCGCTCAATCGGTGCCGGCGCTCCGCCCGCTGAATAGCCGTCAACCTTCAAAATACGTCGACCGGACGCTTACGCTCTAACGACCGC
>PLSW01000061.1 GCA_003165275.1 Caulobacteraceae bacterium
CCGCGCCACATCCCGACTCTACCGAAAGCGGTAGTTCCGCTTTACGCGAAGCCTATGCGAATTCACCGAATACGCAACTCGGAATAGCCCCAATTGCTGGGAAGCGTCGGATACTATCCTGACTCGCAGTCAGACAAATATCTAACATATTGAAATATAACGACAAAAGGCTCAATTCCGGAGGTTGAGCTATATCACATAGTAGCCGACGCTGGCCAGGCGCCGCGCCATGTCGCGCAGCTCCTCGCGGATGGCCGGGGCGTCCATGTAGAACAGGATCGCCGGATGCGGGCCGCCGCGCTCGGGATGGACGATGAAGGTGGTGGTCGCCCCGTGCTTGGTGGGAATGTCGACGGTCCGTTCGATCATGGGGCGCTCCTCGGCGATGGTGTTTGAGGCCGATCCTAGCGGATAACGCCGCCAGCCGCCCACGCCCTGTTTCATTCGGCGCGGAAGAAGGAAGGCGCCGCCCGCCCGCGCTCTACCGAGTCCCACGACCGTCGGAATTTCTTACTCGCGGAAAGTCACACCGACGCGGACCATGCGTGGCGGCCCATAGCTCACCACTCCGGGGATCACCACCCCGGGGAGGGCGCCGCTGGCCGCCGTGCGGCCGGTCTGCAGGGCGGCGTCGAACAGGTTGTCGCCGGCGAGAAAGACCGCCGCGCCCCGCCCAATCCGCCACTCCGCCCGCGCATTGACCACGGCGCCGTCGCCGAGGGGCCGGGTGTTCAGGTCGTCGTCAAAGCGCTTGGTTTCATAGCGAATATCGCTCGACAGTCGCAGACGTTCGCTGACCCGCCAGACCGCGGCGGCTGTCGCCGTGAAGCGGGGAGTCTCGGCGGGCTGCTTGCCGGTCAGCTGGGCCGCCGCCGCGCCGCCGTCGACGCGGGCGCTCGTATAGTCGGCGGCGAGGGTGAGATCGACCGGGCCAAGCCGGCGCCGGGCTTCGGTCTCGAGACCGGCGGCGTCGATGTGGTCGACGTTGCGCCGCTGGTAGAGGGTCCCGCCGGCGGGGATGACCCCCTCGACCGGGTCGGTGAAGGGGCCGTTCTCGGCGACGCGTAGGGTGGCGTTGATCACCGCGTCGTTCAGCCGACTGACGAAGACGGTGGCGTCCCACGACCAGCCCGCGCCCGCGCCGCCCAGGCCGATCTCCCCGCCGAACAATTGCTCGGGTCGGAGCGCCGGATTGGCTTCGGTGACGTCGTTGCCGACGCGGAATGTCCGGTCGAGCTCGTTGAGGGTCGCTGGGCGGAAGCCGACGTAGGTGGCGGTACGGGCGAACAGGCCGTCCGGCAGGTCCCGCCGCAGGGCGAGCCGCGCGGTCGGTTCGGTCCCGCCCTGGTCCGGCGTGTGCTGGTCGAGGGTCACCGCCCCCGTCGCCGTATTGGCCTCGATCCGGTGGGCGTCGAAGTCGCGCCACCCGTCGAGCCGGGCGCCGCCGGCCCAAAGCCAAGGCCCGGCGGCGTGGGTCGCCTCCACATAGAGGCCGCCGGTCAGGGCCTCGCCGCCGGAACGGCGGCTGCGGGTGAACGCGTCGGCGACGTATTTGAACAGCTCCCGGCTCTCGCCCTCGGCGCCGCGCAGGTCCGCGCCCAGCTCCAGGGTGTCGGCCCCGGTCGCGCGGCGGACGGCGGCGTTGAGGCCATAGCCGGTGGCCGGGGTGGCGTACTGATCATTGGCCGGGGTTGTGCTCGCCCGGTTCGCTGCCACCGAGACTGAGGTGTTGAGCAGGTCCGAGCTGGAGGCCCAGGCCTGCAGCCGATAGCCCAGGGCCGCGGCCGTCGGCGCCCGGGCGAGGGTGAGGCTGGCCTGGCCGCCGCGGGCGCGGGATTCGGCGCCGACCAGGCCCGAGCCGCGATCCTCCTGGTAGCCGGACGCCCGCGCGGACAGGGTCCCGACACCGATGTCGCCAGCGGCGCCGGCGGCGCCCGACCAGTCGTTCAGGGTGAGCGGTTGATCGGCCGCGCCCCGTCTGGCGCGAACTGGGATGTAGCCGGCGGTGGATTCCCCCGCCAGGGAGGCGAAGACGTCCGCCGCGCCGACGCGCCCCGAAGCCAGCGCCTCGCCCTGGCGGTCATCCAGGCTGCCGACCGAGCCCTCCGCGGTCACCCCGCCGAGCGCCGCGGTCCGGGCGGCGAGGTCGATGGTCCCGGTCAGGGCGCCGGCGCCATACGGGCCCGCGCCCGCCCCGCGCACCACCGTCACCGCCTGCACCCGATCGGGGGCGATCCCCGACCAGATCACCCATCCGCCGAAGGGGTCGTTCTGCGGAACCCCGTCCAGGGTGACCAGTGCCCGGCTGGCGGCGGACCCGGCGATGCCGCGCAGGGAGACGCCCTGGGTGGTCGGGTTGGCGCCGAGGCTGGAGTTGCGGCGGAACAGCGAGACGCCGGGCACGGTCGCCAGCACCTCGTCGAGGCGCGGGCTGGACTGCAGCTCCGCCCCGCCCAGCTTGACGATGGAAAACGCCGGATCGCCCGCCGCCTCCGGTAGGCGCGCCGGGCCGGTGACGATGATCTCTGGCGGCGCGGCGTCGACGGGCATTGATGATCGATCCTTGAGTCCGCAAAGGCGCAGGCTAGCGGGGCAGGGCGTAGGCCACCAGCGAATCCCCACGCTTGGTTCCGGACTTGGCGTGACCGCCCGAGGCGATCAGCACATATTGCCGTCCTCGCCAGACGTAGGTCATCGGCGTCGCCTGGGCGCCGGCTGGCAGGCGGCCGCGCCAGAGTTCCCGGCCGGTGCGCGCGTCGAAGGCGCGAAGGTAGTTGTCCATGGCCGCGCCGATTAACACGACGCCCCCGGCGGTGACGATGGGGCCGCCGAAATTCGGGGTTCCCGTATCCCGCAACAAAAGCTGCGAGCCTGGGGCGAGGTCGCTGGTCGTGCCGAGGGGAACCTCCCAGAGGACATGGCCGTCGTGCATGTCGACGGCGTGCAGCATCCCCCACGGCGGCGGATTGCAGGGCAGGCCAAGGGGCGAGCGGAGCAGTTCGCGCTTCATCCCATAGGGCGCGCCGGTGTTCGGCGAGATTTCCGCGCCCGGGTCGGCGGCGCGGGCCGCGGCCAGTTTCGCGGTCGGGATCAGCGTCACCTTGTGGATGGCGCTGGAGGTGTTGACGTAGGCGATGTCGTGGCCGGCGTCGAAGGCCAGGCCGCCCCAGTTGGAGCCGCCGCCGGTGAACGGATAGACGATCGTCCCCTGCGTCGAGGGCGGCGTGTAGAGGCCGTCGTTGCGGGCGCCGGCGATCAGGCGGCGGCAGGCGGCGCGGTCCCAGGGGGTCAGTCCGAAGGCGTCCTGCGGCCGGATGCGGTTGGGCGCGAGGGGCGGGGGCGCGACAGGGATGGGCTGTGTGGGCGACAGGGTCTCGCCCGGCATGCCGCCCTGCGGCGCGGGGCGCTCGACGACCGGAATGATCGGCGCCCCGGTCCGGCGGTCCAGGGTGAACAGCAGCCCCTGTTTGGTGGTCTGCAGCAGGGCCGGGACCGCGCGGCCCCGGTAGGTCACCGTGGCGAGGGTCGGCTGGGCGGGCAGGTCATAGTCCCACAGGTCGTGGTGCACCACCTGGAACGCCCAGGCCAGGGCGCCCGTGCGGGCGTGCAGGGCGACGATGGAGTCGGCGTGGCCGTCATTTCCCGGGCGAAAGACCCCGTAGAAGTCGGGGCTGGGGCTGGTGGTGGGCAGGTAGACCAGGCCCAGGGCCGGATCGACGGACATGGGCGCCCAGACGTTGGCCGCGCCTGCGACCACCTTGGGGCCGGCTCCCGCGAGGGGATCGAAGGTCCATCTCAGGGCGCCGGTCACCGCGTCGAAGGCGTGCACCGCGCCGGAGGTCTCCCGGACCCGCTGGTTGTCGTCGATGGAGGAGCCGACGATCACGGTTCCGTCCGCCACCACCGGCGGCGAGGTGATCTGCGCGCCGCCCGGCCGTTCGAGCCGGGCGCCGGGCATGGCGTCGGTGACGCCGCCGCGGCTGAAGCCGGCGCAGAGCTTCCCGGTCGCGGCGTCAATGGCGAAGAGCCGCCGGTCGTTGGTGTTCATGAACACCCGTTCGGCGCAGGGGCTGTGCAGGGGCGCCGCCGGATTGCGCCAATAGGCGACGCCGCGGCAGTTGAATTCATTGGGATAGCGAAGGTGGGTGTCGATGCGCGGATCGAACCGCCAATAGGCCCGGCCGCTTCCTGGATCGAGGGCGCTGACCTCGTTGAACGGAGAACAGACATAGACCCGGCCGCCGGCGAGGATCGGGGTGTTCTCAAACGCCGCGTGCCTGATCGCCTCGCCCTTGCTGGCCAGGTCGCCGGTGGAGAAGGTCCAGGCCGGTTGCAGGGCGGCGACGTTGGCCGGGGTGATCTGGCGAGCGTCGGAATAGCGCTGCCCGCCCTCGTCGCCGCCATAATAGGCCCAACCGGGCTCATCTGCGGCCGCGAGCGCCGGCTGCGACATCAGCGTCGCCGCTGACAGGATCGAGATCCACAGGGTCTTGGTCATTGGCCTCTCCCGAGACGGAGGGGGGTGCTGGACGCCGCCGCCTGGGTTTCGATGCGTCGATCCCCCCGGCTTCGAAAGGGCCTTGTGACGAGCGGCGTCAAATCGGGGACGAGACGCCGGTCACCGCCCGCCCGGGCCCGGTCGCATGGTTCGCGTCGACGCCACCAGGACGGCGACCCCGGCCAGGATCAGGCCGTCGATGCGCGGGTCGAAGAACGAGCCCCGGACGGGGTAGAGCTGCCAGGCGACATTGGCGGCGGCGTGGAACAGGGCGACGGCGAACACGCTGCGGCGGGTCCCGATAAAGATCCACATCATAATCACCCGCATCGCCAAGGCGCCGAGGGTCCACCAGGCGATCCATTCGATGGACCTGTGGGCCTCGATCAGCGCGACGAAGTGAAACACCGCCCAGGCCGCGCCGAGGATCAGCGCCCCGCCAAGCGGCCCCCAGCGCCGAACGAGGGGGTCGCTGGCGTAGCCGCTCCAGCCGATCTCTTCGCCGAGCGCGGCGACGAGGAACAGCGCACAGAGGCCGAGGGCAGGTAGGGCGCCGATCGGGGCATCAGGGACTGCAACGCCCTGCAGGCGCTGAATCACTATCGCCAGGATGCAGGTGGCAGGCCTGATCAGCAGGATGGGCGCGTACCAGACCACAGTGGGTATGCGGCCGCCGTCAAAGGCGCGGGCCAACAACCGCCGGACCGCGCCGGCGCCGGCGGACCGTGCGATCAGGAGCGCCGCGGCGAGGCTCGGACAGATGAACATCAGCGCCGCGACCGGCAGACCGGGCATCAACTCCAGCCCGCTGGCGCCGCCGGCGACCCAGAAGGGAACGGCGAGCAACAGCACCAGCAGGAAGAAGATCAGCGGGTGTTCGACCGGTGACTCGGACGGCGCCTCTTCCTGGGGTCCTGGCATCGGAGGCCCTCCTGAATTCGCGGATGCGCCGCGGTTCAAGCAGTCAGGAAGCCAGCGGTGTCGGCATTGAGGCGGCCGACCACCTGGCGCGCACGTCCCACGTCAAGCGGCCGACGGCCCTTTGAAGCGTCGTTCATAGCGGATTCGGAGCCTGGCCTTGCGGCCAGGCTCCGCTGTTTCAGCTGTAGATTTCGAACAGGCCGGCGCCGCCCTGGCCCGCGCCGATGCACATGGTCACCACGCCCCACTTGGCGCCGCGACGCCTGCCTTCCTGCAGGATGTGGCCGGTGCACCGCGCCCCGGTCATGCCGAAGGGATGGCCGATGGAGATCGAGCCGCCGTTCACATTGTACTTGGCCGGATCGATGCCCAGGGTGTCGCGGCTGTAGAGGCACTGGGAGGCGAAGGCCTCGTTCAGCTCCCAGAGGTCGATGTCATCGACGGTCAGGCCGTGGCGCTTCAGCAGTTTCGGCACGGCGAACACCGGGCCGATGCCCATCTCGTCGGGCTCGCAGCCGGCGGCGGCCCAGGCCACGAACCGGCCCAGGGGCTCGATGCCCCGGCGCTCGGCGTCCTTGGCCTCCATGATCACCACCGCGGCGGCGCCGTCGGACAGCTGGCTGGCGTTGCCGGCGGTGACGAACTTGCCCTCGCCCTTCACCGGGGCGAGCTTGGCCAGGCCCTCGAGGGTGGTTTCGGGTCGGTTGCACTCGTCCTTGGTGACCACATAGTCGACCAGGCTCTCTTCCTTGGTCTCCTTGTCGACCACCTTCATCTTGGTCTTCATCGGGACGATTTCGTCCTTGAAGAGGTTGGCCTGCTGGGCGGCGGCCATGCGGCGTTGGGATTCCAGGGAGTATTCGTCCTGGTATTCGCGGCTGACGCCGTAGCGCTGGGCGACGATGTCGGCGGTGTCGATCATGGCCATGAAGATGGCCGGGGCGATCTTGATCAGCTCCGGATCCACCGCCTCGCGGGGCATGCCGCCGCCGGGGATGGAGATGCTTTCCACCCCGCCGGCCACCACGCAGTCGGCGTTGTCGGCGCGGATGTGGTTGGCGGCCATGGCGATGGCTTGCAGGCCCGACGAGCAGAAGCGGTTGATCGATACGCCGGCCGTGGTCACCGGCATGCCCGCAAGCAGGGCCGCCTGGCGGCCGATATTGGCGGCGCCGTGGGCGTTATTGCCGAGGTAGCAGTCCTCGACATAGTCCTTCTCGACCCCGGCCCGCTCCACGGCGTGCTTGATCGCGTGCGCCGCCATCGACATCGGCGGCGTGACGTTGAACCCGCCCCGGCCGGACTTGGCCAACCCGGTGCGCGCGTAGGATACGATGACGGCTTCCCGCATAGTCTGAAATCTCCCTGAAGGGTGTCTCCCCTGTGGCGCGGACTATAGGCGCGCCGCGCTTTCCTGCACAATTCGAATTGCCGGTATCGAAGGGGATTGAGGAACGAAGGTTGGCCGTCGTAAGCGTCGCCGTTGGACAGTTGACGCATAACGGCCTTAAAATGATCTGTAGGCCAAAAGGCCGAGTTGCGCGTCAAGAGTGCCGAGGATTCGCCATGAAGCCAGTTCTGCTCGCCACATCCATGCTCGCCCCCCTGCTGCTGGCCGCCTGCGCCAGTGGAGGCGGAGGCGGAGGCGGCTCCATCGCCACCGTGACCCCCGCCACCATCGGGCCCTTCGCCCGGGCGACGGTGGGCTCCACGCCGCCCACGACCGCGGCCGGCGGGTTCCAGCAGGCCGCGCCGGGCGGGCCGACCTTTCCTGGCGTGCAACCGGCGAACGGGACCGTGTTCGCCTTGACCCAGAGCGTGTTCAAGGTCGCCCACGACTCCAATGATGTCGCAACCGCCCTCAGCGCCGACACGGCTACCATGGCGGCGGGCGCCACGGTTACGGTCAACGACAACACGAAGAACAACTTCGAGCTGAAGATTCCGACCCTCGGCGTCGATGCGATCCTGCATCTCAACGACAACAACTACACGCAGCTGGCCAATGGCGATTACATCGCCCTGGAGTCGGTCACCTACGGCCGCAACGTCAACCTGTTGAACTACGCCGTCCTGGGCGACTGGACCCTGCTGGACACCAGTGGCCAGCACACCATTGACTACGGCCAGTTCATCTTCGGCTACCAGACGCCCCTGGCGGGGAGGCCGGTAAGCGGCGCGGCGACCTACTCGGGCACGAACAATGTCGCCGGTCAGGTGCTCACACCCAGCAACACCGTCGGGGCCTATTACACCGCCGTCGGCGGGGACGGCACGTTGACCGCCAACTTCACCACGGGCGCGGTGACCGGCGCCTTCACCAACATGGTCTCCGCGGCCTCCGGCGGCGGTACGAACGCCTGGAACAACCTCTCGCTGACCGGGACCTTGTCGGGGGCGACCTTCACCGGCGCCACCGCCGCCACAACGTCACCCTCGACCACCAACGCCTTGCTGGCGTCGGCGACGGGAACCTTCGCCGGGGGCTTCTACGGCCCGGTGGCCAATGAAGTGGCCCTGGTCTGGACCCTGTCGGACGGAACCGAGTCCGCGCTTGGGGTCTTCGGGGCCGAACAGAATTCGCCCCCGGCGACGATCGGGGCGTTCGAGGCGGCGACGCCGGGAACGCCCGCGCCCGCCACGACGGCCGCCGGCTATCAACAGGCCCTCGCCGCCAGCCCGAGCTTCACCTCGACCGGGCCGACCGCGGGGACCGTCTTCGCCCTGACCCAGTCCAGCATCGTCGCCACCATCACCCCGGGCGACGCCTACGGGACCGTAACCGCCGACACGGCGACCGACACCGCCGGCGCGACCGTCACCGCCCTCAGCACCAATGCCAACACCTCCTACGAGCTGAAGATTCCGCACCTGGGCGTCGACGTGACCCTGCAGGCCAACGCCCCCCAGGACACGAAACTGTCGAACGGGACCTACGCCTACCTCTCGACCATCACCACCGCCGGCGGGACGAACTACCTGGACTATGCGGTCCTCGGGGCCTGGAACCTCAACGACACGGCCGACCAGAACTACACCAACACCGGTTTCTTCGTCTTCGGCTACCAGACCCCCGCGGCCGGCATGCCGACCACCGGCACGGCCACCTATTCGGGAACGGGCAACGTCTACGGCGAGGTGATCGCGCCGAGCGCCGGCGGCGGGGCGACAGCCGCCACCCTCACCGGGGACGGCTCCCTCACCGCCAACTTCGGCACCGGCGCCATCACCGGCACGCTCTCCAACATCACCGCCAACTACAACGGCGCCAACACCGCCTGGAACAGCGTGACGATCACCGGGGCGATCAACGCCGGCGCCTCGACCTTCAACGGGGCCACCTCCACGCCCTCGGCGCCCGCAACCACCTATTCCCTGGGCGCCGGCGCCACCGGCACGATCCGCGGCGGCTTCTACGGTCCCACCGCCCAGCAGGTGGCGGCGGTCTGGACGCTGAGTGACGGGACCAAGTCCGCCCTCGGCGTGTTCGGCGCCAAGGTCGCGCCGTCCGACCGACGCCTGAAGCGGGACATAGAGCCCGCGGGCGTCGTCGCCGGGGTTCGCCTCTACCGGTTCCGCTACCTGGGCGATGGGCGGACCTTCGTCGGCGTCATGGCCCAGGATCTGCTGGCCGACCCGCGCCATGCGAAGGCGGTGATCCGCCGCCCCAGCGGCCTGCTGATGGTCGACTACGGAATGCTGGGCCTGGATACCCCGGACCTCGGCGCCATGCAGGCGGCGGGGGCCGCGGCGGTGGCGGCGTACGAGATGGCGGCGGCGGCCTGAGCCGGCGCGCCGGCGGCGTGGTTCCTGTTCAAAGCGTCATCGCGTCCCTGCGTTGCGGCCTCGCCGTATTGGCGGCCATCGGGCTGTGCGCCGGCGCCGCCCGCGCCGAGGATGCGCCGGCGCCGTCGGCTCCAGTGGCGACGCCGGCCCCGGTCGCCAGGCCCATTGCCCCCCGTGAAGCCGCCGTCTTGCTCATGCAGGCGCACAGGCTGACGGAGGCGCGGCGGGTGCTCCTGGCGCTTGAGCGGGCGGATTCCCGGGACGATGAGGTCCAGTTTCTCCTCGGCATGATCGCCATGGAGGAGAAGGCCTATGCGCAGGCCATCCGCCGCTTCCGCCGCATCCTGGCGCGGGAGCCGGGGGCGGTGCGGGTGCGGCTGGAGCTTGGGCGGGCCTTCTATCTCGCCAAGGACTACGACAACGCCGAGCGCCAGTTCCGGCTCGCCCGGGCCGGGGCCTTGCCGCCGGCCGCCCAGGCCAATGTCGACAAGTACCTGTTCGCGATCCGGCAGGAGCGGCGGTTCAGCTACAACCTCTCCTTCGCCCTCGCCCCCGACAGCAATCTGAACGCCGGACCGAGCTTGAGCGCCGTCGACATCTTCGGCCTGCCGTTCCAGCTATCGTCCGACGCCCGCCAACGCAGCGGCGTCGGCCTGGCCCTGGGCGCCGGCGGGGAATGGTCGCCGCCGATCGCGGGGCCCCTGCGCCTGCGGATCGGCGCGCAGTTCGACGGGGTGCAGTACCCGGCGGCCGGCGCCTTCGACGACATGACCTTCAGCCTCTACGCCGGGCCGCGGCTGGTTTACCAGCGCTGGGACGTCAGCCTGCTCGCGACCGGGTTTGAGCGCTGGTACGGGCGCAGCTTCTACAATTCCGGCGCCGGCGGGACGGCGCAGGCGACCTACTACGCCACGCCCCGCCTGGGGCTGACCGGCTCGCTGGGCGCCCAGCAGGTGAACTATCGTCCGCCGGCGGGGCAGGGCGGCCCCGCGGTCTCGGCCTCGGCGGGCGCCTTCTACACCCTCTCGCCGCTCAGCGTGGTGTCCGGCGGGGTGTCGGTCAGCCGACAGGACGCCGGCCTGAGCCTCTACAGCTATACCGCGTCCCAGGTTCAGCTCGGCTATTTCCGCGACCTGCCCGGCGGCATCTCGGCGTCGATCCAGCCCGCCTACGTCCTCGTCGACTACGACAGCGCCGAGGCCGGCTTCGGCGTTCCCCGCCGCGACCACCAGTGGCAGGTGCGCGTCACCCTGCTCGACCGCCGCATCGACATCGGCGGCTTCACCCCAAAGCTCACCTACACCCATACGGACAACGCCAGCGACATCGGCCTCTATCGCTACCGCCGCGACCAGGGGCAGATCGGCCTGACCCGGTCCTTCTGACAGGCTTCCGTCGCGTCGGCCCTCAATCAGGGCTGGACGGCGGGGCGCGGCGCCGTAACCTGGGTGAACAACGATAAGGACATAGCGGAGCGCCCCATGACCGACGCCACCAAACCGACCAGCCTCGACGTGGTCATCGTCGGCGCGGGGTTCTCGGGGCTCTACCTGCTCCACAAGCTGCGCGGCATGGGCTTCTCGGCGCGGGTGTTCGAGGCCGCCGACGGGGTGGGGGGCACCTGGTACTGGAACCGCTNNCTACGCGGTGGAGGAAATCAAACGAGCGCCTTGTCCTCCACCGCGTAGCGGGGGAGGTGGCCCGTAGCGAAGCGAAGGGTCGGAGGGGGCGTCGGTCCGCCGCACGCCGCCTAGGATATCGCTGATCACATAGCGGTGGCGCGTCGCACAGCCATCGTTTAGAACATGCAGTATGGCGACGGGCGCCCCACGCCGCGCGCCCTGACTTGGGGAAACCGCAGATGACGATGACCGACGACGTCCAGGCCAAGCCGAAGCAGGCGTTCGACAAGGCGGCCTTGCAGGCCAAGTATCTGGCCGAGCGGGACAAGCGCCTGCGCGCCGACGGCAACGAACAGTATCTGCGCGTGGAGGGCCATCTGGCCCACTACCTCGACGATCCCTACACCCCCGTCACTGAGCGCGCGCCCAAGACCGACCACGTCACCTTCGCCTTCATCGGCGGCGGGTTCGCCGGCCTGGTCACCGGAGCGCGGCTGGTGGAGGCGGGGATCAAGGATGTCCGCATCATCGAGAAGGGGGGCGACTTCGGGGGCACCTGGTACTGGAACCGCTATCCGGGCGCGCGGGTGGATATCGAGAGCCAGGAATATTCCTATTCCTTCTCCGACGCCCTGCAGGACGACTGGCGCTGGACCGAGCGATATGCGGCGCAACCGGAGCTGCTTTCCTATCTGAACCACGTCGCCGACCGCTTCGGTCTGCGCAAGGACATCCGGTTCGAGACCCGGGTGGCCTCGGCCGCCTTCGACGAGGCGGCCGGCCGCTGGACGGTGCGCACCGACAAGGGCGACACGGTGTCGGCCCGGTTCTGCATCATGGCCACCGGCTGCCTGTCGGTGACCAATGAGCCGAAGTTCCCCGGCATGGAGACCTTCAAGGGCAAGAGCTACCACACCGGCCGCTGGCCGCACGAAGGGGTCGACTTCACCGGCCAGCGGGTGGGGGTGATCGGCACCGGCTCATCGGCGATCCAGTCGATCCCGCAGATCGCCGCCCAGGCCGAGCAGCTCTATGTCTTCCAGCGCACCCCCAACTACAGCGTCCCGGCGCATAACGGCCCGATCGACGCGCAGAAGGTGGAGCACTGGAAGGCCAACCGCGCCGAGCTTCGCCAGAAGGCCCGGGAATCCGGCGCCGGTATCGTCGCCGTCGAGCCCACCGAGCTCTCGGCCCTGGCGGTCGAAGCGGAAGAGCGCAAACAGATCTTCGAATCCCGCTGGAAACAAGGCGGTTTCGCCATCGGCGGCGCCTTCATCGACACCGCCATCGACCCGGCGGCCAACGCCACCGCCGCCGAATTCGTCGCCGGAAAGATCCGCGAGATCGTCAAGGACCCGAGGATCGCCGAGACCCTGACCCCGAAATCCTACCCCTTCGGCACCAAGCGGCTGTGCGTCGACACCGGCTACTACGAGACCTTCAACCGCGAGAACGTCACCCTGGTCGACGTCAGCCAGGCCCCCATCGAGGCGATCACGCCCACGGGCCTGCGCACCGACGACGGCGACTACGCCCTCGACAGCATCGTCTACGCCATCGGCTTCGACGCCATGACCGGCGCCCTCAACGCCATCGATATCCGCGGGCGCGGGGGGATGTCCCTCAAGGAGAAATGGTCCGGAGGGCCGCTGACCTACCTCGGCCTGATGGTGGCGGGCTTTCCCAACCTGTTCACCGTCACCGGCCCTGGCAGCCCCTCGGTGCTGTCGAACATGCTGGTCTCCATCGAACAGCATGTGGACTGGATCGCCGACTGCCTGGCCTATCTCGGCGACCGCCAGCTCAGCGTCATCGAGGCCTCCCCCGAGGCCGAGGCGGGCTGGGTGGCCCACGTCAACGAGGTCGCCGATATGACCCTCTATCCCAAGGCCAACTCCTGGTACCTGGGGGCCAACATCCCCGGCAAGCCGCGGGTGTTCATGCCCTATGTCGGCGGCGTCGGGGTCTATCGCGAGCTCTGCAACGCCGTGGCGGCCAAGGGATACGAGGGCTTCGCCCTGAGCGGCCAGGGCGCCTAGAGGGTCCGTACGACCTCGTGCGCCAACAGCCACCGCTTGCGCTCGATCCCGCCGCCATAGCCGGTGAGCGATCCGTCCGCGCCGATGACCCGGTGGCAGGGCACCACCACGCCCACGGGGTTGGCGCCGTTGGCCGCGCCCACGGCGCGCACGGCGGCGGGCTTGCCGATCCGCGCGGCGAGACCGGCGTAGGTCAGGGTCGCGCCCGCGGGGATGGTGCGCAGGGCGGCCCAGACCGCGCGCTGGAACGGGGTTCCCGCGGTCTCGACCACAAGGCCGTCGATCGCGCCGATGTCCCCCTCCAGATAGGCGGTTAGCGCCGCTCGGGCCGGGGAGGGCGGCCGACCTTCGGCCAGGGTCACCGCCGGTCCATAGTGAAGCCGCAGAAGACGCATCATGCGCGGTTCGTAGTCGGTCCAGTCGAGGGCGCGCAGGCGGTCGTCGGCGTCGGTCACCAGCAGCATCTCGCCGGTGACGGTGGACAGGCGTTCGAGATGGAAGCGCATCGGGTTCGCCGAGCGGTGACTGGAAGCGCCATCATGTCCTGGCCGAGCCTTGGCGGCTCGCCGTTTTCGGACCTCGACATCGCGGAACCCAGGCAAATGTGGAGGGCGGTCGGAACAGCCATCGATCTTTCCATTGGCGTCACCACCGGGCTTGTCCCGGTGGCGAGGGAACGCTGGCGTTGAAGGCGGTCCCATCGTGGTCAGCCACATCCCGTTCGTGTTCCCTTGTGGCCGGGACAAGCCCGGCCATGACGGAAAACGGGACAGTTCGACAAGGCGGCGTTTCCTTGGGTGGGCCGCCGCCAAACGGTCAGGTCCGAAAACCGCGAGACTCCGCTCTCGCCCGGGACGATCATGGCGTCATGGATCTCGATCACGACGCCTGCTACCGCGCCCTGCTCACCCGGGACGCCCGCTTCGACGGGCGGCTGTTCGTGGGGGTGAAGACCACGGGGATCTATTGCCGGCCGATCTGCCCGGCCCGCACGCCCAAGCGGGAGAACGTCACCTTCCACGCCTCCGCGGCCGCCGCCCAGGAGGCGGGCTTCCGGCCCTGTCTTCGTTGTCGGCCGGAGGCGGCGCCGGACCTCGCCGTCTGGCGCGGGACCTCGAACACGGTGGCCAGGGCCCTGGCGCTGATCGAACTCGGCGCCCTGGACGAGGACGACGTCAATGCGCTGGCCGAGCGTCTGGGCGTCGGCGAACGCCAGCTTCGCCGCCTGTTCGCCAAACACCTGGGCGCCTCGCCCATCGCCGTGGCCCAGACCCGGCGCGTGCTGCTGGCCAAGCAGCTGATCCACGAAACCCGCCTGCCCATGGCCGAGGTGGCGTTGGCCTCGGGGTTCGGCAGCATCCGCCGCTTCAACGAGACCTTCCACCAGCTCTTCCGCCGGCCGCCCAGCGCCCTGCGCCGCGGCAGCGCCGCCGAGGTCTCCAGCGGCGCCGGCGGGGAGGTCAGCCTGCTGCTGCGCTATCGCGCGCCCTACGACTGGCCGGCGATGCTGGCCTTCCTGCGCCTGCGCGCCATTCCCGGCGTCGAGGTGGTGGGCGAGGACAGCTACGCCCGCACCATCGAGATCGACGGCGTGCATGGCATGCTTGTGGTTCGCCCCGGCGAGGCGAACGCCCTGCGCGCCGTCATCCGGTTTCCGGTGCTGACGGCCCTGCCGACAATCATCGCCCGCCTCAGACGGCTGTTCGACCTGGCCGCCGATCCCGAGGCGATCGGCGCACACCTGGCCCGCGACCCCGCCCTGGCGCCCCTGGTGGCGGCCCGGCCGGGTCTGCGGACCCCGGGCGCTTGGCAGGGCTTCGAGCTCGCCATTCGCGCGGTGCTCGGCCAGCAGATCACCGTCGCCGCGGCCATCGGCCTGGCGGGAAAGCTGACCGCGGCCTATGGCGAGGCCTTCAGCGCGCCCCACCCGGAATTTCCGGGCCTGACGCGGGTGTTTCCCCGCCCGGAGCGCCTGGCGCAAGCCGATCTGTCGACCCTCGGGGTGCCGGGCGCCCGGGCCCGCGCCTTGTCCTCCCTGGCCGCGGCGGTGGTCGCCGATCCCGGCATCTTCAGCGCCACGCGCAGCCTCGACGCCGCCATCGCCCAGCTGAAGGGGCTGGCCGGGATCGGAGAATGGACGGCGCAATACATCGCCATGCGAGAGCTGCGCGAGCCCGACGCCTTCCCCGCCGCCGACATCGGCCTGATGCGGGCCCTGGAGGACGAGACCGGCCGCCGCCCGACACCGGTGGAACTCCTCGCCCGCGCCGAGGCCTGGCGGCCTTGGCGGGCTTATGCGGCGCAGCACCTGTGGGCGTCGTACGCCCCGCATCAGGCGGAGGTGGTGAAGGCGGCGTGAGGATAATGCTCCTCCCCCATAAATGGGGGAGGAGCAAGACTCGCTCACCCCTTCGGCGTCACCCGCCAGATCGTGTTCCCTACGTCGTCCGCCACCAGCAGCGCGCCTGTTGAATCCGTCGCGACCCCCACGGGCCGGCCGTAGGCCTGGTCCTTGGCTGACAGAAAGCCGGTCAGGATGTCCTGCGGCGGGCCGGCCGGGCGGCCATTCTGGAAGGGGACGAAGATGACCTTGTAGCCGGCCCGTTTGGACCGGTTCCACGACCCGTGCTGACCGATGAAGGCGCCGCCCAGGTACTGGGCCGGCAACAGCGAGCCGCGATAGAAGGTCAGGCCCAGGGAGGCCGTATGCGAGCCGAGGGCATAGTCCGGCGCGATCGCCTTGGCCACCAGATCGGGCCGCGGCGGGCTCACCCGGGTGTCGACGTGCTGGCCGTAGTAGCTGTAGGGCCAGCCGTAGAAGGCGCCGTCCTTCACCGAGGTCATGTAGTCGGGCACAAGGTCGTCGCCGAGTTCGTCCCGCTCGTTCACCGCGGTCCACAGGGCGCCGGTCTTGGGTTCGAAGTCCATGCCGTTGGCGTTGCGCAGGCCCGAGGCGTAGATGCGCGACTTGCCGGTGGCGCGGTCGACTTCCCAGATCGCCGCCCGGCCCTTTTCGGCGTCGATGCCGTTTTCGCCGACATTGCTGTTGGAGCCGACCGTCACATAGAGCTTGGTCCCGTCGGGGCCGGCGATGATGTTCTTGGTCCAGTGGTGGTCGATCGGGCCGCCGGGCAGGTCGATCAGTTTGACCCCCGGGGCCGCGATGGCGGTCTCGCCCGCCTTGTATGGAAAGGCCAGCACGGCGTCGGTGTCGGCGACATAGAGGGTGTCGCCCACCAGGGTCATGCCGAAGGGGGAATTGAGACCGGTGAGGAAGACGCTGCGGCTGGCCGTCTTGCCGTCCGGTCCCAGGCCGCGCAGCAGCACGATCCGGTTGGGGCTGTGGGTCTCGGCGCCCACCCGTTTCATGATCTGCCGCTCAAGCCAGCCGCGAAAGCCGATCGGCTTGAGGGCGGGCCCATCGGTTTCCGCCACCAGCACATCGCCGTTGGGCAGCACATAGAGCCAGCGGGGGTGGCTGAGACCCTGGGCATAGGGGGTGACCTGCAGGCCGGGAGCCGCAACCGGCCCCGCGCCGGCGGGCCAGCCGAGGGCCTCGGCGAGGTTGACCGTCGGCAGCAGGCCCTTGTGCGGCGCCGGCAGTCGCGGATTGGCGCCGAACCCCGACTGGGGCGGTAAGGTGGGCTGTGGGCCGCAGCCGGCGAGGCCGAGCGCGCTGGTCGCGGCCAGGCTCAGCGCGAACAGTCTGATCTTCATGGTCATCCCCTCCAGGTCTTCTACCACATCCGCACGCGGTCAGCCGGGGCCAGGTAGAGCTTCTGGCCGGGCTTGACGTCGAAGGCCGCGTACCAGGCGTCGTTGTTGCGGACGGTGTCGCTGCGATATTCGGCCGGCGCGTGGCCGTCGGTAAGGACCTGCTGGCGCAGGGCCGCCTCCCGCACCTTGGTCCGCCAGCTCTGGGCGAAGGCGAGGAAGAACTGCTGGTCGCCGGTCATGCCGTCAATCACCGGGGCCTGGGCGCCGCCGAGGGACAGGCGATAGGCGTCGTAGGCGGCGGCGAGCCCGGCGACGTCGGCGATGTTTTCGCTGAGGGTCTGGCGGCCGTTGACCGATATGTCCGGGTACGGACGATAGCTGTCGAATTCCTTGACCAGTTGCTCCGCCGACGCCCGGAAATGGGCGAAGTCGGCGGGGGTCCACCAGTTGGCCAGGCGGCCGGAGGCGTCGAACAGGGCCCCCTGGTCGTCGAAGCTGTGGCTGATCTCATGGCCGATGATCGCGCCGACGGCGCCGTAGTTGGCCGCGGCGGAGGCGCCCGGATCGAAGTGGGGCGCCTGCAATTCGGCGGCGGGGAAGTTCAGGGCGTTCATCGCCGGCAGGTTCACCGCGTTCACGGTCTGCGGGGTCATCACCCACTCGCCGCGATCCACCGGATGGCCGAGTTTCCTGAGGTTGCGCCGATATTCGAACAGGCTGGCGCGATAGGCGTTGCCGTATGCGTCGCCCGCCGCGACCACGAGGCCGGAATAGTCCCGCCAATGGGCGGGATAGCCGACGCCGACCTTGAGGGTGGCGAGCTTGGCCTGGGCCCTGGCCTTGGTTTCCGGGGCCATCCATTCCAGGCTGTCGATGCGGCGGCTGAAGGCGGCGATCAGGTTCTTCACCATCGCCTGCACCTGGGCCTTGGCCTCCGGCGGGAAATACTGCTGGGCGTAGAGTTTCCCCACCGCCTCGCCCAGGGCGCCGTTGGTGGCGCCTACCGCCCGTTTCCAGCGGACGCTGTTGACGGGGGTTCCCGACAGCACCTTGCCGTAGAAGTCGAAGCGCTCATCGACAAAGGCTGACGGCAGGACGGGGGACGCGCGCTCGAGGGCGTGGAAGGCCAGGTAATCGCGCCAGGTCGCTAGGGGTTCCGAAGCCGCCAGGGCTGCGATGCCCGTCGCCGCGCTCGGCGCCCAGACCACGAAGTTGCGCTGGCCGCCCAGGCCCGCGGCCGCGAAGTAGCTGGCCCAGTCCAGGCCCGGCGCCCGGCTGGCGAAATCGGCGCGGGTCCAATGGTTGTCGCCCTTGCGAACATCCTCGGCGTCGGCGCGGCTGACGTGGGTCAGGGCGATCTTGTACTCAAGGTCGAAGATGCGCGCGGCCCGCGCGTCGGCGTCGGCGAAGCCGGCGAGGCGCAGCACGTTGGCGATGTGGGCGCGGTACTTGGCGCGGATATCCTCCATCCGCGGCGAGGCGCTCAGGTAATAGTCGCGGTCCGGAAGGCCGAGGCCGCCCTGGACCAGGAAGGCGGCGTAGGCTTTGGGATCGTCCAGGTCCTGCGCCACCCAAAGGCCGAACAGCCTTTCGGTGTGCAGGCTCGTGGCGTTGAGGATGTCGACGTCGGCCCGCAGCGTTCCGCCCAAGGCGCGGGCGAGGGCGCGGCGGCTGCGTACGCCGGCGGTGCCGCGCAACTCAGGCTGGGTGGGCGACAGGCCGAGGAGCTCGATCCGGGTTTCGTCCATGTAGGCGGCGTAGTAGTCGGCGATCTTGCGCGTTTCGGAGCCGGGCGCGGGGCCGGCGGCGCCGGCGGCCTTGATCAGGCCGGACACCCGCTTGTCGGTGGCCTCCACAAGGGCCGCGCCGACTCCGTAGGCGCTGCGATCGTTGGGGATGGTCGTCCTGGCGATCCAGGCGCCGTTGGCGTAGGCGAAGAAATCATCGCCCGGCGCGACCGCCGGGTCGATCGCGGCGATGCTGATCCCATGCGGCGCGACGTCCTGGGCCAGGGCCGCGCCGTGGGCGGCGATGGCCAGGAGGGCGGCGGCGGCGAAGACGGCGGCTCGGTGAAGGCGGCGGGGCATGGGGTCTCGTTGGAAGCGACAGAACACGCGCGGGAAGCTAGACGATCGACAGGCAGACGCAATGCGGGCGCGCTCAGTCCGGCGCCAGGACGGGCGCCCGCGGCGCCGCCGTCACCGTGGCGCCGGCCGAGGCGACCATCACGGCGCCGATGGCCAGCCACTGGACCGGCGTCAACGCCTGTCCAAGGAGGGCCAGCCCGGCCACGGCGCCGAGGGCGGGTTCCAGGCTCATCAGGATGCCGAAGGTCCGCGCGGGCAGCTTGGTGAGAACAATCATCTCCAGGGTGTAGGGCAGGGCCGTGGACAACAGGCCCACGCCGGCGCCCAGGGCGATGGCGTGCGGGTTGAGCAGCGTCGCCCCGGCGTGGGCCACGCCGATGGGGATCACCACCACCGCGGCGACGATCATGCCCAGGGCGGCGGTTTGCACCCCGTGCAGGTCTCCGGCCTTCTGGCCGAAGGTGATGTACAGGGCCCAACAGACCCCGGCCCCCAGCGCATAGGCCATGCCCACAGGGTCGAGGGGCGCCAGCGTCCGCCCGATCGGCAACAGCAGGGCCAGGCCCGCGACCGCGATCGCCACCCAGACCAGGTCAAGCCGCCGCCGGGATCCCCACAGGGCGACGCCGAGGGGGCCGGTGAATTCGATCGCGACGGCGATCCCCAGCGGAATACGGCTCATGGCGAGGTAGATCATCAGGTTCATGCCGGCCATGGCCGCGCCATAGATGACGATCATCCGCCACGCCGCCGGCGTCGGCCGCGAGCGCCACGGGCGAAGGGCGATCGCCAGCATCGCGGTGCCGAAGATCAGCCGCAGGGCCGAGGCGCCCTGGGGCCCCACCAGGGGAAACATGCGCTGGGCGAAGGTGGCGCCGACCTGAATCGACGCCATCGCGGCGACGAGCAGACCGACCCAAAGGCCGGCGGAAACGAGTCGGGGCTGGGCGGGCATGGGCGCAGCCTAACCTGGAACGGCCCCCGCGCGCGCCGGTGAAATGACGAGGTGTGGCGCCGAAGTCGCAGTCAGTGGCGGCAGATGCGACACACCAAAAAAAGTTGCGCTGCCTCAAAGCTGGGCCTTTGGGCGCGGCCCAGACCCACGCCAACGACGACCGGCATTGGCCGGCGCCACTCAAAGAGGGATTAGAAAATGACTTCCGCCAAACTTCTCGTCGCCGCTGCCGCGATGCTGGTCACCACGGGCGCCGCGGCCGCCGCGCACGCCGACGACTTCAAACCCAACGCCGCGGGCGCCTGGATCGTCGACGCCCGCATCAGCGACGTTTCCCCCGACACCAGCGCCGCCATCAAGACCGGCTCAGGCGGCGCCACCGGCCTGCATGTCCATGTGAGCGACGATGTGATGCCCACCCTGGGCTTCACCTACTTCTTCACCGACAAGATCGCCGTGGAGGCGATCCTGGGCACCACCGAGCACAACATCGACGCGGTCGGCGCCGGCGGATCCACCAAGGTCCACAGCACCTGGGTGCTGCCGCCGGTGGTCTCCATCCAGTATCACCCGCTGCCCGCCGCCCGCTTCAGCCCCTATGTCGGCGCCGGGGTCAATGCGATGATCTATTACGGCGGCAAGAACTATAACGGCTACACCGTGGACGTGAAGGACAGCCTGGGCGTGGCGCTGCAGGCGGGCGTCGACATCGCGCTTAAGGGGCCCTACATCGCCAACGTCGACATCAAGAAGGTTTGGGTCACCAGCGACGCGTCGGTGGATGGCGGAGCCTTCAAATCCAATGTCGACCTCAACCCCTGGGTCTTTTCCGTCGGTATCGGCCGCAAGTTCTAGCACCCGTAAGGTCTAGCAAACGTAAGGGGGTTCCTTGGCCGCTGGCCGGGGAACCCCTTGGCCGTTAGGCCCCCGGCGGCGGCAGCGGCAGGCGGATGGTCAGCCGGCTGCGGCCGTCCACGGGCGCCGGCAGGGTCTTGGGATCCATCTGTAGATTGGGCGCCACCAGGATGGCCTCGCTTCCCAGGCCGCGCCCGGCCGGAATTTCCTTCAGCAGATGGCAGTCGCCGAGCTTGTTGTCCGGCGAAACAATGCAGTTCATCACCACCACCCCGGTCTCGGCGGGCGGCGCCGGGGTTCCGGCGGCCGGCGGCGCCGGCTGCGGCAGGACCACCATCCGCCACGCCTTTTCGTCGGCAAAGAAGCGCTGGGCCGCCGCCTGAACATCGGCGGCGGTGACGTGCTTGAGGTCCGGTATGGTCGAGCGGATCACCTCAAGCTTGCGCGGATCGGTCTGGGCGCCGGAGAGGGCGTTCAGCCAATAGGCGTTGGTCTGCTGGCCCTTGGTGAACAGCTCCACCCGAGGCTGGCGCGCCCGCTCCAGCTCGTCCGACGAGACCGGCTTGGCGCGCATATCCGCGGTGATCTTGTCGACGGTGTCGAAGAACAGCTGCACCTTGGCCGGGGGCACCTCGGCGAAGGCGTAGACGCTGCCATAGCCGGGGAAGACCTCGGAGGTGTCCAGATTGGTCTGCGCCTGATAGGTCGCCCCGTCGGCGATCCGCAGCTGATCGAACAGGCGCGTCTGCAGGATCTGCTCGGCGATCCGAAGGTCCCGCGGCGTCTGCATGTTGGTGTAGATATCGATCCCAGGCCAGGCGATCAGCGCGATGCCCTGGTCGGGCCGGCCCTTGTGGTAGCGCACCAGCGGCGTGCTGTTCGGCGCCGGGAAGCGCGCCACCACCGCCTGCGCCGTCGGGACGAAGGCCGCGGGCCGTGGGGGCAGGGCGCCGAAGGTCTGCGCCACCAGATCGATCGCCCGCTGGACGGTGACGTCCCCAACGATGGTGATCTCGATGGCGCCCTCGGCGAGGGGCTCGTCCAGAATGGCCCGCAGGTCGTCCAGGTGTTGGGCGGCGATGTCCAGGTGGGTTGGGTTGGCCCAGCGCGGGTCGCTATTGTGCAGCAGATAGCTCAGGTCCCGCTGGATCACCCCGTTGGGTGACGCCGCCAGGTCATTGAGGACCGGAGAGATGTCGGACTTGATCCGGTCGAAGGCCTGCGGGCGCCAGCCCGGCGCGGTGACGTAGGCGGCGAAGATCTGCAGCTGGGTGTCGAGGTCTTCCGGCCGCGTGCCGCTGGAGAAGACGAAACCGTCGTCGCGGGCGTTGAAGCCCAGGCCGTAGATCTTCGACGCCAGCACCCGCTGGATGTCGTCGATGGGCATGGCGGCGAGGCCGCCCTGCATCAGGGCGCCGGCGTCCCCCGCCCAGCGGGCGGTGCTGCGGTCCTTGGGCAGTTCGAGCAGGCCGCCGCCGATCTTCACCGCCACCAGAACCTGGTCCTTGGTGAAGGTGGTCGGCTTGATGGTCAGCCGGACATTGTTGGCGAACCGCACCATGGTGGTGTCGAGGTCGTCGACCTGGTGACGCTCCGCCACCTTGCCGGGGGTTCCGAAGGACGTGTAGGGCCAAACCAGCTTGGCCTCGGCAGCGGGCGCGGCGATCGGGGCGGCTTCGGCGGCGGCGAAGGCGTCCTTGACGGCGTCTTCGCCGCCGGTGATCGGAGCCGGGCTGGCGATGAACACCAACGGTCCGCTACCGGCGAACGCGCCGCGCATGGCGGTGGTCACCTGCTCTGCGGTGAGCCCCTTTACGATGTCGGAAATCAGCGCCAGCTCCTGGCTGGGGCTGCGGATCACGTCGTCCTGGTCGACATTGGACAGCATTTCCTGCGCCAGACTAGGCGTCTGGCGCGTGCCCTCGCCGGCGGCGTAGGCCTTGTAGTAGCTGAGCAGCTGGTTGACCTCACGGTCGACCTCCGCCTGGGTCACGCCGAACTGCAGAACCTGGCGGCGCATGGTCTCGGCGGTGACCAGGGCCGGTCGCCAGTGCTGCGGATCGATGTTGACCCCCAGCATGGTCATCCGGGCCGAATGCAGCATGCTGCGGCTGACGACGTTCGCCTCCAGAAACGGCCGGTCGGCGCTGTTGGCGGCGATCTGATAGCGCCGGTTGAGGATCGTCATGCCGATGTTCTGGATCAGGTAGTGACGCGCCCGGGCGGCGGTGTCCGGCGTGTTGTCATAGGGCGCGACCCATCCCACCAGGACCGCCCGCGAAATATTGGGGTCCACCACCAGCTTGACCTCTTCGCCCCGCTTGGCCGGCGTTCCCAATTGCGGTTCCGGGCCGGGCCGGCCAACGGGCTTCCAGTCGCCGAAATGCGCCTTGATCTTGGCCTCGACCGCGTCGGGATCAATGTCGCCGACCACGATCAGCGTCGCCCGTTCGGGGCGGTAGTAGGCGTGATAAAAGTCGCGGATCAGGGACACCGGGGCGTGCTGGATGATGTCGACGCTGCCGATCGGGGCGCGGTTGGTCACCAGCTGTCCCTGGTAGAAGAACGATCGCTGAATCTGGATGGCCCGGAAATCGGGGGTGTCGCGCACGCGCTCTTCGCCGAGGATCGGGCCGCGCTCTGCGTCCATGCCGTCCTGCCGCAGCAGCAGTTCGCTGGCGGTTTCGCGCATGCGCATCAGGCCGGCGTCGATGGTCTTGTCGTCAGCGTTGGGCAGGTCGAACTGGTAGAAGGTCTGGGTTTCGGTGGTGAAGGCGCTGACGTCGGCGCCGGCGGCCATGCCCAGCCGCTGCAGCCCCTTCCATTCCTCGGCCTCCGGCACGTGGGTCGAGCCGCGGAAGGACATGTGCTCCAGGAAGTGGGCGAGGCCCCGCTGGTCGTCGCGCTCGTTCAGCGAGCCGGCGTCAATGCGAAAGCGGATCGACACCTCGGCCGACGGAGTGGTGTTGCGCATGATGGCGTAGCGCATGCCGTTGGGCAGCACGCCGAACCGCACCGCCGGGTCGGCGGCCAGATCACTGACCGTCTGCGGCCAGGGATGGACCGGCGGGGTGATCTTGGCGGCGAAGCTGGGCGCGGCCGCGAGCAGGACAGCGCCAAATCCGACCGCCGCGGCACGGCGGACCCAACCGACCGACAGGCTTGCGCGGGCACGATCCGTCAGCCGCCGAACGCCTTCGAAAATCACCACGCAACGCCCCCGCCGAAGACGGCTGGGGGGGGGGCTTCGGTCGCAGAGATATTCGCACATCAGCATGTGTTCGGACATAGCGATCAATCGCCGGGCGCGATAGCACTTCAAGGCGTCAACCCCACCCGCAATCGTGAAAGCAGGACCATGACCATCGCTGCGCAGACGGGGACTTCGGATCGGCGGCGGACCGTGGGCCTCATCGGCGGGATGAGCTGGGCGTCGACGGCGACCTATTACCGGCTGATCAACGAGGACGTCGCCGCCCGGTTAGGCGGGCTGCATTCGGCGCGGCTGCTTATGCACAGCTTCGATTTCCACGACATCGAGGCCTACCAGCAGGCCGGCGCATGGGATGCGGCGGGCGTGGCGCTCGCCCAGGCGGGACTGGGGCTGCAGCGGGCCGGCGCCGAGGCCCTCGTGATCTGCGCGAATACCATGCACAAGGTCGCCGACGCGGTGGAGCAGGCGACCGGCCTGCCGGTGCTGCACGTCGCCGACGCCGCCGCGCGGGCGGTGCTGGCGACGCCGGCCCGCCGGGTGGGCCTCCTGGGCACCCGCTTCACCATGGAACAGGGTTTCATCCGCGATCGCCTCGCCGGTCGCGGCCTTGAGGTGATCATCCCCGGCGACGAGGACCGGCTCGTGGTCAATCGCGTGATCTACGATGAGCTCTGCCAGGGCCGGGTGCTGGAGACATCCCGCGAGGCCTATGACCGCATCATCGCGGGCCTCGTCGACCGCGGCGCGGAGGCGATCGTGCTGGGCTGCACGGAGCTGGGTCTGCTGGTCGAGACCGCGCCGGTCCCGCTTTTCGACACCACCATCCTCCACGCCCGCGCCGCCGCCGACTTCGCCGTGGGCGGGGCCGGCTAGGACTCAGCGCGGCGGGTTTAGTCGGCATCGGGATTGCGGCGGACCGACGCCGCCTCAGTCAGCTTCGCTGACAGCTTCCCCGTTTCACGGTGGAGCAAGGCCGTTCGATCGATGTCCTTCACCGCGTAGCGGGGGGGGGGGCGGCGCGAAGCGCCGACGGAGGGGGCGTCGGTCCGCGGCGCCTTAGGACCCCATATAAGTCTCGAAGGCGGCCTTGTAGTCTGGATCCCAGCGCGACAGGGCGGCCCGGTTCAGGATCAGGTCGTCGGCCATCCACTGGATGCGCTTTTCGTCCATCGCCCGGGTGACGTCGTTGTCGGGGCAGAGGATGTAGAAGTCCCCGCGGCCCATGCCGGCCACCAGTTCGTCCGCGACCTGGTCCGCCGACCAGGCGCCGGGCGGCTTTTCCGGCCTGGGGCCGCTGATGCCGGTGTAGGTGAAGCCGGGGATGAGCAGGTGGGCGCTGATCCGGCCGCCACCGGTATTGCGCAACTGATGGGCCAGGGATTCGGTGAGCGACTTCACCGCCGCCTTGGTCACATTGTAGGCGGCGTCGCCGGGCGGGTTGGTGATCCCCTGTTTCGAGCCGGTGTTGACGATGGCGCAGGGGGTCTGCTGGTCGATCATCGCCTGGGTGAAGGCCTGGAGGCCGTTGATCACGCCCCAGAGATTGACCTGCAGCAGCCGTCGCCAGCGATCCGGATGGTCGAACGCGCCCGCGCCGCCACCGATCCCGGCATTGTTCATCAGCACGGCCACCTCGCCGAAGCGGTCATAGACCTGGCCGCGCAGGGCCTCGATCGCGCCCGCGTCGCCCACGTTGAGGGCGACGGCCAGGACGTCGCCCGCCCCGCCGGCGGCCAGGGCCGCGACGTCCGCCTCGGCGCCGGCCAGCGCCTCCGCATTGGCGTCGACCAGACAGACCTGCATGCCGAAGCCCGCGAACCGCCGGGCGGCGGCGAGGCCGATGCCGCCGGCGCCGCCGGTGATCACCGCGACACGGCCGGGAGAGAGGGCGGGGTGCTTGGTCATGCGTTTTCGGCCTCGGAAAGCTCGGCCACAAGGGCCTTGGTGGTCACCAGCCGAGCCCCGGCTTCGGCGAAGGCCGCATTGTAGCGGGCGATGATCTCGGCGGCGGTCTCGCCGTTGCTGGGCCAGGTGGAGTGGGCGTCGGCGACGACGGCGATCGGCAGGCCTCGCGCCCGGGCGCCGCCGAAGGTGGCGTTCACGCAGAAATCCGTCTGCGCCCCGATCAGCACCGCCTCGCCGGCGCCCTGCTCGGCCAGCCATCCGGCAAGGTCGGTCTGGGCGAAGGCGTCGCCAACGGTCTTCTCGAAGATCGGCTCGCCGGCCAGGGGCGCGATCGCCGGATGGATCGGCCAGCCGGGGGAGCCGCGCGCGATGGCCTCGCCCGGCTTGCCGTCGTGGCGCACGAAGGCCACCGGCGCGCCGCCGCGCCTGGCCGCGTCCAGAAGGGCGGCCACCCGGGCGAGCAGGGCCTCGTGGTCGTGCATGGGCGGAAACCGCACGCCGTCGAGCATGGCGGTCTGCAGGTCGATGACGATCAAGGCCGGCTTTGGCACGGCGGACTCCTGAGGCTGGCGGCGCGGGCGGCGATTCTAGGCCGCCCGGCGGCCGTTCGGCAAATCACCAAGCCCGTCGCTCGGTGGTCGACACCCCCTTCTCGGCCAAGACTGACGCCTCGGGCGACGTCACCCTGCACGGCCTGCCCGCCGGGGCGGCAAGCGTCCATGTCTGGCGCCCCTATCTGAAGGGCGGCCTGGACGAGGGGGTGACGCCGGCGACGCCGCGCTTGGGCGGGGACCATGAGGCTGTGACGCTGACTATCAGAACAGCCGAGCGGCGATCGGGGCCGTCGTTGGGCGGGACTCGGCCGCCACCGCCGGATCAGCTGACAGGCGAGGGTCCAGAGCTGAGCCCTGAATCGCAACGGCGGCGCCCATCGGAATGAGCGCCGCCGCCGTTCGTCCTAACGTCTGGTTCGACTAGAACTTCGCCTGCAGGGTCAGTTCGATCTCACGACCAGCCTGGAACTCATAGTAGCTGTTGTCAGCCTTGAGATCGCCGCCGGTCTTTTCGAACAGGGCGACCGCGTTGGACGGCGGCGAGACCTGCTTGTAGCTGGTGATCGCGCGGCTGTCCGCGAGGTTGAACCCCTGCAGCTTGATCTTGAAGCGGCCGAAATCGTAGGCCGCCGAGGCGTCGATGGTGTCGTAGCCCGGCAGCTTCAGTTGCTGGCCGAAGTTCGCCGCGCCGGGGAGGTTGACGTAGCCGGCGACGAAATCGCCCACCTTCTTGTAGCTCAGCGATCCGGACCAAGGCCCGTGGTTGACCAGGGCGCCGACGGCATAGGTGTATCGGGGCGCGTTCAGAAGTTCTTGCGGCCCGTTTTCGGCAATGCCAGCGCCGGGGTTGGCCGCGTTGGCGAGTTGCTTCGCCGTGTTCGACCCGCCGTTCGCAAACAGGGTCAGGCCGAAATCGAAGGCATAGGCCGCCTCGCCCTCGACGCCGTTGTATTGGGCCGAGCCGACGTTGCAATCGGCGGTGTTCGGGCCTGTGCCGCACTGCTGAAGCAGGTTGGTGGCGTCGACCCGATAGACATCGATGTCCGCGTTAAAGTGCGACAGATTGAGCACCGTGCCGGCCTGGTAGGTCTTTGTCCGTTCCGGCTGCAGCGACTGCAGGCCCGCGGCGGCGCCGGCGAAATAGAGCGAGGAAATGTCCGGCAGCAGGAAGCTGGTGGCCGCCTGGGCGTAAACCGACCAGATTGGCATGATCTTGTAGTTGGCGGTCAGGAAGTAGGTGGGCGAGCTGTTGGTGGCCGAGTCAAAGAGCGGCTGGTTCTTATTGCCGCCGGTTGTGTTCTCGTCGGCGGCCCGGACCTGGAGGTGCGACTGAACAAACTTGGCGCCGGGGGTGATGGTCAGGCTGTCGGTGGGACGCCAGTAGAAGTCGGCGAACAGCTGATAGTCCTGGAAGGCCGAGTTTTCCTGCAGCTTGGCGTTCGTCGGAACGGAGCCCGGGCCGTTGAGCGTGTACTTCGGATAATAGAACTTCTGGTCGGGCGTGAAGCCGTCGGTGAAGTCTTCAAGCAGGTTATGCCGATTGGTGGTTGACCACTCATAGAGACCGCCGACCTTCAACGTGCCGAAAGAGAAGTCCTTGTTGAGGCGGACGATATCGCCCCAGACACGGTACTGGTTCAACTTGTCATAACCTTGCAGGTCGGTCGACGACTGCCCGGGAAGCTGCGTGCCGCCTGGGTTCGGGGTGCCTTGAATGGTTGAAGTCGAGTTGTTGCCGATGAGCCCGGTGTTGTCGCTCGCGGAAAGGGTCGAATTTTTATAGTAATACGTATAGAGCTGATCCTCGACGCTAAAAGTCGGCGTCACCGCGCCCTTAATGTCGGCGTATTCAAAATCGGTTTGTTTGGCTTGCTGGTTGTATTTGTAATAGTGTTCTTCGCCCGGGATGTTGGTCAGGGCGAAGTTCTTGCCATAGGCCTGAACCTGTTGCCAGGTCTCGCCGGCGCCGCTGCCGTCGTTCTGATAGAAGTGGGTGTAGTTGTGCGATCCGAACAGAGTGAAGTTCCAGTTCGCATTGATCGGCAGCACGAATTTCGCCAGTTGGTTCTGCGAGACGCCGCTTGAGTTCGAGAGTTCGCCCGCCGACCAGCGTTCGTCGAAGCTGACGAGCAGCTTGCCGCCGCCCAGTTGCGGCAGGACGCCGGTGTTGATGTCGGTCACGGCCTGATACGTCGAGAAGCTGCCGTAGGTGAACTTCTGGGAGGCGTTGAAAGTGTCGGTCGGATTGGCCGAGAACATGTGGATGGCGCCGCCGAAATTGGCCGGGCCCAGGTCGCCCGCCGCGCCGGGACCGCGGTCGATGACCACCGCGCCGATGGTGGAGGACGGGAAGTAGGAGGCTTCGTGGTGGGTGGGGCCGTTGGTGTCGCCGAAGGCGATGCCGTCGTAGGTGATGTTGAACTGGCCGTCCTGGAACCCGCGCAGGGTCAGCTTGGTGGTCTCGCCGACGCCGCCGCCGTTGGCGGTGACGCCCGCCATGCTGGGGGCGATCATGGCCACCGAGACCCAGCTACCGGTTTCCGGCGTGGCCTGTTCGATGAACTTGTGGGTGATGATGGCTTCCGGCTGGGTCTCGTCGATGGAGGCCTTGGTCGGGGCGTTTTCGGCGGCCTTGCTGCGCTCGGCGGTGATGATCACCGTGCCGGCGTTGGCGCCTTCCGCGCCCGCGCCTTCGGTCGGATCCGCGGCCCAGGCGGCGGAGCCCATGGCCAGGGCGCCGGCGGCGGCCAGGATGGCCAGGGCGGAGCCGGAGTTCAGCCCCCGGCGGCGCATGTTTGACGTATTCATCGATATATCCCCTCGAAGACCTGAATGGTCACAATTACTGAGGGGGTCCGGCGTCCAAGCGGACGATCATGGAATTTCTTCCGATGTCGGACGGTTTATAGTCGCTTTGAAATAGGACCCCCGGCCCTGGACTGAAGAGCCCAGGACTTGGCGTCTTAATGAGATTTCGAAGATCGATCTACCAGTGAAACTTTGTTGACAAATGCGTAACAAATTAACAAATTTTACTAATTTGTGCTGCTTGCGTGAAAATTATGTGACAATTTTGCTTTGCCAATGCCAAAAAAGCACGCGGGGCGTGTCTATGGGGGGCGCAGTTCCGACGTCTGTCGCCTAGACCGGCGCCGCGGCGGCGAACACAGCAGCCAGGGACGCGCTGTCGAGGATCTGGAAGCGTCCGGCCGCGAGGTCCGCGGGCAGGTCGAGGGCCCCGATCCGGTCCCGGTGGAGCGCGGTCACATGGTTGCCGACGGCGGCGAACATCCGCCGAACCTGATGATAGCGGCCCTCGCCCAGGGTCAGGCGGCCTTCGCGCTCGGACAGGACCTCCAGCGTCGCCGGCAGCAGGGGCTTGTCCTCGGCCTCCAGCAACAGCTCCCCCGAGGCGAAGATCGCCGCCTCGTCGCCCCGCATCGGCCGGTCGAGGGTCACGTGATAGCGCTTGGGCACGTGGCTACGCGGGGAGATCACCCGGTGGAGAACATCCCCGTCGTCGGTGAGCAGCAGGAGGCCCGATGTCTCCTTGTCCAGGCGCCCGATGGTGGAGATCGCCGGATCGCGGCGGCGCCAGCGCGTCGGCAACAGGTCGTAGACCAGCGGCCCGGTCTCCTTATGGGAGCAGGTCACGCCCAGGGGCTTGTGCAGCATCAGCACCATCCCCGGGGGCGGGTCGAGGGGGGCGCCCTGGACGGTCATGCGGGCGGGAAGGTCGAGGGTGACGGCGATGCGGCCGCCCGCGTCCCGTAGCGGCGCGCCGTCCAGGACGACGAGGCCGGCGCCCGCCAGCTGGTGAATCTCCCGGCGCGAGCCGTAGCCGAGGTTGGCCAGCAGGCGATCCAGGCGCAGGCTCGTTTGCCCCTTGCTCACCGCACCGCCTCGAACACCTTGTAGCCGCCGGCGTCGGCGCGGGGCGTCGCCGAGGTAAAGGCCTCGGCCAGGACGGCCTCGTAGGGCAGGCGCCGGTTGGCGACCAGCCAGCAGCGGCCGCCCTTGCGCAACATCTGGGCCGCCTGCCGGATGAAGGCCTGGCCGAGGGCGCGGTCCTCGGCGCCGCCGTCATGGAACGGCGGGTTCATGACGATGAAGTCGAGGCCCGTCGGCACGCCCTGCGCCTTGCGCAGATCGGCCCAGAGACAGCTCGCGCGATCGTCCTCGACATTGAGCAGCGCGGCCTGGACGGCGCGCCGATCGACATCAATCAACGCGAGGGCGCGCACCGCCGGGCTCTGCAGCACCTTCAGCGCCAGGTAGCCGATCCCGCAGCCCAGGTCTGCGCCTTCGCCCTTGAGCGCGGGAAGGGCGCTCGCCAGCAGGGCGCTGCCGGGATCGACCCGGTCCCAGCTGAACACGCCTGGCCGCGACCAGAGTCCGAGGCCGGGCGGCCGTTGCAGGGCGCCGGCGGCGACAGCGGCGCCAAGGCCCTCGATCCGCGCCGGCCGCGTCGTGGCGCAAATCCGGTGGTGACGCTTGGCGGTCTCCTGCACCTGGCAACCGAAGGCTTCCAGATCGGCGCGGATGCGCGCGCCGCCCTTGTCCTTGGGGGCCAGGGCGACCAGCCGGCCGCCGGGCGCCAGCACCGCCAGCGCCATGGCCAGGGTGTAGCGGCGCTCAACCGTTCCCGCCGGCGCGGCGAGGGTGATGCGGTCCAGCGCCGCCTCATCCAGGCTCTCAAGGGCGCGGGCGCCCGGGACCAGGGGCGACAGCTGGATCGCGCCGCGCCCCACCGTCGCAAGCTCCAGCGGCGGCGCGCCGTAGACGCCCTCGCGGGCCGCGTCCTCCACGGTCAGACGTTCCCGGCGTAGGGCGAAAGATCGATGCCCGGATAGCGCAGGGCCACGTCGGCGAGGGTCTGGGCGTCCCAGTAGTCCGAGCCGATCGGGGGCCAGCCGAAGAGGTCGCGTTCCCGGGGCGTCATGCGGATGATGGCCTCGACCATGCCCGTGCGCTGGGCGCGGTCGGGCCAGCTCATCTTGCCGTTCCAGGGCCAGCCCCGCTCCTGGAAGTCCACCAGCATGGCGAAGCGCGAACGCTCCGGCGCGGCGAAGTTGGAGCCGCGGTGCATGACGTCGGTCTTGTAGATCATCAGGCTGCCCGCCGGCGCGGTGGCGCTGAACTCCTTGTCGAACAGGGCGCCGTATTTCAGCTGCGATGGCGTCAGCGGTACATCGCGGGTCTCGGCGAGGGGCACAAGCTTGGTCGGGCCGTCCAGTTCGGTCACGTCGGACAGAAGGATGAAGGTGGTCATCTGGGTGTGCCGGCCGTCCGCCCGGGGGACCACCAGGGTGTGGTTGCCGTAGTCGCGGTGGTGCGCCTGGTCGTAGTTGATGGCCCCGGCGTATTTCGCCCACAGCTCGACCTTGTAGATCTCGATATCGGTGGCGTTCAGCAACCGTTCGGCGGCGTCGACCAGATCCGGATAGACCGGCAGCCGGTTGAGGTCCCAGGCGGGGTAGGGAAAGAGGTCGAGCCCGGCGAACTGGCTCTTGGCGTAGCGGGGGTAGGCGTCCGGATCGGCGAAATAGGCCTCGGGGCGAGGATGCATCGTCCAGAGGGCCGCCTGGGCGGCTCGCAGGGTGTCGGCATCGAGGAAGTTCTCGACCACGGTGAATCCCTGGTCCCAGACTTCGGCGAGTTTGGCGTCGCTGACGCGCATGGGGGACTCCGTGGCTGCCCGATGCGCATGGACCCGATGGCGACGGTCGGGGTCAAGTCCCTGGAGCGCCGCCTAGCCGGCCCGCCAAGGCGGCGAGGTCGGGCATGAACAGCACCTCGCCGCGCCGGTTGGACTCGATCACCCAGTCGCGCAGGGGCGCGCTGGCCGCCGCCTGGGCGCCGATGTCGCCGATGACCGCCAGCCGTAGCCGGTAGTTGACCACCTTCTGCGCCACCGCGCCGGCCAGGCCGGAGCGCAGGCTGAAGAAGTCGGGCGCCAGGCGCTGGGTCGGCAAGGCGATCATCGTGGCGGCCACGGACAGGGCCTCGCCGACCAGGTCGGTCGCCCGGGCCTCCGCGTCGATCAGGGGGCCGTCGGCGTCGCAGACCAGGACCCGCTCGGCGCCCATCACCACCAACTCGGCCATCAGCCGTCCTCCAGGAACGCACCCGCCACGCCCATCACCCCTAGTCCATCAGCTTCCTGGTGAAGTAGGTCATCTCCAGCGCCGTCGTATGCGCCTTCTCCTTCAGGTTCGCCCCCGACCCGTGGCCGCCCTCGATCACTTCATAATAGAGATAGGGGACCCCCAACGCCGACAGCCGGGCGGCGAACTTGCGGGCGTGTTGCGGCCCGACCCGGTCGTCCTTGGTTGTGGTCCAGATCAGCGCTTCGGGGTAGGCGACCCCGGGCCGCAGGTTGTTGTAGGGGGAGATGCCGGCCAGGAAGGCCCGTTCGTCCGGATTGGCCACGCTGCCGTATTCGCCGACCCAGGAGGCGCCGGCGGCGATCGTCTCGAAACGCAGCATGTCCAGCAACGGCACCTGGATGTCGACGGCATGCCAGAGTTCGGGGTGCTGGGTGAATTCGACCCCCATCAGCAGGCCGCCGTTGGAGCCGCCCTGGATGCCCAGGCGCCGCGGACTGGTGACGCCGCGGGTGATCAGGTCCTGGGCGACGGCGGCGAAGTCGTCGTAGATCCGCTGGCGATGGGTCTTCAGCCCCGCCTCGTGCCAGGCGGGGCCGAACTCGCCGCCGCCGCGGATGTTGGCCAGCACATAGACCCCGCCGCGCTCGAGCCAGAGCTTGCCCAGGGTGGGGGAATAGCCGGGGGTCTCGGAGACCTGGAAGCCGCCATAGGCGTAGAGCAGGGTGGGGTTGGCGCCGTTCAGGGCCATGCCCCTGGGGTGGACGATGAAGTAGGGGATCTTGGTGCCGTCCTTCGACGTCGCCTCATGCTGCTCCACCTCGTCGCGGGAGGCGTCGAACTTGGCGGGCATCGACTTGACCGCCGCCAGATCGCCCTTGGCCGCGTCGGTCAGGTAGAGGGTCGGCGGGGTCAGGAAGCTGGTGACGTTGAGATAGGCCTGGTCGGTGCGGCCGCTGGTGGAAACCAGGCCGATGGTGGCGTTGTCGGGCAGGTCCAGGGCGCGCCGGCTCCAGCCGTTGACGCCGGCGGGGGTGTAGACGAAGGCGCGGCCGCGCACGTTCTCGAAGGTGGTGACCACGACCCGGCCTTTAGTCGCCCCGACAGTGTCGATGGATTCCCTGGGCCCGGGGGCGAGCACCAGCGTCGGCTGCAGGTGGGCGGGATCCGCCGCCAGGGCGGCGGCGCTGACCGAGACCAGGGATCCCGACGGGAAGGTCTGGCCGGCGGTGGTCCAGTCCTGTTCCAGCTTGATTAGCAGCCGGTCGTCGACCATGTCGGCCGGATTGGCCTTCAGCGGCAGGTCGATCTTCTGAACGCCGCGGCGGTCGACCAGATAGTATTCGGACTCGAAGAAGGTGATCCCGCGTCTGATCAGGGTCAGTTGCCGGCCCTGGCCGTCATGCAGGGTGAAGGGCTGGACCGAGATGTCGCTGGGCTTGCCGCGATAGACCTCTACAGCCGCGCTCAAGGGCTGACCCCGCTTCAGGCGCTTGACCACATAGGGATAGCTGGACGCGGTCAGCTCCCCCGGCGCCCATTCCCGCGAGGCCAGGATGGTGTCGTCGGACTCCCAGGCCACATCCTGCTTGCCGTGCGGCAGGTTGAAGCCGCCCTCGACGAAGGCGTAGGTTTGCAGGTCGAACTCGCGCACGGTGACCGCGTCCTCGCCGCCGTCGGAGAGGTCGATCAGGCAGCGGATCTCCGCCGGCCAGCGGCAATCGGCGCCCTTCCAGACCCAGTTGGCGTGCTCAGCGGTCGACAAGGCGTCGAGGTCGAGGACGGTGGTCCAGGCCGGGTCGGGCTTGGCGAAATCGGCGACCCCCGTGGTGCGCCAGACGCCGCGCACATGATCAGCGTCCTGCCAGAAGTTGTAGACGCCGTCGCGTAGGAAGGCCGGCATGGGGATGCGGTCCTTGGCCTGGGCGATGGTCAGGGCGTCGCCGTAGAGGCCGGCGAAGCGGGGGTCCTTCTCCAGGACGCCGAGGGTCTTGGCGTTTTCGCTCCGCACCCAGTCCATGGCCCGGGGACCGCTGACGTCCTCCAGCCAGAGAAAGGGATCACTTTCGTTCGCGGCGGCCACCGGCGCCGGCTGGGCGATGGCGGCGGGGGCGCCGAGGCCGACCGCCGCCAGGCAGACGGCGCCGAGCAAAAACTGTTTCGACATGCGAAGGACCTCTCCCCTTTTTCCGGCGAAAGGCTAAGGGATGGCGCGCCGGATGGATAGCGTTGACGGCGGAGTCCGCTTTCGAGGCAGGATCGATCGCAGCGGAAGTTGAATCGGCGCATGAATTTCTAAGCCAGGGGCCTGCGGGCGACGATTCGCCCTCCGGTCGTCCGGCTCGCAAGGAGCAGGCAATGAACTGGGACGATCTGGACGCCGGCAAGTATCGCGACGAGCGCGAGGCGATCGGCGAGCTCCTGGCTCGCGCGCCCCTGGACGCCGCCGGCCGGGCGGCGGTGGTGGACGAAGGTCGCGCCCTGGTGCGCCGGGCCCGCAAGTCCGCCAGCCGCCAGGGAGTGGTGGAGAGCTTCCTGCAGGAGTTCAGCCTCGGCACAAGGGAAGGGCTTGCCCTGATGTGCCTGGCCGAATCCCTGTTGCGCACCCCGGACGAGGCCACCCGGGACCAGCTGATCGCCGAGCGGATCGGCTCGGCGGACTGGGCCAGCCACATCGGCCGCTCCGACGACCTGTTCGTCAACGCCTCCACCTGGGGGCTCATGCTCACCGGCAAGCTGGTGGAGGTCGACGACGAGGCCAAGGACAACCTGCCGGCGTTCCTGCGCCGCCTCGCCGGCCGCATGGGCGAGCCGGTGATCCGCCGCGCCGTCGCCGCCGCCATCCGCATCATGGGCGAACAGTTCGTGCTGGGGCGAACCATCGAGGCGGCGATCAAACGCGCCGCCCGCGACAAGGCCATGTGCTCCTTCGACATGCTGGGGGAGGGCGCCCGCACCCACGCCGACGCCGACAAGTACGAGGCCGCCTACGCCCAGGCGATCGAGGCCATCGGCCTGGCGGCGGGCGCCGTGGGGCCGGAAGACGGCCACGGGGTGTCGGTGAAGCTGTCGGCCCTGTCGCCGCGCTATGAAGCCACCCAGGAGGCGCGGGTGTTCGCGGATCTTTATCCGCGGCTGGAGCGGCTCGCCGTGGCGGCCTCGCGCCACAATATCAACTTCACCATCGACGCCGAGGAGGCCGACCGGCTGGGGATCTCCCTGAAGCTGCTCGACCGGCTCGCGCGCTGCCCCGACCTGGGCGAGTGGCGGGGCCTCGGCCTCGCCGTCCAGGCCTATCAGAAGCGCGCCCCGGCGGTGATCGCCGCCCTCAGCGGCCTGGCCGAGGACACCGGCCGGCGGCTGATGGTGCGGCTGGTCAAGGGCGCCTACTGGGACTCCGAGATCAAGCGCGCCCAGGTGGCCGGGCGGCCGGACTATCCGGTCTATACGACGAAGGCGGCCACGGACCTCTCCTACCTGGTCTGCGCCCAGGCGCTGATCCGCGCCGCGCCCCGGCTCTACCCGCAGTTCGCCACCCACAACGCCCACACCATCGCCGCCGTGCGGCAGATGGCGGCGGCCGCCGGGGCGACCTTCGAATACCAGCGCCTGCACGGGATGGGCGAAGCCCTCTATCGGGCGGCCGAGGACGAGACCGGGCCGGTGCGCCTGCGCGCCTACGCCCCCGTCGGCAGCCACGAGGAGCTGTTGCCGTACCTGGTTCGCCGCCTGCTGGAAAACGGCGCCAACTCGTCCTTCGTCCACGCCCTCCTCGACGAGCGGGTGCCGGTGGAGGCCGTGGTCCAGGATCCCATCGCCGCGGTCGAGGCCGCGCCGGGCCCGCATTCGCAGATCCCGCGTCCCGAGGCGATCTACGGCGCCAGCCGCCGCAATTCACGGGGCGTCGACCTGAGCGTCGCCGCCGAACGGGCCAGGCTTGAGACCGCGGTCGCCGCCCTGGACGAGGACCTACTGAGCGCAGCGCCGATCGTGGATGGCCGGTGGCTCGACGGCGTGGGCTGGCTGGACGCGGCCGCGCCGGCCCAGCTGAGCCGGCGCATCGGACGCGTGACGGAAGCCGGCGAACAGGCCATCGACGCCGCCTTCGCCGCCGCCAGGTCCGCCCAGCCGGCCTGGGACCGCGCCGGCGGGCCGGCCCGCGCCCGGGTTCTGCGCGCCATGGCCGACGCCTTGGAGGGCGAGGGCGACCGGCTGATCGCCATCTGCGCCCGGGAGGCCGGCAAGACCCTCGCCGACGGCGTCGCCGAGGTCCGCGAGGCCGCCGACTTCTGCCGCTACTACGCCCACCTGGCCGAGACCCAGTTCGGCGCGCCGGAGATCCTGGCGGGCCCCGTCGGTGAGACCAATAGCCTGGCTATGCATGGGCGCGGCGTCTTCGTCTGCATCAGCCCGTGGAACTTCCCGCTGGCCATCTTCACCGGCCAGATCGCCGCGGCCCTGGCGGCCGGAAACGCCGTCCTCGCCAAGCCCGCCGAACAGACCCCGCTCATCGCCGCCGAGGCGGTGCGGCTCTTCCATGGCGCCGGCCTGGAACCGGCCCTGCTGAACCTGCTCCCCGGCCGCGGCGAGACCGTGGGCGCGGCCCTGGTCAGTCACCCGTCCTGCGCCGGGGTCGCCTTCACTGGCGGCAGCGACACCGCGCGGCGGATCAACCAGAGTCTGGCGGCGCGGGAGGGCCCGATCATCCCCTTCATCGCCGAAACCGGGGGGCTGAACGGCCTGTTCGTCGACACCACGGCCCTGCGCGAACAGGTGATCGACGACGTGATCGTCTCCGCCTTCGGGTCCGCCGGCCAGCGCTGTTCGGCCCTGCGGATTCTGTTCCTGCCCCGCGACACCGCCGACGCCATCGTCGAGGGCCTGCGCGGCGCCATGGACGCGCTGGTGCTCGGCGATCCCGCCGATCCGGCCACGGATGTCGGCCCGGTCATCGACGCGGAGGCTCTGCAGGCGTTGGAGGCTCACGCCGAGCGCCTGCAGGCGGAGGCGACCGCGTTGCACCAGCTGGCGGCGCCCGCCGGCGGGACCTTCTTCGGCCCGCTGCTGGCCGAAATTCCTGATGCCGCCTGGCTGAGCCGGGAGGTGTTCGGGCCGATCCTGCACGTCGTGCGCTACGATCCCCAGGATCTGGCGGGGACCGCCGCGGCCTTCGCCGCCAAGGGTTATGGCCTGACCCTGGGGGTGCATTCGCGCCTCGACAGCTTCGCCGCGGCGGTGGAGGCGGCGGTTCCCGCCGGCAACACCTACGTCAACCGCTCGATCATCGGCGCGGTGGTGGGGGTGCAGCCCTTCGGCGGCGAGGGGCTGTCCGGCACCGGGCCCAAGGCCGGCGGTCCGCACGCCCTGACCCGCTACGCCGTGGAGCGGGCGGTTTCGGTGAACATCACCGCCCAGGGCGGCGATCCCAGTCTGCTGAACCTCGGTTTGGCGTAGGGCGGCGGGGCGGGCTGACGGCCGCCCGGCGATGGGGCATGGTGGCGCGTCCCCTGTCCAGAACGGGAGCCGCCCATGGACGGCCTGCATCTGATCTACTTCACCGACGCCATGTGCTCATGGTGCTGGGGTTTCTCGCCGGTAATCGGCGCGCTTAGGGCCCGGTACGCCGACGCCCTGCCGATCCGCACCGTGGTCGGCGGCCTGCGGCCGGGGACGGAGACCCCGATGACCCGGGCGCATATGGAGGGGATGCGGCCGCATTGGGAGCATGTCACCGAGGCGTCGGGACAGCCCTTCGACTACGGCTTCTTCGACCGGGACGGGTTCGTCTATGACACCGATCCCGCGGCGCGGGCGGTGGTGCTGGCGCGGCGGGAAGGGCCGGTGATGGCCCTGGACTATCTGCGCAGCGCCCAGCAGGCCTTCTACGCCCAGAACCGCGACGTGACCCGGCCCGAAGTGCTGGCGGCGCTCGCCGAGGACCTGGGCCTGGACCCGATCGTCTTTCGCGACGGCCTGGAGACCGAGGACGTCAAGCAGGAGACCTGGCGCGACTATGCGATCTCGCAGAACGCCGGGGTGCGCGGCTTTCCGACCCTGATCGCCGGGCCGGGGGCGGATGGAACCTTCACCCTCATCACCCGGGGCTTCAACACCGCCGATGCGGTCTTGCCGATGGTGGACCGCTGGCTGAAGGTGACCGCCGCGTCCTGAACCGGCGCTGGAGGATCGGCCGATGATCACCCTCTACGAGCACCCGCTTTCGCCCTATGCCCAGAAGGTCAAGATCGCCCTGCGCGAAAAGGGCGTGCTGTTCGAACTGGCCTTGCCCGGCGGCCTGGGCGCGGGGGGCGCCGGCGGCGACTTCGTGGCGGCCAGCCCGAGGGCCGAGGTGCCTGCGCTGGTGGACGGCGAGGTGCGCATCTTCGAGTCCAACATCATCCTGGAATACATCGAGGACAAATGGCCGACGCCGGCGCTGCTGCCCGCCAGTCCGGCGGACCGGGCGCGGGTGCGGATGCTTGAGGAGGTGATGGACACCCATTTCGAGGCCATCAACTGGGCCATGGGCGAGATCAACTGGTTCCGCCGCGCGGAGGGGGACCTGGCGGCTGCGCTCAAGGCGCGGGCCGCGGATCAGACCCGCGGCTTCTACGCGTGGCTGGAGCGCGAGCTGGGCGGGCGCGACTGGTTCAACGGCGCGGCCTTCGGCTGGGGCGACCTGTGCGTGGTTCCCTATGTCAACGGCGCGGCCGGCGTCGGCCATCCCCCGGAGCGCGGCTCGCCCCTGTCGGCCTGGCTGGCGCGGGTCAACGAACGCGACTCGGTGGCCAAGACCACCGCCGAGGCGCGGGCCTTCGACCGGGGCATGGTCGATGTCGCCAGCCTGGTCGAGAAGGGCCTGTTCAAGCGCGAATACCGCGATCACCGCCTCGAATGGATGATCAAGTCCGGCGGGGTCGAGGTGGTGCTGAAGGGGCTGGAGAAGGGCAACATCCGCTTCAGCCCGGATTTTGGGTGATTGCGGAGGCAGGCGTGAGGCCCTGGTGATCGGCGCCGGTCTTCAAACTCCCGCTCATCCCGGCGAATGCCCATAGGCGCTAACTTGGGGTCAGTTGGGCTCGCCGCCCCACGGCTCGTCATCCCGGCCGGAGCGAAGCGGAGAGCCGGGACCCAGGAGCCAAGCCCACCGGTCCTTGCGAGCCGCTGGGTCCCGGCTCTCCGCGCAAGGGCGCTCCGGCCGGGATGACGAGCAGGGGAGCAGCTCACGGCAGGTCCGACGGGCTCTAACTTAGCGCCTATGGGCATTCCCCGGGATGAGCGGAGTTCTGGGCCTGACAGTGCCGAGAGGAGGCCTGCGGTACTGAGAACCGGCCGCCCCCTACAGCGCCCGCGCCCGCCGCAAGGCGTCGGCGTTTTCCAATTGGGCGCGTCGGGCGTTGATGATGTCGTGCGGCGTGGCCGGGGCGAGGGCGTCCTCGTCGGGATCCAGCCACGGGGGGGCGCCGATAGATGGGGATTCAAGGGACTCAGACGGTGAACTGGCGTCGAACGGATAAGACATTCGAGGTGTCTCCTATCCACGAAGGGGGCCATGCGACCGGATGGTTAAGGATTATGGCTAGGGCGCGCCATGGAAAGTCGCAATTGCGTTACTGCGCCCGGCCTCACGAAGACTTGTAGCCCGCAAAGGCGCCGGCGCGCTTGCCGCGGACGCAGCCGTATCGGCGTGGCCGCCACTGACTAGTGATGTTCAAGCTGGGCCGTCATCGCCCGATGACGGGGCGCTCGGCCGTAAAAAAAACCGGCAAAATTTGATCCAAAGCGTATTTCCACGGGCCTCGATAGGGTTTTAGATCACTTTGAACGCCGCGTCGGGGCTGGCGGACCGTGATTCCGTGAGGAAGCGATCCATAAGGCCGCGCCAATAGAGCGTCGCCAGAGGAAACGAGTTTTGCCGCGAACCAGTACCGAGGGGCCCGATTACTTCCATAAGGTCGTCGATTGCCAGTGGGCTTGCCCGGCCCATACGCCCGTGCCGGAATACATCCGACTGATCGCCGAGGGCCGATACGCCGACGCCTATATGGTCAATTGGACGTCCAATGTCTTTCCGGGGATTCTCGGACGGACCTGCGACCGGCCGTGCGAGCCCGCCTGTCGGCGCGGCCGGGTCGAGGATGAACCCGTCGCCATCTGCCGGCTCAAGCGCGTCGCCGCCGACAACAAGGACGACATCACCGCCCGGCTGCCCAAGCCAGCCCAGGCCCTCAATGGCAAGAGAATCGCCCTGGTCGGCGCCGGCCCCGCCTCCCTGACCGTGGCCCGGGAGCTGGCGCCCCTGGGCTATCAGGTGGTCGTCTACGACGCCGACACCCGCGCCGGGGGCATGATCCGTAGCCAGATCCCGCGCTTTCGACTGCCGGAAGAGGTCATTGACGAGGAGGTGGGCTACGTCCTGGGCCTTGGCGTCGAAACCCGGCTCGGCGAGCGGGTGGAAAGCCTGAAGGCCCTGATGGCGGAGGACTACGACGCCATCTTCGTGGGCACCGGCGCGCCCCGCGGCCGCGACCTGGACCTGCCCGGCCGGACCGAGGCCGCCGCCAACATCCACATCGGCATCGACTGGCTCTCCAGCGTCTCCTTCGGCCACATCGACAAGATCGGCCGGCGGGTGATCGTGCTCGGCGGCGGCAACACCGCCATGGACTGCTGCCGTACCTCCCGCCGCCTGGGCGGCGAGGCGGTGAAGGTCATCGTCCGTTCCGGCTTCGAGGAGATGAAGGCCTCGCCCTGGGAAAAGGAAGACGCGATCCACGAGGACATTCCGATCCTCAACTTCATGGTCCCCAAGTCCTTCACCCATGACGCCGGCAAGCTGACCGGGATGTGGTTCGAGAAGGTCGCAGCCGAGAAGGACGAACGCGGCCGCCGCAAGCTGGTCCCCTCCGGCGAGCCGGACGTGCATGTGGAGTGCGACGACGTGCTGGTCGCCGTCGGCCAGGAAAACGCCTTTCCCTGGATCGAGCGCGACGTGGGCCTGGCGTTCGACGAATGGGACATGCCCAGGGTCGATCCGGCGACCTTCCAGTCGAGCCTGCCGAACGTCTTCTTCGGCGGCGACGCCGCCTTCGGGCCCAAGAACATCATCTGGGCCGTCGCGCATGGGCGCGACGCGGCCATCTCCATCGACCGCTTCTGTAGTGGCCTCGATGTCGCCGACCGTCCGCCGCCGCACGCGTCGCTGGTCAGCCAGAAGATGGGCATCCACGAGTGGAGCTACGACAACGACATCTCCAACGACCGCCGCAACCGGGTGCCGCTCCGCGACAAGGTGGTGGCGTTGAAGGACGTCCGGATGGAGGTCGAACTGGGCTTCGACCGGGCCCTGGGCTACCGCGAGGCCGAACGCTGCCTGAACTGTGATGTGGAGACGGTCTTCGCCGAGCCCCTGTGCATCGAGTGCGACGCCTGTGTCGACATCTGCCCGGTGGACTGCATCACCTTCACCGCCGATGGGCCGGAAGCGGAGCTTCGCACCCGCCTCAGCGCCCCGGCGCTCAATCTGACGCAGGACCTCTATGTCTCCGACCGGTTGAAGACCGGACGGGTGATGGTCAAGGACGAGGACGTCTGCCTGCACTGCGGCCTCTGCGCCGAGCGCTGCCCAACGGGGGCGTGGGACATGCAGATGTTCAGCCTGGAATTAAGCGTGGCAGGGGCCGCATGCAAAAGTCGCTAGAGCGTATCAACGATTTCGTCGTCAAGTTCGCCAATGTAAACGGCTCGGGCTCGGCCAGCGCTAACGCCATGTTCGCCAAGGCGATCCTGCGCATGGGCGTGCCCGTGGCGCCGCGCAACATCTTCCCCTCCAACATCCAGGGCCTGCCGACCTGGTACGAGGTGCGGGTCACCGAAGCCGGGCGGCTCGGACGCCGGGGCGGGGCGGTGGACATGATGGTGGCGATGAACCCGCAGACCTGGGACCGCGACGTCGCCGAGATCGCCCCGGGGGGCTACCTCTTCTTCGACTCCACCAAGCCCCTGCCGCCGTCGAAGTTCCGCGACGACATCGAGGTCATCGGCGTGCCGCTGACCGCCATGTGCAACACCGCCTACTCGGTCCCGCGCGAGCGGCAGCTGTTCAAGAACATCATCTACGTCGGCGCGCTGGCGGCGCTGCTGAACATCGACCTGGCCGTCATCGAGCAGCTGCTGGCCGAGCAGTTCAAGGGCAAGGACCGGGTGATCAAGGCCAATGTCGACGCTCTGCACATGGGCGCCGCCTATATCGCCGCCAACCCGCGCGACCTGCGGCTGAAGGTGCGCCCCGCAAACGCGGTGGGCGACCGGATCTTCATCGAGGGCAACATGGCCGCCGCCCTGGGCGCGGTCTATGGCGGGGCCACCGTCTGCGCCTGGTATCCGATCACGCCCTCGACCTCCCTGGCGGAGGCCTTCAGCGGGTTCTGCGAAAAGTACCGCGTCGACCCGGAGACCGGCCAGGCCCGCTACGCCATCGTTCAGGCGGAGGACGAGATCGCCTCCATCGGCGTGGTGGTCGGCGCCGGCTGGAACGGGTCGCGGGCCTTCACCTGCACCTCCGGCCCGGGAATCTCCCTGATGCAGGAGTTCGTCGGCCTTTCGTACTTCGCCGAAATCCCGGCGGTGATCTTCGACGTGCAGCGCGGCGGGCCCTCCACCGGCATGCCCACCCGCACCCAGCAGTCGGACCTGATCAGCGCCGCCTACGCCAGCCACGGCGACACCAAGCATGTGATGCTGTTCCCGCAGGATCCGGCCGAGTGCTTCGAGATGGGGGCGCTGGCCTTCGACCTCGCCGACCGGCTGCAGACCACCATCTTCGTGATGCTGGACCTCGACATCGGCATGAACGACTGGCTGTGCCAGCCGCTCGCCTGGGACGACGCCAAGAGCCTCGACCGGGGCAAGGTGATGACCTACGAGGCCCTGGAGGCGGGCGCCGACTTCGGCCGCTACAAGGATGTGGACGGCGACGGCATCCCCTATCGCACCTACCCCGGGGTCCACCCGACCAAGGGCGCCTATTTCACCCGCGGCACCTCGCGCAATCCCTACGCCCGCTACAGCGAGGAGGGGTCGGTCTATGTGGACAACGTCGAGCGGCTGCTGCGCAAGTTCGAGACCGCCAAGGGCCTCGTCCCGGCGCCGGTGCGCCGCGACGCCGCCAAGGCGACCCGCTCCGGAGTGATCTATTTCGGCTCGACGACAGCGGCGATGCATGAGGCCCTGGACATGCTGGAGGCGGAGGGGCGCGGCCTGGACGCTCTGCGCGTCCGCGGCTTTCCCTTTAGCGCGGCGGTGGAGGATTTCATCGCCGCCCACGATCGGGTGTTTGTGGTCGAGCAGAACCGGGACGCCCAACTGCGGCTCCTGGTCATGAACGAGTGCGGCGTCGATCCCGCCAAGCTGACCGCTGTCCTCCACTTTGACGGCACGCCGATCACCGCCCGCTTCATCGCCGGCGCGATCGCAGAAGCGATGGCCGCCCGCCAAGGGGCTCGCGTCACGGAGGCCGCCGAATGACCTATCTGACCAAGCCCCGGCTGCACCATCCGAACCTGGCCAAGAACGGCCTGGGCTACAGCCGCCGCGACTACGAAGGCTCGGTCTCCACCCTCTGCGCCGGCTGCGGCCACGATTCCATCAGCGCCGCGATCATCCAGGCCTGCTACGAGCTGGAGATCCAGCCGCATCGCCTGGCCAAGCTGTCGGGCATCGGCTGTTCGTCGAAGACGCCGGACTATTTCCTCGGCAATTCCCACGGCTTCAACACCGTGCACGGGCGCATGCCCAGCGTGCTCACCGGCGCCAATCTCGCCAACCGCGACCTGATCTATCTGGGCGTCAGTGGCGACGGCGACAGCGCCTCCATCGGCCTTGGCCAGTTCGCCCACGCCATCCGGCGCGGGGTCAACATGACCTATATCGTCGAGAACAACGGGGTTTACGGCCTGACCAAGGGCCAGTTCTCCGCCACCTCCGACAAGGGCTCGAAATCCAAGAAGGGGGTCGTCAACACCGACAGCGCCGTGGATCTGGTGGGCCTGGCCCTGCAGCTGGGCGCGACCTTCGTCGCCCGCAGCTTTTCCGGCGACAAGCACCAGCTGATCCCGCTGATCCGGGCGGCCCTTGAGCATCCCGGCGCGGCCTTCATCGACTGTCTGTCCCCCTGCATCCAGTTCAACAACCACCCCGGCTCGACCAAGAGCTTCGACTATGTCCGCGAGCACAATGAGGCGGTGAACCAGCTCGACATGATCGTGCCCCGCCAGCCGATCCAGGCCAGCTACCGTCCCGGCGAGGTGACCCGGGTGACCCAGCACGACGGCTCGGAACTGGCCCTGCGCAAGCTGGCGGAGGATTACGACCCCTCCAGCCGCGCCCGGGCGCTCGCCTATCTGCATGAGCGCCAGGAGGAGGGGGAGATCGTCACCGGCCTGCTCTACCTCGACCCGGAGGCGAGCGACCTGCACCATCACCTGCACACGGTGGCCCAGCCGCTCAATAGCCTCGGCGGCGAAGTGTTGGTTCCCGGCGCGGCGGCCCTGGAGCGTTTCAACGCCTCCATGCGGTAGGGCGATGTTGGGTTGGTTCACATGATTTGTCCGTCACCCCCGGGCTTGTCCCGGGGGTGACGGAAATTCATTTTTGGCGGCATGCGCCAACTCAAGCCAGCTTTGCGATTGGGCCCATGACTCCGCTCGACCAGATCAACGCCAACCCTCTGCCCTTCGCAGCCCTGATAGGGGTGGAATTCGTCTCCGCCGAACCCGACCGGGTGACCGCCCGCCTCGTCGTGCGACCAGACCTGTGCACCGCGGGGTCTATCGTTCACGGCGGCTGTCTGATGGCCTTCATTGACACGGTCGGGGCCATGGCCACCGCCATCAACCTGCCGCCGGAGGCCAAGGGCACGACGACGATCGAGAGCAAGACCAACTTCATCGCCGGCGTACCGGTGGGTTCAACCCTCATCGCCACAAGCACGCCGGTCCACCGGGGCCGGCGCACTCAGGTCTGGCAGACCCGGGTGGAGCTTGAGGGCGGCCGGCTGGTCGCCACCGCCATGCAGACGCAGATGGTGCTCTGAGGCGCCGGTCGACCGCGCCGCATGGCGCCGTTTACGGGTGGTTCGGCTTGCGCTCCCCGCCTTGCGCCGCCGCCGGGGCGGCGCGGGCCGCGGCGGGCGGCGCGGCGCGAGGCGCAGACATCGTCCGCATGGGCGCCGGGGCCGATCGCATCTGCGGGGCCGTACGAACCGGCGCGGCGGCGAAATGGCTCGGCGCGGCGCGCTCGACCGGCGCCCGTTGCATCGGCGCCCGTTGCATCGGCGTGCGGTCAACCTGCGCCTGCGCGAGGGGGGCATGGTCCGCCCGGACAGTGGCGGCATGATACGGGGCGGCCGGCGCTGCTGAGCGGTCGGGACCCATTCCCGCCCTGGGCGAGGCCATGGAACCCGGACGGGTGGCGGCATAGGGAGCGACAGCGCCCGACGGGGCGATGTCGCGCCGGGGCGAACCGGCGGCGGTCATCGACTGGCCGGATCCACCGGCCGGCGCGCCGCCCGCTGACCTCGGCTGCGGGGTGTAGTTTGCCGCCGAGCGGGCGGCGGTGACGCCGGACGCGTCATGGAAGGCGCCGGGCCGGACAGTCGCCGCGATCGGCGGCGCGCCGCGGTTGACCCCGGCGCGCAGCTGCGGCTCGGCCCGGGCCGCGCTGACCGCGGCGACCTGGGTGTGCGTGGGTGCGAAATGCCGGGCGGTGGCGGCCTGGACCTGCGTCGGCGTGGGGGCCACCCTGACGCCGTCGGCGCCGCCGTTGTAGCTGGCCCGACCACCGCCGCTGGGCGCGCTCTGGGTGTAGACGGCGTCCATCCGTCGGTCCCCGAAATTGTTGGCGGCGCTGTTGTAGTAGAACTGGTTGTTCTGCCAGCGCCCGCCGTAATAGCCGTCGCCGCCATAGCCGTAGCCGTAGTTGACGCCGCCGTAGAAGCCGACGTCCGGCCCCCAGTAGCCGTCGCTGAACAGATAGCTGCCGTTGTAGAAGCGCCAGTATCCGGGGGTCCAGTAGAGGCCGGCCCGCGGGGGTTCAACCCAGGAGCCGGGAACCCAGTAGTAGTCGCCGTCGCTCCAGTCCCAATAACCCGGCGCCCATTCGTAACCGGGACCGGGGATCGGCGGCTGGTCGTATTGCGGCAAGGGCGGCGGGGCGGTGTTGCTGACGCGCTGGTACTCGCTGCGCGGCGGCAGGGACGACGAGGTGGTGGAGGAGGTGGTGGTGTCGGGAGTCGACACGCTCGCGTCCTGGACATAGGCGCCGTTGGGCGCGGCGCCGTTCGCGTCCCCCGCCTTGTTGCAGGCGCTGATCGACAGGGCCGCCAGGCTTGCGGACAGCAGGGCGGAGGCTTTGAAAATCTGAGACCGGGTCATGCGAAGTAAACGCCTAGCTAGCGTGACTGTTCCATCGATCCGCGGCCATCCGCCGAATTGTATGGTTCGATCAGGCCAGTCGGAAGATCGGCCAGACCTGATCGGCGAAGTCGGCGAGGGTCTCGACCAGGTCCGCGCCGCCGACCTCGTCGCGGCCCAGCGGCTTGCGGACCATGAAGGACTTCAGTTTCAGGGCGTCCAGGAGGTCGGCGTCGGTCACCGCCTCGAAACCCCTCGGCGTCCGGGTCAGCTTGTCCGTCTGGCTCACCTCCACGCCGGCCGCGTCCAGGGCGGCGAGGATCTCGCGCCAGGTGGACGGCCGCTCGGCGATGACCCGCCGGATGTTCGCCAGGACCTTTGGCTCGGGATGATAGTAGCCGGCCGCCGCGAAGCAGCCCTCAGGGGAGATGTGAACATAGATCATGCCGGGCTCCCCTTTCATCCCGCCCCGGCTGAGCACCGCGCCGGCGTTGGTCTTGTAGGGGCTCTTGTCGTTGGAGAAGCGCACGTCGCGATGGATGCGGAACAGCGCCGTCTTCGGATCGCCCCTGAACGGAATGTCCCGTTCGGCCAGGGCGGCGGACAGGTCGGCCACCAGGGCGGCGAACGGCGCGCGGACCTGGGCCTCGTAGCGGGCCTTGTTGGCGGTGAACCAGTCGCGGTTCTGGTTGGCGGCGAGGTCCGCGAAGAAGGCGAAGGCGTCCGCGCCGAAGCCCTCGAAGTGCGGCGTCTGGGCGCCGCCGAGGTCGAAATCCAAGGCCCCGCGCGCCATCGGCCTGCTCCGTGCTGAACTAGACTCGGGCGTCAGAACGAGGCCGGGCCGTGGTCCCTGTCAAGCTGGACGCGGCTTGAGCAGGCGGATCGCGGTCTCGGGGCAGGCCGCGACGCACAGGCCGCAGGCATGACACTGGTCGGCGTTGACGGCGAAGGCCTTCTTGTGGCCGTGCGCCAGGGACTTCAGCTGCGCCATCAGGCCCAGGGATTTGCGCTCCGCCCCGGTTGCGACCCGCACCTCGAAAACATCGTAGGGACAGACCCGCAGGCAGTCCGCCTTGCCCTCGCATTTGGCGAGATCGATGACCGGGGCCAGCGCGCTGGCGTCTGGTCGGCAGGCTTCCACGTGTTCAGGCATCGTCATCCTCCGGCCAGGATCGCGTCAATGGCGGCGCCAACCCGACCCGGCGCCTGGGCTTCCGGAATGCGGGCGATGTCGGCGAAACTCAAGCCGTGTCTTGTCCAGTAGTCGACGACTACCCAGCCAGCGTAGTAGGCTTCGCGGTCTAGACCGGTCGGGCCGGCGCCCATGGTGAAGCGCAGTAGGTCGTCTGACTTATTGCTCGCCAGCGCCGACTTGACGTCGGTAAGGATCGCACTGCGCTGGCCCTCAGATTTGGCCAGCCACCCGGGTTCGGTCGACATTTCCACGAACGACGCCGCGGGCCGGTCAGGATAAAGATGCTGGGCGACCCGCATGGCGAGGCCCTCCGCCAAAACAGTCTCTCCGATCGTGCGAATCCAGCCGCCCGCGTTTGTACCCATGCTGATATGGACGGCATGGACGAATTCGTGCGCCATCATCGGACCGCGCTCGTACGGGCCCTGCTCCACGGGGAGGGCGACCGTGACCTTGCGCCCCTCCGCCGCTGTGAAGGCGTTGCCCTCAAGGGCGCCGACGTAGACCAGAAGATTGAGCCGCACCGGGCCGTCGGGGTGCAGTTCTGCCGCCACCCGGCGCAGGGTCGCTTCAGGGGAAGGCGCAACGCCGGCGGCGCCCCGTTCAATCCGCGCGATCACCCCGGGATATTTGGGCCAGGCTTGATCAAGCAACCGTCGCGCGATCACGTCGCCCTGGGGCGTCGGCGGAACGGCGGCAAAATCGTAGTCCGCCTTCCAGAGCTTGAAACGCTCGTCCGGCGAGGCGTTGGCGGCGGTTGCGGCGCGGTAGAAGGTCAGGAACTTCGGCGTAAGATCCTTGACGGTAATGGACAGCGCCGGCGCCGGCGCGGCCCCCAGTGAACCCAGGCCGACGACCATCCCCGCCAAGGCAGTCCATTTCGAACGCAAAGCCATATCGGTCTCTAGCCTCGAACCTTGTGATGTCGGGCCGCCGTCCGCAAGGGCCAAGCGTTGCGCCCCAGGGCTCCTGGCTCGGGTTAAC
>PLSW01000194.1 GCA_003165275.1 Caulobacteraceae bacterium
ATGATCCAGGTCAAGGCAGGCCGGATTTCATTGGCCCGCATCGCCTGACTTTTCCGGAAAGCGACATTCACTCGGACCGAATGTATCGCCGGACCCGGCGGGCGCGTCTAGCCCCGCATGGCCGCCGCCGCGATCTCGAAGGAGCGCACCCGAGCGGCGTGGTCGAAGATCTGCGAGGTGACGATCAGTTCGTCGGCGCCNNGTGCGGGCGGCGAAGGCGGCCAGGCCCTCGCGCACGGTCTGGGGCGAGCCCACCACGGCGCAGGCGAGGGACGCGCCCAGCATGGCCTTGGCGCCGGGATCGAGGCGCTGGTCCATGTCCGCCACCGGCGGCGGCAGAGGGCCGGGGCGGCCGGTGCGCAGGTTGACGAAGGCCTGCTGCAGGGAGCTGAACAGGAACCGCGCATCGGCGTCCGTTTGCGCCCCCACCACGGTCAGGCCGGCCATGGCGTAGGGCTTGTCCAGGTATTCGGAGGGGCGGAAGCGCTCGCGGTAGAGGGCCAGGGCGTTGTCGAGCTCCGCCGGGGCGAAGTGGGAGGCGAAGGCGAAGGGCAGGCCCAGGGCCGCCGCCAGGGAGGCGCCGTAGAGGCTGGAGCCGAGGATCCACACCGGCACCGCCTCCCCCTCCCCCGGCACCGCGTGGACCTGCTGGCCGGGCTGGACGGGGCGGAAGTAGTTCATCAGCTCGATGACGTCCTGCGGGAAGGCGTCGATGTCGCCGGTCAGGGTGCGGCGCAGGGCGCGGGCGGTGAGCTGGTCAGTGCCGGGGGCGCGGCCGACGCCCAGGTCGACGCGGCCGGGGTGCAGGGCCGCCAGGGTGCCGAACTGCTCGGCGANNGCGAGTGGTTGGGCAGCATGATGCCCCCGGCGCCGACGCGGATCGTCTTCGTGCCCGCCGCCACGTGGGCGATGGCCACCGCCGTGGCCGCGCTGGCGACGCCGGGCATGTTGTGGTGCTCGGCCAGCCAGTAGCGTTTGTATCCCAGCCGCTCGGCGTGGCCGGCGAGGTCGCGGCTGTTGTCCAGGGCCTGGCGGGCGTCGCCGCCCTGACAGATCGGTGAAAGGTCGAGCACGGAAAGGTCGGTCATGCGGCTGATATAGGGGCGCGCGCGCCGCGGGCTAGGCCGTTCGCTCGCGGGCCTCGACAGACCCGGCTTCCCCGCGCATAGGCGGCAGGCGCGCGTAGGGCGCAAATCGGGGGAGACGGCGGATGAAACGCGGACTGGGTCTTTGGATCGCCATCGCCATGGTCGGCGGGATCGCCGCCGGCTATGCGGCCAACCTCTACATGGACGCAGGCGACCTGAAGACCCTGACCATGGTGATGGGGCTGATCACCGACGGCTTCCTGCGGCTGATCAAGATGATCATCGCGCCGCTGATCTTCTCCACCCTGGTGGCCGGGATCGCCCACATGGAGGACGCCGCCTCCATCGGCCGGGTGGGCGCCAAGACCATGTTCTGGTTCGTCTCCGCCTCCATCGTCTCGCTGACCATCGGCCTGGTGATGGTGACCTGGCTGCATCCCGGCGCGGGGATGCACCTGGCGGTACCGGCGGCGAGCGCGGCGACCACGGCGGTGGACACCTCCAGCTTCACCATCAAGGACTTCGTCAACCACCTGATCCCCCGCTCCATCGCCGAGGCGATGGCCAACAACGAGATACTGCAGATCGTGGTCTTCTCCTGCTTCGTCGGCGCGGCCATCGCCGTCCTGCCGGGCCGGGCCCCGGCCGTGGTGACGCTGGTGGAGCAGATCGCGGCGATCATGTTGAAGGTGACCGACTTCGTGATCCGGCTGGCGCCCCTGGCGGTGTTCGCCGCCCTCGCCTCCACCGTGGCCGCGCACGGGATCGGGGTGGTGGCCACCTACGCCCGGTTCATCGGCGGCTTCTACCTGTCCCTGGGGATTCTCTGGTCGCTGCTGGCGGTGGTCGGGATCCTGGTCATGGGTCGCCGGTCCCGGGACCTCCTGGCCGTCATCCGGCCGCCGATGCTGCTGGCCTTCTCCACCGCCAGTTCGGAGGCGGCCTATCCGCGGCTGCTGGAGGGGCTGATGGCCATCGGCCTGCCGCCGCGCATCGTCAGCTTCGTCCTGCCCCTGGGCTATTCGTTCAACCTCGACGGCTCGATGATGTACTGCACCTTCGCCACCCTGTTCATCGCCCAGGCCTACGGGATCACCCTTTCCCTGTCGCAGCAGGTCACGTTGCTGTTCGTGCTGATGATCACCTCCAAGGGCATCGCCGGGGTGCCCAAGGCCTCCCTGGTGGTGATCGCCGCCACCCTCACCTACTTCAAGCTGCCCGAGGCCGGCCTGCTGCTGATCCTGGGCGCCGACCAGCTGCTGGACATGGGCCGCAGCGCCACCAACGTGGTCGGCAACTCCGTGGCCTGCGCCGTGGTCAGCCGGTGGGAGGGGGCGCTGGAGGCGGTGGTGGTGGTGGTGGTGGAGGGCTGAGGTCTTAAGCTCCTCCCCCATTCATGGGGGAGGTGGCATCGAGCGCAGCGAGATGACGGGGGCAAGTGGGGATTAAGCTCCCTTCCATGCCGACCGATCGCACCGTTCGCGCCCGCGCCAAGACCCTCAGGCGAGACCTGAGTCTGCCAGAAGTGTTGCTCTGGGCCCGCCTGCGCCATCGGCAACCGGGCCAGCCCATTTTCCGCCGACAGCATCCCTTCGGCCCTTACGTGCTGGATTTCTATTGTCCCGCGGCGAAGCTGGCGATCGAGGTCGATGGCCAAAGTCACGGCATGGGCGACCGACCGCAGCGCGATCTCCGCCGCGACGCCTATCTGGCGGACTTGGGGGTGCGCACGGTGCGGTATCAAGCGTCGGAGGTCCTGGCCGATCCGAATGGGGTCGCCGCGGGGATCGTCGATGCGGCGAGGGCATTGGCGGCTCGCTGACTTGCCCCCTCCGGCCCGTCGCTTCGCTCCGGTCCACCTCCCCCATAGATGGGGGAGGAGCGAAACGCTCCATCCCCTACCCAAACGCCAGCTGGTGCAGCGCTATCCCGCTGGCGGTGGCGACGTTGAGGGAGTCGAACTTGCCGGCCATGGGGATGCTCACGGTGCGGGCCAACGCCATCACCGCGTCCGGCAGGCCGGGGCCTTCGGCGCCCAGGAGCAGGGCCGCGCGGGGGGGCGGGACCAGGGCGTGCAGGGGCTCGGCGCCGGCGGGGCTGAGGGCCAGGCAGGTGAAGCCGTGGCGCCGCAGCAGGGCGACGGCGTCCGGGCCCTCCGGCAGGCGGACGAAGGGGACGGTCAGGGCGGCGCCCACCGACACCCGGATGGCCTTGCGGTAGAGGGGATCGCAGCAGGCGGCGTCGAGCAGCACCGCGTCCGCCCCGAAGGCGGCGGCGTTGCGGAAGATCCCCCCCACATTGTCGTGGTTGGAGACCCCGAACAGGGCCACCACCCGCGCCCGGGGGCCGAGGCCGGCCAGCAACGCCTCCGCGTCGAGCTCCGCCGCGCGGGTTCCGATCGCCAGGATGCCCCGGTGGATGTGGAAGCCGACGATGCTGTCGAGGACGGCCTGCGAGGCCACGTGCACCGGGGCGTCGGCCGGCAGGGCGGCGAGGATCTCGGCCAGGCCCGCCACCCGCTTCTCCGCCAGCAGCACCGAGTCAGCCGGTGGCGGCCGGCGGCGGCGAAGGCGCGCAGCACCACCTCCCCCTCGATGACGAACCGGCCCTGGCGGCCGACGAGGTCGCGTTCACGCAGGGCCCGGTAGGGCTCGACGCGGGGGTCTTCGGGGTCGGTGATCAGGGGCAAGGGGGATGGGGGGGCATGGGTGCGTCCTTCGACACGGTCGCTTCGCTCCCTACTCAGGATGACGCAGAGGGGTGGGCGCCAAAACTATACGTCATGCTGAGTAGCGCGCCCTTCGCGCGCGTGTCGAAGCACGCACTCAGGTCCCCAACGCACCGGCCAGGAACCGCAGCAGCTCCCCCCGGGCCGCCTCCGCCGCCTCGCGATTGAACGTGAACCGCACCTCGCCGCCGGCCCCCTTGTGGGCGAAGGGGTCGGTGATCACCACCTCGGGGGCGTCGCGGTCGAAGGCGTGGGTGGCGGCCGGGTAGGTGATGGGGGTGACCAGGGCGCGGGTTTGCGGCGACAGGCGAGCCATCAGCTGGTCCAGGCCGTCGGGGTCATCGTAGGCGTCGGCGCCGCCGCACTGGATCAGCACCGGGGCGCCGGTGAGGCCCTCCAGCTCCATCCCCGGCACGACGTTGTAGGCCCAGACCACCGGATAGAAGGCCGCGTGGGCGGCGAAGCCCGCGCCATCGCCGCGCATGGCCTCGCTCACCCGCCGGGTGGCCGAGAGCAGGGTCACCACCCCGCCCCAGGAAAAGCCCATGATCCCGATCCGGGCCGGGTCGATCTCCGGCTGGGCGCGCAGGAAGGCCAGGGCGCCGAACGCGTCCGGCAGGGTCTCCGGCACGCTGCGGGCCCGGGCGCCGGCGCCGCGGCCGGTCCCCCGGGCGGCCCACATGTCGATCTCCAGGGTGGCGATCCCGGCGGCGTTGAGGGCGGCGATGTAGAACTCGCCCCGCTGATCCACCCCGCCGCTGCCGTGACAGACCAGCATGGCCGGCGCGCCGCCGGCGGGCGTTTCGGCCAAGTCGGGGACGCGCAGCTTGCCGGCGACGGTGAGGGGCGGATCGGCCGCGGTGCGGTAGGCAATGTAGCTGGTGACGAAGGGCATGGTGTGTCTCTCCTTGGGGTTACGGCGGACCGACGCCCCCTCCGTCTCGGGCTACGCCTGAGCCGTCGAGAGCGCGAGCGCGCTTCACGCGCCAGATGCGTTCGCCGAAGGCGAACGCCGCTCTCGACCCCCCGCTACGCGGTGGAGGACAACAGTTTGGCGCCTTGCTCCACCGTGAAACGGGNNGGGGAGCTGTCGGCGAAGCCGACTGAGGGGGCGTCGGGCCGCCGCACTGGCGGCCGACGTCAGCGGCGACATCAGTTCGCCGCCGCCGCATCCGGCATGATCTTCTCGATCCCCGCCCCGCGCAACGCCGCCACCAGCTCGTCGACCACGGCGGCCAGCTCACCCGCGTCGCGGCCGCGGATGACCAGGTTGGAGCCGTAGCCCTCCGGGCCGAAGAAGGGATAGGAGCCGAGGGACAGGTCCGGGTGGGCCTTGGCCACCCGCTCCAGGGGCTCGGCGATCACCCCCTCGCCGGAGCCCTCGACGCGGACGTTGCGGCTGATCACCACCGCGCCGCCGTTCAGCCGCCAGCCCACATCCTCCAGCATGCCGCGCATCACCTGCGGCACCCCGGCCATGACGAACACATTGCCGATGCAGAACCCCGGCGGGCCGCTGATCGGGTTGCGGATCAGCGCGCCCCCCTCCGGCACCCGCGCCATCCGCCGCCGCGCGGCGTTCAGCTCCACCCCGTTCCAGCGGGCGGTCATCATGGCGATGATCTCCGGGTGCTCGTAGAGGGCGACCCCGAAGGCCTCGGCCACGCAGTCGGCGGTGATGTCGTCATGGGTGGGACCGATGCCGCCGGTGGTCAGCACGTAGTCGTACTTGGCCCGCAGGTGGTTGAGGGCGGTGATGATCTCGTCCTTGTCGTCGGGCACGACGCGGGCCTCGGCCAGGTCGACTCCGTGCACGCCGAGGTATTTGGCGATGGCATTGAGGTTGGTGTCCTGGGTGCGGCCGGAGAGGATCTCATCCCCGATGATCATCACCGCGGCGGTGACGCGGGTTGGGGCGGCGGCGGCGGCGGACATGAGGGGCTCCCTGGACGGCGGGGGTGTGGGGGAACCGAGTAGGACGGGATGGGGGATGGGGCAAGCGGGGGGGGGCATCGCGCGCTCGATCGGCACCGGGCGGACCAGCGAGCGGCGTCGGTTAGCTAATTTTGCGCCCCCTGCTTCCGATGTCGCTGAGACCCTTCTTCGCACCGAACGCCTTTTTGCCACCGACCGGAGTTTCGCCTTTGATCCACTCAAAAACTTGTTCGGGCGTTTTCACAATCGTGGACCCAGACAAGCTGCGGGCGTCATTTTCCCTCCCGTAGAACTCCAACCCACGCTCTGAAATTCTAAGAATGAGTCCAGACCCATCTTTCAGCATCATTCGAACAATAACAGCGCGAATGTCTGACTCAATTGATTCTATTTTGATTGATTCAGGGTATTTGTCTTTCTGATTATCCACTATTGCTCTCCATATATAAGTTATATCAACTGTCATTTGATCGTTTTGATTGAGTGTCAATGAATTATTATTCAAATTCAACGAACATTTCCGCAACATTCTGCACGCCACTAGTTAGCGTGACAGGATATCTAGTCCCAAAGAGCGTCGCGATTTGGCGACCAACGCAGTTGCGCGAACCAGCAAACGCATCAGAAATTGAAAAATGGACTTTCCTTCGGCTGGATGCGCTGATGCGTCGTATCTGTCCTGGGGGACTCCACAATGAATCGAACCGCTGTTGGAGCCTTTGCCGTCGCGCTGTTGATGGCGGCGGCCGGCGCCGCCGCCGCCGGCGATGTCAGCCAGGCGCAAGTCGCGAGTTTCAGGGTCGGCGTGACGACCTATGACGAGGTCGTGCGCGCCCTTGGCCAGCCTTCAAGCGCCTCGGTGGCCGCGGATGGAAGCCGGTCGATCGGCTACATCTCCGTCCGCTCCCACATCAAGGCGGCGAGCTTCATTCCGATTGTCGGACTGTTCGCGGGCGGCGCCACGGCGGCCAGTTCAACGACCTTCTTCACCTTTGGCCCGGATGGGCGGCTGACGGGCTCGACGAGTTCAGGCTCGAATTTTGACTGTTCGTCCAACATCCTCGCGATGGGGTGCAACGGCGGACAGGGCGCGGCGCCCTTGCCGACCGCCACCGCTCAGCCGGCGTTCGTCGCGCCCGCCGCGATGGACGCCCTTGGGGCCGCCTACGTCGATCTGCCGCCGCTGACAGCCACGATGCTCGGCCGCGGCGACATGAGGGCGGCCATGATCGTCTCGGTGAAGCCCGGTTCAGTCGCTGAGCGCGCGGGCCTTAAGCCTGGGGATTGCCTCACCTCCTACGATGGTCGACCGGTCACCGGCAGGACGGACCTCGTGACGGCGGTCCAAGTCACCCACCCGGGACAGCAGGTCGCGGCGACGATCTTTCGGTCGGGGGCGAACACGCTGGTGACGCTGCAGTTTTGATTGAGGCGGCGAATATTGGATCGCCGAAGTTCGGCGACCCGTCGCGCCGCCCACGCGAAGACAGCGCCGGCAAAGAGGCTCGGCGGATCATCCCCGACCATCCCGGCTTGTGATCTGGATACCGGCATTCGCCAGTATGAGCGGGTGGGGTGGCCGCGTCGGGTCTGGAAATGAGGTGACAAGCGCTCCCGTCCCCTCAGCCCTCAGGCATTCATGGCGGGGATCGTCCCTGAACCCTTGCGAGATTGGAGCTCTGGCGTCTGGCCGTGTCAAGGACGGGCCCGCTTGGGCCCGCCGCTGCGCGGCGACGCCTTCGGCGTCGTCCTTGAGACGGCCAGACGCCAGAGCAGACTCGCCACCAAGGGTTAAGGGCGGGGCTGGGCCGAATGGGGGTCTGAGAGCCGCATTGTGCGGCGGGCCGACGCCCGTCGCGAGCGCTTCGCGCCGCGA
>PLSW01000240.1 GCA_003165275.1 Caulobacteraceae bacterium
ACCGCCATCTGCATGCCGAAGCAGACCCCCAGGTAGGGCACGTCTCGCTCGCGGGCGAACTGCACGGCGCGGATCATTCCCTCCGCGCCCCGCTCGCCGAACGCCCCCGGCACAAGCACCCCGTGGGCGTTCTCCAGTCGCTCCATGGCGGCCTCGGGGTCGGATTCGAGCTGCTCGCTCTCCACCCAGTCGATGGTCACGGCGACGTTGTTGGCGATGCCGCCGTGAACGAGGGCCTCAATGTAGGATTTGTAGGCGTCCTTAAGCACCGTGTACTTACCAACAACGGCGATATTGACCTCGCCGTCCGGGTGGCTGACCCGCTCGACGATGCCCTTCCACATGGACAAATCCGGCGCGGGGGCGTCGTTGATCCCGAACACCGCCAGGACCTCAGCGTCTAGGCCCTCCCGGTGATATTCCAGCGGCACGGCGTAGATGGAGCTGGCGTCCATCGCCTGGATGACGGCGCTTTCGCGCACGTTGCAGANNACCGAGTGCTGCGTCGGCTTGGTCTTCATCTCCCCGGCGGTCTTGATGAAGGGCAGCAGGGTCAGGTGGACGAAGCAGGAATGCCCGCGCGGCAGTTCCTGGCCGATCTGGCGGATGGCTTCGAAGAAGGGCAGGCCCTCGATGTCGCCCACAGTGCCGCCGATCTCGACGAGCACGAAGTCCACCGGGCTGCCGTCCTCGGCGAAGGCCGGCGACAGGGCGAAGCGCTTGATCTCGTCGGTGACGTGCGGGATCACCTGCACGGTGGCGCCGAGATAGTCGCCGCGCCGCTCCTTCTCGATGATGGTCTGGTAGATGCGACCGGTGGTGATGTTGTCGCCCTTGGTGGCCGACACGCCGGTGAAGCGCTCGTAGTGCCCCAGGTCGAGGTCCGTCTCCGCCCCGTCGTCGGTCACGTAGACCTCGCCGTGCTGATAGGGACTCATCGTCCCCGGATCCACGTTGAGATACGGGTCCAGCTTGCGCAGCCGAACCTTGTAACCGCGCGCCTGCAAAAGCGCGCCGAGAGCGGCGGACGCGAGACCCTTACCAAGTGAGGAGACCACGCCGCCGGTGATGAAAATGTACCGGGCCATGGGAGACCAGATTAGCGCTGATTCGCGGACGAATCCCTGAAAACGATTCGCTGTCCCCAGAAAATCCCTGCGACCTATTTACCCGCGGGTCCGTTGGTCTGGTCGATCAGCGAGCCGAGGGGGTCGGACGGGGACGCCGGATGGCGGGTCTGGGTCGGCGCGACGGTTGTCGGCGCCGCGCCGGGGGCGCCGACGGGCGCCGCGGCGCTCTGCGCGGCGGCCTGGGCCCGTTCGCGGGCGGCCAGGACGGCGGGATCGATCTGCAGCTTCAGCCGGTCGGCGACGGAGGCCTGGGAGCGGTTGTGGCCGCTGACCAGGGTCATCACCAAGCAGAGGGCGAAAAAGATCGCCGCCAGGATCTGGGTGGTGCGCGTCAAAAGGTCGCCGGCGCCGCGGGCGGTCATGAAGTTGCCGGGGCCGCCGCCGCTCATCCCCAGGGTTCCGCCTTCGGAACGCTGCAACAGGATCACCCCGACGAGGGCGATGCAGACGACGATGATGACAGCGAGCAGAATGCCGAGAAGCATGGGTGTGGATCTTCGAGCGACGCGCGGGCGTAGGGTCCGAGCAATGAGCCGGCCCCTCTATCACCAAGCGCGGCCCCGCGCCAGCGGGCGCACGCCGCGCCGCAGGACGCCGTTGACGAGGGCCGCGTCAAGCGCATACCCACCATCGGGACGCTGCCGCCGATAAGACCGCTGGCCGGGGACGTTCGAAATGATTCTGCAGACCTCTCGGCTGACCCTTCGCCCGCTGCAGGCGGAGGACGCGCCCTATCTGCACGCCATCATGAGCGATGCGGAGGTGATGGCCTTCTGGGACATCGCCGAGATCGAGGACATGGGCCTGACCGCCGCGATTCTGGAGAGCCAGCTCGACCAGATGGCGCGCAAGGCGGCCTTCTACTGGGCGATGGTGCGCGCCGCGGACGGCGCCTTCGTCGGCTGTTGTGATCTTGCCGAGATCGACCGCTGGCATCACCGGGCCGAGGTCGGCTTCATCGTCGGCCGGGAATATTGGGGCGACGGCTATACGCTGGAAGCCATGCAGGCGGTGCTCAGCCACGCCGCCCAGACCCTGCGCCTGCGCCGGCTGACCGCCCGCACCCACCTGGGCAACGCCCGTTCGGTGCGACTTCTGGAGCGGCTCGGTTTCGAGGAGGAAGGCCTGCTGCGCGGCTATGTCGACCGCGACGGCGAGCGGCGGGACTGTCAGCTGTTCGGGCTGTTGCTGTAGGGGGCGTCGGTCCGCCGCAATCCGCCGGCCCCAGCTAGCCGCCCCCTAAACCGCCCGCACGATCTGCAGGAAGTCCGCGGCCTTCAGCGACGCGCCGCCGACCAGGGCTCCGCCGACCTCGGCAGTGGCCAGGATCTCCGCCGCGTTGGCGGGCTTCACCGAGCCGCCGTAGAGGATCGGGGCGGCCGCGCCCGCCGCGCCGAGCCGGTCCCGGAGGGTGGCGCGGATGGCGGCGTGGACCTCGGCGATTTCGGCGAGGGTCGGGGTTAGGCCGGTGCCGATGGCCCAGACCGGCTCATAGGCCAGGGCAAAACCGTGATCGACGGCCTCGAGCGGCACGGAACCTTCCACCTGCCCGACCACCACGTCCAAAGCCCGGCCGGCCTTGCGCTGGTCCAGGGTCTCGCCGACGCAGATGATCGGCTCAAGCCCGGCGCGGAAGGCTGCCTGGGCCTTGGCGCAGACGACGGCGTCGCTCTCGCCGTGGTCGGCCCGCCGTTCGGAATGGCCGACGATCACCAGGCTTGCTCCCGCGTCGGCCAGCATCTCGGCGCTGATGTCCCCCGTGTGCGCTCCGGAGAGGCCCGAGTGACAGTCCTGGCCGCCCACCGCGACGGGGGAGCCCTTCAGGGACCAGGCCATCTTGGCGATCAGGGTCGCGGGCGGGCACAGGGCCACGCGGCAGGACGCGCCGTTCGCGGCCAGGGCCTCGGCCAGCGACCGCGCCTCGGCGATATCCGCGGCGAGGCCGTTCATCTTCCAGTTTCCGGCGATCAAGGCCTTGGGCATGCGCAGTTTCCCCCATGGAGCCGTTCGCCCCTAGGTCATGGACGCGCGCCTGTCCACTCCGCGCCGCGCCGGAAGACTTGCCCCCCGTCGCCTGGCTCCCCTATACCGCCCCCCTACAGCCAACCGGCGGTCGAACGCCGGACCTGGATCAGCCACGGGACCGCACACCTCATGCTCACCGCCATCCGCGCGTTCGCGAAATCGCCCTGGGCCGTTGCGCTGTTCGTCCTCCTGATCTTCAGCTTCAGCGTCTGGGGCATCCGCGACGTGTTCCACGCCAGCGTCAGCAACTGGGTGATCAGCGCGGGATCCCGGGAGGTCTCGGCCAACGACTTCAAGCTGATCTTCGACAACTATCGCAAGCACGTCGAGGAACAGCAGGGCGAGGCGGTGACCATGAAGGACCTGCTGGCCGGAGGCGTCGACAGGGGGCTGCTCGATGAAAAGGCCGGCGACGAGGCGTTCGACGCCTATCTTCACCAGATCGGCGTGCGGCCGGCCGACAGCCTGATGTCCGACGCCCTGATGAAGTACACGGCGTTCTTCAACCCGGCGACCGGCAAGTTCGACCCGCAAATCTACACCAAGCTGCTCTCCGACAAGGGGCTGACCAGGGAGAAATTCGAAGCGGGCCTGATCGACGAGCTTTCGCAGAACCACATGGCCATCGGCCTCGCGGCCGGGCTGAAGGCGCCGCGCGCCTACAGCGCCCTTGTTGCGGGCTTCCAGCTGGAGCGGCGCGATGTGAGCGTCATCGTCATCGACCCGAACAGCGTGCCCGCGGTGACGCCGCCGTCCGACACCCAGCTGGCGGCGTTCGTGAAGGAGCGCGGCATGCGCCTGCCGGAGATGCGCATCCTCACCGTGGTGCGTTTCAGCGCCAAGGCGATGGCGCCCAAGGCGACGGTCGATCCGGCGGCGGTGCAGAAGCTCTTCGACTTCAACAAGGCCAGCCTGGAGCAACCCGAAAAGCGCTCTCTGATCGTCATCCCGACCAAGGACGCGGCGAGCGCCCAATCCGTCGCCGGCCTGATCAAGGCCGGCAAGGCGCCGCAGGCCGCCGCCGCCTCGGTGGGCGCCCAGCCGATCATCTACAACGCCACCGCCAAGGCCGCGGTCGCCGACTCCAAGGTGGCCGACGCCGCCTTCTCAATGAAGACCGGCGACGTGGCCGCGGTGCAGGGCTCCCTCGGCTATGCAGTCGTCGCCGTCGGCCCGATCACCCCGGCCGTCAGCGCCGATCTCGAAAAGGAGCGCCCGCAGCTGGAGGCCAAGGTGCGTGAGAACGCCGCCGCCCAGCTGGCCTACGCCGCCTTCCAGAAATACGACGACGCCCACAGCGGCGGCGCCAGCCTCGCCGACGCCGCCAAGGCCGCCGGTGTGGTCCCGGTGGACGTCGGGCCTATGAGCGCCCAGGGTCGGTCCTTCAGCAAGCCGCCGGAAGGCGTGCTCAGCGCCCGGGTGCTCAAGGTGGCCTTCAGCCTGCCGCCGGGCGGGGAGTCGGACGTCCAGGACGAGGGCGGCGGCGAGTATTTCGTGGTCAAGGTGGACAAGGTGAACGCGCCGCAGGCGCCGTCGATCAACGACCTGCGCGCCGATCTGACCAAGGGCTACATCGCCAGCGAAAACAGCAAGCGGATGGTCGCCAAGGCGCAGGATATCATCGCCAAGACCGGCAGGGGGATGAGCTTCGACGCCGCCGCGGCCTCGGTGGGCGCCAAGGTGCAGCACGCCACCGGCGTCAGCCGGGCCAATCCGGCGAGCTACAAGGCTTTTGGTCAGACCTTCGCGCCGCGCCTGTTCGAGGCCAAGGTGGGCCAAGTGTTCGCCGGTCCGACCACCGAGGAGGGCCTGGGGCCGATCTTCGTGGCGAGGGTCGATTCCATCCAGGCCGCCCCCCAGGCCGAGGCCGCCGCCGTCACCGGCCAGTTCATCAGCCCGGTGTCCAAGCAGCTGTTCGGCGACGCGCTCAAGGCCCTGCAACGGGTCGCCCGCGACCAGATCAAGCCGAAGACCGATCTCGCCCGGGCGCGGCTGGCCATCGGCGCGTCGGCTGCCGACGCGCCGATGGCGACGCCCGACGCGATTAAGCGGGGCCTGGCCCAGTGAGCATCGAGCCCGCCTTTGACACTTTCGAAGGCGGCCACAAGGCCGGCCGGCCTCAGATCGTCTGGACCCGGATCGTCGACGATCTGGAGACGCCGGTCTCGGCCTATCTGAAGATCGCGCACGACGCGCCCTACGCCTTTCTGTTCGAGTCCGTGGAGGGGGGCGCCTGGCGCGGGCGCTACTCCGTGGTGGCCATGCGGCCGGACCTGGTCTGGCGCTGCCGAGGGGACAGGGCCGAGACCGCGCGCGGGGACGGCATAGCCGCAGGCGCGTTCGCGCCCGAGCCGACCGGCGCGCTGGAATCCCTGCGCGATCTCGTCGCGGCCACGCGGATCGACCTGCCCAAGGGCCTGCCGCCGATGTCGGCGGGGATTTTCGGCGCCCTCGGCTATGACATGGTGCGGCTGGTGGAGCGCCTGCCCCACGTCAATCCCGACCCGCTCGATCTGCCCGACGCGATCATGATCCGCCCCTCCATCGTGGCGATCTTCGATTCCATCGGCCAGGAGATCATCCTGGCGACCACGGTCTGGCCGTCGGGCGAGAGCGCGGCGGACGCCTACGCCGCCGCGACGGCGCGGATCGACGCGGTGATCACCGACCTCGCCACTCCCCTGCCCGCCGCGCCGAACCGTGCGCTGCAATCGGCCAAGCCCTTTGACTCCAAGGTCAGCCAGGCGGACTACGGCGAGCTAGTGGAGCGGGCCAAGCGCTACATTCACGCCGGCGACATCTTCCAGGTGGTGCCAAGCCACCGGTTCCGGGCCGAGTTCGACCTGCCGCCGCTGGCCCTCTACCGCTCCCTGCGCCGGCTGAACCCTTCACCCTTCCTGTTCTATCTGAACTTCGGCGGCTTCCAGCTGGTGGGCTCCAGCCCGGAAATCCTGGTGCGCCTGCGCGACGGCATGATCACCATCCGTCCCATCGCCGGCACCCGCCCCCGCGGCGCGACGCCGGAGGAGGACCAGGCCCTGGAGGCCGAGCTGCTGGCCGACCCCAAGGAGCGGGCCGAGCACCTGATGCTGCTGGACCTGGGCCGCAACGACGTGGGCCGAGTGGCCATGCTGCGCCAGGCCGGCGACAACAAGACGCGGGGCCCGTCGAAGGGCCCCAATGTGCGGGTCACCGCCAGCTTCACCATCGAGCGCTACAGCCACGTCATGCACATCGTCTCCAACGTCGAGGGCGACGCCCCCGAGGGGGTGGATCCGGTGGACGTGCTGATGGCCGCCCTGCCCGCCGGCACCCTTTCGGGCGCCCCCAAGGTGCGGGCGATGGAGATCATCGACGAGCTGGAGACCGAGAAACGCGGCCTCGGCTACGCCGGCGCCGTGGGCTATTTCGGCTGCGACGGCAGCGTCGACACCTGCATCGTCCTGCGCACCGGCCTGGTGAAGGACGGCGCCCTCTATGTGCAGGCCGGCGGCGGCGTCGTCGCCGACAGCGATCCCGTGGCCGAGTACGAGGAGACCCAGCACAAGGCGAGGGCGCTGCGGCGCGCGGCGGAAGAGGCCTGGCGGTTCGCATAGGGCTGCGGCGATTCACCAAGGTCAGCTCTTGGCGGACCCGTTGAATCCGGCCTCAACCCACCGGTCGGGCTGGTCCAGCAACGCCAGCAGCGCCGCCTTGATCGCCAGACCACTCAGCGCCCAGATATCCGGCTCCAGCGTACTCGGCCCCAGCCCCAGGACGTCCATCACGGCATTGGCTTCGAAGATGAGCATTGATCCGTCGGGCCTGATGGCGAAGTCCATTCCGAAATAGTCCAGGCCCAGCCGGCGATGGATCTCCTCCAGCTGCTGTCCAAACCGCGCGCCGAGCCCCGAAGCGAACCCGTCCAGGGCGGCCCGCTCTTCGGCGATGGCGTCGTCGTTCCAGATGCGGCTGGAGGCGTGGACGTTCCAATGCACGCCGGTGATGAGGCTGTTGAGGAAGGGCTGGCCGCCGATCATCGCCACGCGGTATTTCCTGTAAAGGCCATCGGCGCCGGCAAAATCGACGAAAGGACAGATGTACAGTTCGGCGCCGGCGGCCAGGCACGCCATGAACGACTGGGTGTCGTCTCTACGGTCGATGCGCGCCAAGGTCAGCCCCCTTTGCGATCCGACGGTCCGCACTAGCACGGGATAGGCGAGGCCATGGTCGGCGATGGCGCCCCTTATGTCTTCGACGCAATCCGCACTGCAACGGATGACCTTGGGAACGGCAACCCCCGGTATGCCTTGCAGGATTTCGCTGACCTGGTCGCGGGTCGTCGCGCGGATTCGATCCGGGTGATTGAACCAGGGTCGTGGAACCTGGCGGGCGAGGGCGCTGGCGGATCTCAGCGCGGCGCCGCACAGATCCGGGTCGGCGATGTAGTTGACGACCGGGCCGGGCCCCAGCGTGACCCGGGGCGTCGACGCCGGCCCGACCCAGATCGGAAGGCAGGGCCGCTCGATATTGATCTGCGGCCAGAAGCAGGCCGTGCCGTCCCACTGAAACTCGATGGGCGGCTGGAGCCGGGTGATCCAGACCCGACCACCATCCGGGAGCCCGCAAATCAGATTGAGATAGTCGGGCATTTCGGATTCGACCTCCGGGAGAATGGACCGGCGGCGGAGCCACTGGGCTCCGGTGCCGAAGCCTGTCGAACGATCAGGATGGGGCGTCCGGGAGCGTTGACGCAACCGCGTACCGGCGCAAGGTTCGGCCGTCGGCGGATAACGCGGGAAGGCATATTTTCCTTGTCTTGGCGGGCCACTCTCCCAGGCCAAGCCAAGGAATGGATTTGTAGGGTCTCAAGCCCTGCAGGCCTACCCCGCCCTCACACCGGCGCCTGCACCGCGCTGATCGGGGTCAGCCTGGGCGGGGGCGACATGATCACCACGGAGGCGAACAGGATCGCCGAGATCGCAAAGAAGGCCGCTGCGGCCAGGGGCGCCCAGGGGCTTTCGGCGGTGGTGTGCGGCGCGATCAGCAGCCGCGCCTCCTCCAGGGCGTCCTCGAAGGGATCGGCGGCGGTGGGCGACTCAAGTTCGTTCATGCGCAAGGATACCGCCCACGCCCCTTGGCGTCATCCCGGGCGCGGCCTAGATAGCGGGAGCACGAAGGGGCGCCCGCCATGATCCTGGTGATCGATAACTACGACAGCTTCACCTACAACCTCGTCCACTATCTGAACGAGTTGGGGGCCGAAACGCTGGTCGTGCGCAATGATGCGATCAGCGTGCAGGACGCCCTGGCGCTGAAGCCCGAGGCGATATTGCTCTCCCCCGGGCCCTGCACCCCGGACCAGGCGGGCATCTGCCTGCCGCTGCTCCGCGCCGCGCCGGCGAACCTGGCGATCTTCGGGGTCTGCCTGGGGCACCAGGCCATGGGTCAGGCCTATGGCGGCGACGTGATCCGCGCCAAGCAGCTGATGCACGGCAAGACCAGCCAGATCCACCACACCGGCCAGGGCGTCTTCGCCAGCTTGCCCAACCCCTTCACCGCCACCCGCTATCACAGCCTGGCGGTGGACAGGGCCACCCTGCCCGAGGACCTGGAGATCACCGCCTGGACCGACGACGACGAGATCATGGGGCTGCAGCATCGTGGCCGCCCGATCCACGGGGTGCAGTTCCACCCGGAATCCATCGCCACCGAGGGCGGCCACCAACTGCTGGCCAATTTCCTGGACCTGGCGGGCGTCAAGCGCGCGGCGATGGCCTAGGCCGCCGATGTCCGACACCTTCAAGCCCCTGCTCGCGCGCCTCGCCGACGGCGCGACCCTGTCCGAGGAGGACGCGGAGACCTTCTTCGCCGCCTGCCTGCGCGGAGAGCCGACCCCGGCGCAGATCGCCGCCGCCGTCACCGCCATGCGCCTGCGCGGGGAGACGGTGGGCGAACTCACCGCCTGCGCCCGGGCCATGCGCCGGGCGGCCATGACCCTGGACCATCCCTACCAGGTGATCGACGTCTGCGGCACCGGCGGCGACGGGCTGCACACCCTCAACATCTCCACTGCGGTGGGCTTCGTCGCCGCCGGGGCCGGGCTGAAGGTGGCCAAGCACGGGGGGCGGGCCATCTCGTCCCTTTCCGGCTCGTCGGACGTGCTGACCGAGCTAGGGGTGAATATCGCCGCAAACGCCGAGCGCCAGCGGCAGGCCCTGGACGAGGCGGGCATCTGCTTCCTGTTCGCCCCCGCCCACCACGGCGCCATGCGCCATGTGCAGCCGGTGCGCGCAGAACTCGGCTTTCGCACCATCTTCAACCTGCTGGGGCCCCTGTCGAACCCCGCCGGCGCGCAGCGTCAGGTGCTGGGGGTGGCGTCATCGCGCTTCGTCGAGCCCCTGGCCCGGGCCCTGGGCGCCCTGGGATCCGTGCGCGCTTGGACGGTGCACGGCGCGGGCCTTGATGAGCTGACCACCACGGGGGAGACCGAGGTCGCCGAATGGCGCGACGGGATGGTGCGCCTGTTCACCATCACCCCGGAGGCCGTCGGCCTGCCCCGTGCGGCCCTCGCCGATCTGCAGGGCGGATCCCCGGCGGAAAACGCCGTGGCCCTGCGCGAGCTGCTGGACGGCAAGACCGGCCCCTATCGCGACATCGTGCTGCTCAACGCCGCCGCCGCCCTGCTGGTGGCCNNTCGGCATCCCCGATTGCATCCGCCTCGGACGCAGAGCTGCTCAGGAGCTTTTGGCTACTGGCTCCTAGCTGCCCAGCCGGAACCTTCGACGACGCTCCCCTTATACTCAACCCAGAGCATGTCCACGCATCTCGACATCATTCTGGCTGCTACCCGCGCCTCTGTGGCCGCGGCCAAAAGACGTGTGCCGGCAGCCGATCTGGAGCGGCGCGCGGCGGCGCATCGGCCTCGCGGTTGGGCTCGCGCTCTCCGCAGTCAGGCCGCGCTTGGCCCGGCCGTCATTGCCGAGATCAAGAAGGCCTCGCCGTCGAAGGGCCTGATTCGCGCCGATTTCGATCCCCCCGCCCTCGCCCGCGCCTACGAGGTCGGCGGCGCGGCCTGCCTCTCGGTGCTCACCGATACGCCCAGCTTCCAGGGCGCCGACGCCTACTTGAGCGCAGCCCGGGACGTCGTCGGCCTGCCCTGCATCCGCAAGGAATTCCTGGTCGACCCCTGGCAGGTCGCCGAATCGCGATCGTTGGGCGCCGACGCCATCCTGGTGATTCTGGCCATGATCGACGATTCGTTGGCCCGGGAGCTGATGGCCGAATCGGCCCAGCTGGGCATGGACAGCCTGGTCGAGGTCCACGACGAGGCCGAAATGGACCGCGCCGGCGCCCTCGGCGCGACCCTGGTCGGGGTCAACAATCGCGACCTGCGCAGCTTCGAAATCGACCTCGCCAACACCGAGCGACTGGCGGCCCTGGCGCCCGAAAACGCCTTGCTGGTCACGGAAAGCGGCATCTTCACCCCCGCCGACGCCGCCCGACTGGAACGGTCCGGGGCCTCAGCCATGCTGGTGGGCGAGAGCCTGATGCGCCAGGCCGACGTCGCCGCCGCGACCCGCGCCCTGCTCGGGAACGCGCCGGCATCAACTTGACATTAAGAAAGAACGCCTAGAGAACACCGCACAAGGTTTTCGCTTTGTTCTCACGAGGTTTTCTACGCCATGCTCACCCGCAAGCAGCACGAACTGCTGATGTTCATCCACGAGCGGATCAAGGAAACCGGGGTCTCGCCGTCCTTCGACGAGATGAAGGAGGCGCTGGATCTGGCGTCGAAATCCGGCATCCACCGCCTGATCACCGCCCTCGAGGAGCGCGGCTTCCTGCGCCGCCTCGCCCACCGGGCCCGCGCCCTGGAAGTGGTCAAGCTGCCGCAGCAGGCGACGACCGCCGCGCCGGCGGGGGGCCGCCAGACCTTCCGCCCGCAGGTGGTGGAATCCGACCGCGCCGGCGGGGCGCCTCAGGCCGCACTGCCCACCAATGACGCCCGCGAACTGCCGATCCTCGGCAAGATCGCCGCCGGCACCCCCATCGAGGCAATCCAGCACGAGCGTGACCGAATGGTGGTGCCCGAAGCCATGCTAGGCGCCGGGGAGCATTTCGTCCTGGAGGTCCAGGGGGACTCGATGATCAACGCCGGCATCTATGATGGCGACCATGTGGTCATCAAACGCGGAAACACCGCCAATTCCGGCGAGATCGTCGTCGCCCTGGTGATGGGCGAGGAAGCCACCCTGAAGCGGCTGCGCAAGAAGGGCGGCTCCATCGCCCTGGAGGCCGCCAACCCCGCCTACGAGACCCGCATCTTCGGTCCCGACCAGGTGCAGGTCCAGGGCAAGCTGGTGGGCCTGATCCGGCGGTATCACTGACGACCCATTCCACCCTCCTCATGGCCGGGCTTGTCCCGGCCACAAGGGAACACCGACCCTTCAGCTGAGCTGAAACACCACCGGCGAATTCTACCAAGCCGCCGGTGGTGTGGAGACCGTTCTGCTCCGCCTGTGATCCCTTGTGGCCGGGACAAGCCCGGCCATGACGGGGAAAGTGTGGAAGCCGTTCAGTTGGCCGAGGCCCGCGTCCAAGGCCGATCGCCCCGCAGCGGCTGCGCCCACATGACGCGCAATCCCTTCGGCGCCCTGAACACTTCCGCCGCGCCGCCGACGGCGAAGTCAGCGGCCTGCAAGGTGACCGCGCGGCTACACTCCGGCGGCGGGCCAACGGGCGCCCGCAGCACAACGATGTCGGCGCCGCGGCAAAGGTCTTCCAGAACCCCCGGCTTCGGCGCCCGCGTGCTCCACCAGGCGACCAGGGCCGGTCGGGTCCCGGCGAGGGGCGCGCAGTGTTTGCGGTCGCAGTCGAAGGCGGCCTTCTGGGCCGCCATGGCGGCGTCGTCCGCCGGCAGGGTGAACCCCCACCGCTGGGCCCAGAGCTGGGTCGCGTAGCCGCGTTTGCCGGGCTTGAGCGGGACTTCCTGGCTCGCCGCGACGATCGCCGCGTCATTGCCGTCAGAGGCGACCCAGGCGATCGGCGGCGCGGGTCTGGGCCAGAGGGCGACGGCGAAGGCCATGGGCACGCCGATCCAGCGCAGGCGCCCCCGCCACAGGCAGGCGAAGATGATCCCGAGATAGGAGATCGCCAGGGCGACAGTCGGCGCGCTGGACATCGCCCTGGAGGCGGACGGCGCATTGGCGAAGAGATGGGCCAAGCTCACCACGGCCCGGGCCGCCCAACCTGCGATGAACAGGGGGCCGGCGACCAGGGCGTGGCCGGCGCCGAGGGCTTCCATGACCAGGGCGATGGCCAGGGATGGCATCAGCACGGCGCTGGCCACAAAGTCCGCGGTCAGATTGGCGAAGACCCCGTAAAGGGCGATGCGATTGAAATGCTGGATGGCGAAAGGGCTGGTGGCCGCGCCGGCGACAAAGCTGACCATCAACATGGCGACCAGCCAGTCGCGCCCGTCTGCAGCCCCGCCAGCCACCAGGGCAGTCCCATGGCCCGGGGCGCCCGGGGCCAGATCTCCGCCAGGGCGACCAGGGAGGCGGTGGCGCAGAACGACATCTCAA
>PLSW01000329.1:0-5427 GCA_003165275.1 Caulobacteraceae bacterium
TGGTCATCGACACGCTCATCTGGTCCAGGGGGATGCCGGAAAAGAGGGTGCGCATGTCGAGGATGGAGTCGATTGCCACCCCGGCCATGCCGACGTCGCCGGCGACCCGCTCGTGGTCGCTGTCGTAGCCGCGGTGGGTGGCGAGGTCGAAGGCCACCGACAGGCCCTTCTGCCCGGCGGCGAGGTTGCGGCGGTAGAAGGCGTTGGAGTCCTCGGCCGTGGAGAAGCCCGCATACTGGCGGATGGTCCACGGGTTGGTGCGGTACATGGTGGGGTATGGGCCGCGCACGAAGGGGGCGAGGCCGGGATAGCCGGCGGGGAAGTCGAGGGCGGCGGCGTCCTCCGGGCCATACGACGCCTTCACGGCCACGCCTTCCGGCGTCAACCAGGGAGCGCGGGGGGCGGGCTGCGCGGCGGGGGCGACGGGGATGGCGTCGTAGTCGAGGGCGGCGAAGTCGGGAAGTTTGGTCATGCGGGGTTCGCCGAGAAAACCTTCTCCCCTCGTGGGAAAAGGAACCATCCCCATGGAGCGTAGCGAAAGCGCAGCGGAATGGGAGGATGAGGGGGTGCGCCGGCGGGGCCGCTGTCTATCGGCGGGCGCCGGTGGTGCGGAAGCGCGCGGAGGGGCCGGCGCGCCCCCTCATCCTCCCACTTCGCTTCGCTCCGCGGGCCCCTCCTTCTCCCACCAGGGGAGAAGGATTCTTGCGTCGACATCATGTCGCGTCTCCCTCGAAGGGCGCGGAGAGGCGGATGGGGGTCAGGGGTGCGACGACCGTATCGGGACCGGGCAGACGGGACGAGGGCGCCTCAACCGCGAGGGCGGCGGCGTTCACGGCCTCGGTCGGCGCCGGGGTGGTGTCGGCGTTGCGGAAGACGGTGACGCCGATGATCTTGGCGTCGTCGGCGGCGATGGCGGCCCGGCGATGGGCCAGGGTCTGGGCGGCCTCGGCGGCGGGGGCGCCGCTGGCGAGGGCGGCGATGATCCCGCCCTGGGCCTCGATCTCGCGGAAGGCGGCCCAGCCGGCCCGGGCCAGCTGGTCGGTGAGGGCCTCGAGGTAGCCGCTGCCGTGGGAGGGGTCGGCGACGCGGCCGAGGGCGGCCTCCTCCATCAGCACCAGTTGGGCGTTGCGGGACTGTCTACGGGCGAGGGCCGAGGGCGAGCCGATGGCGTCCGTGAAGCAGCCGATGACCAGGGCGTCGGCCCCGCCGACGGCGCCGGCGAAGGCGGCGGCGGTGAGGCGCAGCATGTTGGTGTAGGGGTCGAGGGTGGTGAGCATCCGGCGGGATGAGCGCGCCTCGATCCGCGCGGGCATGGGCGCCCCCGCGGCCGAGGTCAGCCGCGCCCAGATGGCGCGGGCGGCGCGGAGCTTGGCGATGGAGACGAAGTAGTCGCTGTCGACGGCCAGGCCCAGGGTGATGCGGGCGAAGGCGGCGTCGGCGGAGAAGCCGGCGCGGATCAGGGCGCGGGCGTAGGCGGCGGCGCTGGCGGCCATGAAGCCCAGTTCCTGGGCCTCGCCGCCGCCGGCCTCGTGCACGACCTGCCCGCTGGCCAGCATCAAACTGGCCTTGGGGTAGGTGTCGGCCAGGCGGGCGCCGACGGTGGCGGCGGAGATCAGGTGGCTCTCGATGGGGCCGGGGCTCGTCCCGGCCCGGGCCAGGGCGCTGAGCGGGTCCATGTGGAGGCAGAGCAGCGCGCTGGGGGCGGACTTGGCCGCGACGGCGAGCCAGTCGGCGGCCTTGGGGCCGAGGAAGCCGGCGTCGAGGGCCAGGGGCGCCAGCTCCAGGATCACCCCGTCGACAGCCCGGGCCAGGCCCTCGGGCGAGCCGATGGCGGTTCCGGCGGCGCCGGTGGGGTCGATGCGCAGCAGGGCCGAGGCCGCGCCGCCCTGCAGGTCGGCGAGGATGTCGGCGTTGGCGCGGGCGGGGTCGGGGTGGGCGGTGGCGCAGCGCACATCCCACGGCCGGTCCGCGTCGCGCTCGCCGAGGGCCAGGGCCGGGGCGGTGTTGGCCGCGGCGTAGAGGGGCTCGATGGGCAGGCCTTCGTCGGTGTGGGAGACCAGGGTCTCGACGTCGGCGCCGCCGAGGGTCTTGGCGACCAGGGCGCGCCAGGCGGCCTCATCGGGGGCGGGGAAATCCGCCGCCAGGGAAACAAGCGTCTCGGCCATCAGGCGAACTCCACCAGCACCTCGTCGGCGGCGACGCTGTCGCCGGCCTTGGCGTTGACCGACTTGACCACCCCGTCGTGCTCGGCGCGGATGATATTCTGCATCTTCATCGCCTCGATGACGCAGACCACCTCGCCCTCGCGCACGGTCTCGCCGGCGACGGCCTCGATGGAGACCACCAGGCCGGGCATGGGGGAGATGACCAGCTTGGAGGTGTCGGCGGCCTTCTTCTCCGGGATGCGGGCGTGCATGTCCGCCGACAGGGGGGTCAGCACCAGCACCCGGGCCTTGGCGGCGCGGTGGCGGATGACGAAGCCCTCGGCGGCGGGCTCGACGGCGGCGGTGAAGGCCACGCCGTCCACCTCGCCGCGGAACAGGGCCTTGCCCGGCCGCCAGTTCACCGCCGACAGGCCGATGGTGCGGGCCTCATTGGGCAACTCGATCAGCAGGCCGCCGCCGTCCTCGATCAGCCGAATGGGCCGCGCGGTCTTGCCGACCACCACCACCCATTCGGTGCGCGCGAGGGGACCGCCGAGACCGGCGTCGGCGCCGACCTTGCGGGCCCTGGCCGCCACCAGCCGGTGCATATAGGCCGCCGAAGCGATCATCACGTCGGTCTGGAAGCCGGTCGGCTCCGTGCCGGAGAAGCCGTCGGGGAATTCGTCGATGATGTAGTTGGTGGAGATCTTGCCCGACTGGAAGCGCGGCTGGTCCATCACCGCGGCCAGGAAGGGGATGTTGTGGCCCAGGCCCTCGATGTGGAAGTCCTCCAGGGCCCGGCCCATGCCGGCGATGGCCCCGGCCCGGGTGGGCGCCCAGGCGCAAAGCTTGGAGATCATCGGATCGTAGAACATCGAGATCTCGTCGCCTTCGCGCACCCCGGCGTCGTTGCGCACCGAATAGCCGTTGTGGGCGCCTTCCCGGGGCGGGTCGTAGCGGGCCAGCCGGCCGATGGAGGGGAGGAACTTGCGGTAGGGATCTTCCGCATAGATGCGGCTCTCCACCGCCCAGCCGTCGATGGCCAGGTCTTCCTGTTTGAAGGCCAAAGGCTCGCCGGCGGCGGAGCGCAGCATCTGCTCGACCAGGTCCAGGCCGGTGATCAGCTCGGTCACCGGGTGCTCCACCTGCAGGCGGGTGTTCATCTCCAGGAAGTAGAAGCTCTTGTCCTGACCGGCGACGAACTCCACCGTGCCGGCGGAATCGTAGTTCACCGCCATGGCCAGGGCGACGGCCTGGGCGCCCATGGCGGCGCGGGTGGCGGGATCGAGCAGGGGCGACGGCGCCTCCTCGATGACCTTCTGGTTGCGGCGCTGGATCGAGCATTCGCGCTCGAACAGGTGCACCACATGGCCGTGCTTGTCGCCCAGCACCTGGATCTCGATATGGCGCGGGCTTTCGATGAACTTCTCGATGAAGATGCGGTCGTCGCCGAAGGCGTTCTTGGCCTCGGCCCGCACCGCCGGGAAGCCCTCCTCCACGTCCTTGACGGTCCAGGCGACGCGGATGCCCTTGCCGCCGCCGCCGGCGGAGGCCTTGAGCATCACCGGATAGCCGATCTCGGCGCTGATCCTCAGGGCATGGGCGACATCGTCGATCTCGCCGATGTGGCCGGGGACGCAGGTGACCCCGGCCGCCGCGGCGAACTTCTTGGACTCGATCTTGTCGCCCATGGCCTGGATGGCGTGGGGATTGGGGCCGATGAAGACGATGCCCTCGTCGGCGCAGGCTTGCGCGAACTCGGCCTTCTCCGACAGGAAGCCGAAGCCGGGGTGCACGGCCTGGGCGCCGGTCTGGTGGCAGGCGGCGATGATCTTGTCGGCGTCGAGGTAGGACTGGGCCGCGGGGGGCGGGCCGATGAACACGGTCTCGTCGGCCATCTCCACGGCCAGGCTGTCGGCGTCGGCCTCGGAATAGACCACGACGGTCTTCACCCCCAGGCGGCGGCAGGTCTTGATGATGCGGACGGCGATTTCGCCGCGGTTGGCGATCAGGATCTTCGAGAACATCGAGACGGGCATCCTCCAGCGCGGACGGGCTCGCGGGCCCGCTGCGTCTTTCTAGGCGCCTGCCGTGGGGTTAGTCACGGGGGAGGGTGAAAAAGGTGGGGTAGGCATGATCTGGGTTTCTCGACACGCGCGAGGAAATTGTACGTGTCCCCCAATTTCTGAGTCCTCCCCGCGTTCGGGGAGGTGGCCCCGAACACGCGAGGGGTCGGAGGGGGCAAGTGGTCGATCCTCCGCTTGCCCTCCGTCGCGTCGCTGCGCTCCGCGCCACCTCCCCGCACGCGGGGAGGAATTGCAATATTACGACCTCACTTTCAATCTTTGACCCAAATTTCGAGCTTAAGTCAGCGCATTCCACGCGGCGAGCGAGTCCATGTAGTCTCTCCAGTACGAAATCTTGCGCCTCTCGAGCGTTATGAATGAGGCGAACCGATTATTGTATTCAGCCGAGGTCGAAAGGACGGCACCGTGAACTTCATATTCAATGACGACAACTTTTCCATTGTCGGTCTTGTGGACGAGTAGATGGCTCGTCGAATGAAGCTTGATGTGGTCGCCGTAGCCGCGGAACTGGGCCATCAGGTCGGCGCGTCCGCGAAGGGCGCGAGGCCAACCCGGGAAGTCGTAGAGGACCTCATAGATCACGTCTTCGGCGACGACGTCGAAGAAGTGGTCTCCGTCGACAAGGTCGCCCAACGCGCCGCGCACCATTTCGAAGTATGGCCTGCTGGCCTCAAACGCCGCGTAATCCGCGTTCGACATCTGGGCTCTCCAAGCATCCCGCGGGGCGGCTTACCAAACGCGTGCTACCCGCCGGCCGCCTGACCGTTGAACCGCAAGCGCCCCCAAACCCTGCTGGCGAGCTCTGGCGTCTGGCCTGCGATGCAGCGTGCGGCGGAGGACAAAGTTTCTTGTGCTCCACCGTGAAACGGGGGAGCTGGCGGCGAAGCCGACTGAGGGGGCGTCGGGCCGCCGCACCCCAGAGAACCTACATCGCCGCCGCCAGCCGCTCCAGCAGGCTGGCGTGCTCTTCCCAGAGCTGCGCCGGCAACCGGTCGCCGAACTTTTCGTAGAAGGGCGGGATCAGGGCGGCTTCTTCGGCCCAGACGGCGGTGTCGACGGAGAGCAGGGTTTCCAGCTGGGCGGCGGTGATGTCGAGGCCGGAGGTGTCGAGGGCGCCCTCGGTGGGCAGCCAGCCGATGGGGGTGGACTTGGCGTCCGCGGTGCCCTGCAGGCGCTCGAAAATCCACTTCAGCACG
>PLSW01000329.1:5445-5565 GCA_003165275.1 Caulobacteraceae bacterium
ATGGCGAAGGGGTCGCGGCGCAGCTCGCCGACCTTGGACTCCGCCGCGGCGGTGCCTTCGGAGGCGACGTTGGAGGCGAGGAACACCCCGTGGCGCCAGTCGAAGGCCTCGGTGACCAGC
>PLSW01000117.1:0-2836 GCA_003165275.1 Caulobacteraceae bacterium
TCGTCGAAGAACAGCTCGTAGAAATCCCCCATGCGGAAGAAGACCAGGGCGTCCGGCTGGCGCGCCTTGGCCTCGAAGAACTGGGCCATCACCGGCGTGGCGTCGGCGGGAATCACGGGGGCGGCGGGGGCGTTCATTAACCGGAAGCTAACGGGGCGGGGGCGGGGTGTCAGCCCCGCGCGGCAAAACCTTCTCCCACGAGGGGTGAAGGGATTTTGCGCTGCGCCGCCTCAAACGACACAACTCACGCGCCCCCCCTTGACCTTCACCCCCGCGAGCCCAAGCTTCGGGTCATGACGCGGCTCGCGCATCCCTACGCCATCGTCCCCGCCGGCCCCGACGACGCCGCGGCCCTGGCGCGGGTGCATGTGACCGCCTGGCGCCAGACCTATGACGGAATCCTGCCACCGCTTTATCTCGAGCGCCTGTCCGTGCCCCTGCAGGGCCGCCGCTGGCGCCGGCGGCTGACGGACGGGACCGAGGTGACCCTGCTGGCCGAGGGGCCGAACGGCGCGGTCGGCTATGCCTCGGCCACCTGGTCCCGCCATGCGGGCGCCGAGCACGAGGCCGAGATCAACACCCTCTATCTTGTGCAGGCTGCGCAGGGAGTCGGCCTGGGACGTGATCTGCTGATTGCCGCGGCGCGGGTGATGGCGGCGCGGGGGGCGACGTCACTCGTCATCGGCGTCCTGCGCGACAACGTCCGCGCCCGGGGCTTCTATGAGCGCCTCGGCGGCCGCTGCGAGGACGGCGCCGGCGATTGGGTTGCGGGGCGGACCGTGGCGACGGTGGACTATCGGTGGGGGAACATCGGGGCGTTGATCGGGGGCTGATGCGAGATCATCCTCTCACCCCGTCATGGCCGGGCTTGTCCCGGCCACCCAGGATCACAGACGGGACAGGACGATCACCGGCGTCGGCCATGCCCGTCGAACCGCTGCCGCAATCGCCCGCACACACCTTGAGACGTTCGTGTTCCTGGGTGGCCGGGACAAGCCCGGCCATGACGGGGGAAGGTGCGCGGAACGTCCTGCGACGCCTAACGCATCCTGGTTAGACCCGCGCCTCCGGCCCGACGATATCTTCCCAGAACCGCTTGGCCTTGCGGAAGAAGCCGGTGGATTGCGGGTGCTGCTGATCGCCGCAGAGGCCGGCGAGTTCGCGCATCAACTCCTTCTGGCGGGGGGTGAGCTTGGTGGGGGTCTCCACGAACAGCTCCACCACCAGGTCCCCGCGCTCGCGGGAGCGCAGGGAGGGCATGCCCCGGCCCTTCAGGCGCACGGTCTTGCCGGTCTGGGCGCCCTCGGGGACCTTGATCTTGATCTTGGCCGCCCCGTCGCAGTTCTCGCCGCCCAGCAGGCAGGGCGCCTCGATCTCCCCGCCCAGGGCCGCCGTGCACATGGGCACCGGCACCCCGCAGAGCAGGTCCAGGCCGTCGCGCTCGAAGAGCTCGTGCGGACGCACGCCCAGGAAGATGTAGAGATCGCCGCGCGGGCCGCCGCGGGCGCCCGCGTCGCCCTCGCCGGCGAGGCGGATGCGTGAGCCGTCGTCGACACCGGCGGGGATGCGCACCTGCAAGGTGCGATCACGGCGCACCTGGCCGTGGCCGTGGCAGGTCTGGCAGGGGTCGAGCACCAGCCGGCCGGAGCCGCCGCAGCGGGGGCAGGTGCGCTCGATGGAGAAGAAGCCCTGGCTGGCGCGCACGCGGCCGGCGCCGCCGCAGCCGTTGCAGGTGGTGGGGCTGGTGCCGGGCTTGGCGCCGGTGCCTTCGCAGGCCTCGCAGGTCAGGGCCGCGGGGACGACGATGTCCACCTCGGCGCCGGCGTAGGCCTGCTCCAGGGTGATCTCCAGGTCGTAGCGAAGATCCTGGCCGCGCTGCGGGCCGCTTGGCCGTCCGCCGCGCTGGCCGCCGCCGAACATGTCGCCGAAGGCCTGGCCGAACACCTCGTTGAAGATGTCGTGCACGTCGGTGAAGCCGGATCCGCCGGGGCCGCCGCCGTTCATGCCATTCACCCCCTCATGACCGAACCGGTCGTAGGCGGCGCGCTTGTCGGGGTCGCTGAGGATGGAATAGGCCTCGTTCAACTCCTTGAACCGACCTTCGGATTCGGTGCACCCGGGATTCTTGTCCGGATGGTGCTTCATCGCCTTCTTGCGAAAGGCCGCCTTCAACTCGGCGGCGTCGCAGGTGCGAGTGACCTCAAGCACCTCGTAGTAGTCACGTTGCGTCAACGCGTTAAGCCCTTCTTCAGCCCACCTGAAGCCGTGGCTCCAGATGTGGTTGATCCGAACGGTCTTGGCAATGACCGCCGCGGTCGCATGCCGCGGCGGCCATCATCCAAGCGGGACGTCAAGCCGACTTGTGCTCGTCGTCGACCTCTTCGAACTCGGCGTCGACAACGCCGTCGTCGGCCTTGCCCGCGCCCGCGTCGTCTTCGCCGGACTGGGCCTTGTACATGGCCTCGCCCAGCTTCATCGACGCCTGGATCAGGGTCTGGGTCTTGGTGGCGATCGCCTCGGCGTCGCCGCCGTCGAGGCTTTCCTTCAGGTCGGTCAGGGCGGCCTCGATGGCGGCCTTTTCCTCGGCCGAGACCTTGTCGCCGTGCTCGGCCATGGCCTTTTCGGTGGAGTGGATCACCGCGTCGGCCTGGTTCTTGGCCTCGACCCCGGCCTTGCGCTTCTCGTCCTCGGCCTTATGGGCCTCGGCTTCCTTGACCATCTTGTCGATGTCCGCGTCGGAAAGGCCGCCGTTGGCCTGGATGCGGATCGACTGCTCCTTGTTGGTGGCCTTGTCCTTGGCGCCGACGTTGACGATGCCGTTGGCGTCGATGTCGAA
>PLSW01000117.1:2911-3068 GCA_003165275.1 Caulobacteraceae bacterium
ACGTCCAGCAGCAGCACGTCCTTGACGTCGCCTTGCAGCACGCCGCCCTGAATGGCGGCGCCGAGGGCGACCACCTCGTCAGGGTTCACGCCCTTGTGCGGCTCGCGGTCGAAGAAGGCCTTCACCGCCTCGACCACCTTGGGCATGCGGGTCATGC
>PLSW01000211.1 GCA_003165275.1 Caulobacteraceae bacterium
CGTTAACCCGAGTTCGGAGCCCTGAGAAGGTTTGCGGCGCCATTGACACTGGCGGGCCCGGACGTTCCAATCCACCAAGGGTTTCAGGGTTGATTTGCAGCAGAGGAGCGACGGTGCGGTTTCAGTCCCTGGTTCCCATGCTGCAGACCCACGACGTCGCCCAGACCCGCGCCTGGTACGAGAGATTCCTCGGCTTCACCTGCGCCTCGGGGGGCCACGACGGCTGGTGCCAGCTGACCCGGGACGGGGTCTCGATCATGTTCATGCACAACGCCGACATGGGCGAGCCGCAGGCCACGGCGACCCAGTACATCACCGTCGACGACGTCCTGGCCCTCTGGGACCGGCTCAAGGACCACTGTGTCGCCGAATGGGGCCCCGAGCAGATGCCCTACGGCATGCTGGAGTTCGCGATCCGTGATCCCAACGGCTATCTGCTGAGCTTTGGACAGGTGCTGGGGGAGGGCTAGACGCCCGGCTGACCCGTGTGGGATGAGTTGGAACCAACAAGCAGGGTTGCGTCGGTCCGCCGCACCGCGCCAGTTCCAGCTAACCAAAAACGCGCTCTTTCTAGCCGCCGGCCTTCAGGCGTCCGGGATCAGCCCTTGCGGCGCCAGTTGGCGATGACCAGCAGCACAAGCCCGGCCGCGGCGGTGGCCGATCCGATGACCGTCCACTTCAGGTCGCCCTTCATGAAGGTGCCGGGCAGCAGGTTCAGGCCCTGCAGCGCCCAGACGAGGCCGGCGAGGAACAGGACGACGCCGAGGACCCGGAAGACATCCAGGACAATCCGGCCGATCAGCGACGAACCCATGGCGAACCCCCAATATTGCCGAAGGTCTCTAGGCCTTCGGGCGTGAGCGCCAAGCCTCTCGCGTCTGGCCCCAGATGTCCACGGGATAGTCCTGGAAGGGCGCCGGCAGGCGGCCCCGGCCGCGGTTGACCGAGCCGAGCCGGCGGGCGACCGCCTGGGAGGGGGTGTTTTCCGGATCGATGCAGTGGATCACATCTGTCCAGCCCAGGTGGTCGAACACCCAGTCGATGGCGGCGGTGGCGGCCTCGACGGCGTAGCCCTTGCCCTGGGCGGCGGGGACCAGGCCCCAGCCCACCTCGGTCCCCGGCCAGCCGTCGGGAACCCAGGGGCCGACGCGGCCCAGCCAGTCGCCGGTGTGTTTGTCGACCACCGAGAACATGCCGTAGCCGACCATGGACCAGGACCCGGCCATGGACATGAAGCCCCGCCAGGCGGTGGAGCGCGGCTGCGGGCCGCCGATGTAGCGGGTGGAGTCGTCGGCCATGTACGCCGTCCAGGGCTCGAAATCCGCCGCCTGGGTGGGGCGGAGGATGAGCCGGGGGGTTTCAAGGATGGGGCCAAGCTTCATGGGGGGCCTCGCTCTTGGGGGGAAATACACCCTCCCTTTACCCGTCACCGCCGGACTTGTCCCCGCGGCTCAGGATCACGATGGGGGCCGACCGTCCACCGCTGGCGCCGAGTTACATCCTGCAGCGCCAGCGATCCTGGGCCGCCGGGACAAGCCCGGCGGTGACGGAAAAAAAGTGAGTGAGAAAAGCGACGGGAGCGGAACGCGCCCCCTACTTCAGCGAAGGGTCGATGTCCTTGCAGGCGGCCATCAGCCCCTGCACCGAGGCGACGGACTTGGCGAACATGGCCTTTTCCGCGTCGTCGGTGGGGAACTGGATGACTTTCTCGACGCCGCCGGCGCCGATCACCGCGGGCACGCCCACATACATGTCCTTCAGGCCGTATTCGCCGTTCAGGTGCACGGCGCAGGGCAGGACCCGCTTCTTGTCCTTCAGGTAGGACGAGGCCATGGCGATGGCGCTTTCGGCCGGGGCGTAGAAGGCCGAGCCGGTCTTCAGCAGGGCGACGATCTCGCCGCCGCCGGCGCGGGTGCGCGCAACGATGGCGTCCAGTTCCGCCTGGGTCATCATGCCCTGGTTGACCAGCTCGGGGAGCGGCAGGCCGCCGACGGTGGAGTGGCGCACCATCGGCACCATGTCGTCCCCGTGACCGCCCAGGGTCCAGGCGTGGATGTCTTCGACGGAGACGCCGGTCTTCTCGGCGAGGAAGTAGCGGAAGCGGGCGGAGTCGAGCACCCCGGCCATGCCGACGACCTTGTTGTGCGACAGGCCGGAGAACTGCTGCAGGGCCCAGACCATGGCGTCCAGCGGGTTGGTGATGCAGATGACGAAGGCGCCCGGGGCGTGGGTCTTGATGCCTTCGCCGACGGATTTCATGACCTTCAGGTTGATGCCCAGCAGATCGTCGCGGCTCATGCCCGGCTTGCGGGGCACGCCGGCGGTGACGATGCAGACGTCGGCGCCCTTGATGTCGGCGTAGTCATTGGCGCCCTTCAGCGAGGCGTCCTTGCCGAACACCGGGGTGGCCTCGGCCAGGTCCAGCGCCTTGCCCTGGGGCACGCCCTCGGCGATGTCGAACAGGACGACGTCGCCCAGCTGTTCGCGCGCGGCGATGTGGGCGAGCGTGCCGCCGATCATTCCGGCGCCGATGAGGGCGATCTTCGCGCGAGCCATGGGGGTCTCCGGGGCTGTCTACTTGAGAAGGATTGGGGGAGGACGTTAAAAAACCTGCGGCGCGGTCTAGCTCCGGATCGGAGCCGGGGCAAGCGGGCGCCCCCAAGGCTGCCCCCCGGCCTGCGACGCCGCGCCCCTCGCTATACGCGGCAAGCCCTGCTATGGCGCGGCGCCCTTCATCGCCTCGGAGCCCGGAATTGGAAAAGTTCAAGGTCGCGGACGCCATCGCCTCGACCACCGAGCCTTTGTTTTCCCTCAGGCTTTGCGAGGCGCGGCTGCAGGCCGACGCCCGCTGGCCGTGGATCGTGCTGGTCCCCCGCCGGCCCGGCGCCCGGGAGCTGGAGCATTTGAACGCCGCCGACCGCGCGCTGCTGATGGAGGAGATCATCGTCGCCGGCTCGGCTGTGCGCGCCATCGGCTCGGCCCTGGGCCGGCCGGTGGAGAAGCTGAACCTCGGCGCCCTGGGCAACATCACGCCGCAGCTGCACGCCCACGTGGTCGGCCGCCGCGCCGACGACGGGGCCTGGCCGGGGCCGGTCTGGGGCGTGGGGACGGCCGTGGCCTACGGGGCCGTGGCCCTGGAGCGGGCGCGGGAAGCGGCGCTGGATATATTGCAGGCGTCAGGGCGGTCGGCGGCGTAGGGCGCGCTTCGTTTGGATTGAACGAGCGCTGTACGGCGGACCGACGCCCCCTCCGACCCTCCGCTTCGCTCCGGGCCACCTCCCCCGCTTCGCAGTGGAGGACATCAATTGAGCGCTTTGCTCCACCGTGAAACGGGGGAGCTGTCAGCGAAGCTGACTGAGGGGGCGTCGGGCCGCTGCGGCCCTGTTTGTGTTTCCAATCAAAATGGGGGAGGAGCGAGGTCAGCTCGCGTCCTTGGCCGCGATCGCCTCCGCCAACCCCACCAGCTTCTCCGCCTGGACCAGGTGCAGCCGTTCGGCCAGGCGGCCGTCGACGCGCAGGGCGCCGCGGCCGGCGTTGGCGGGGTCGGCGAAGGCGGTGATCACCGCCCCGGCCCAGGCCACCTCGGCGGGATCGGGGCCGAAGAGGCGGTTGCAGATCTCGATCTGGTTCGGATGGATCAGGCTCTTGCCGTCGAAGCCGAAGTCGACGCCCTGGCGGCAGACCGCCTCCAGCACCGCCGGATCGTCGAGGTCGTTGCAGACGCTGTCGAGGATGAACAGGCCCTCGGTGCGGGCGGCGGCCACCGCCAGGGTCAGCACCGCGTGGTGCGGCGCCCGGTCCGGGGTCTGGCGCCCGCCCATCTCCTTGGCCAGGTCGTTGAGGCCCATGACGAAGGCGGCGAGGCGGCCGGTGCGCGCGGCGCGGGCGATGGCGCGCAGTTCGAACACCGCCGCGCAGGTCTCGATCATCGCCCACAGGCGGGTGGCGGGCGGCGCGTGGGCGATCGCCGCGTCATAGGCGGCGATGTCGGCGGGGCCGCTCACCTTCGGGACCAGGATGGCGTCCGGACCGGCCGCGGCGATCACCGCCAGGTCCTCCGCTCCCCAGGGGGTGTCCAGGCCGTTGACCCGCACCACCAGCTCGCGCCGACCGAACCCACCCTCTCGCACGGTGGCGGCCGCCCGATCCCTCGCCTCCGGCTTGGCCTCGGGGGCGACGGCGTCCTCCAGATCAAGGATCACGGCGTCGCAGGCCAGGCCCCTGGCCTTTTCGATCGCCCGGGGATTGGAGGCCGGCATGTAGAGGGCGCTGCGGCGGGGCCGGTCGGTCATGGGTCAGGTCCTTGCGGGGGAATTTCGGTGACGGTTTACTTAACTCATTCCACCAACCGCGCACCGTCCAGCAGACGGGCCTGAGTTAGGTAAACTGTCACCGAAATACGGACCCTAGAACCAGCCGGCCTCGCGCAGGGCGCGGGCGTAGGTGCGGCTGACCGGAGCCTCGGCGCCGGTCTTCAGGGTCAGGCGGGCCCGGCCGTCCCCGCGCCGGGCCGCGTCGATCCCGTCCCGCGCCACCCACCAGGACCGGTGGGTCTGGGCGCCCTCGACGCCTTCGAGCTCGGCGATGGCGTCGGCGAGGCGCATGAGGATCAGGTCCTCGCCCCGGCTGGTGTGCAGGCGCAGGTAATGGTCCTCGGCCTCGACGGCGTAGACCTCGGCGCCGCGCAGCTTAGGCGGCAGGCGGTCGAGGAAGCGGGGCGGGGCGGCGCCCTCGGAGGCGGCGTGGGTCTCGCGGGGGGTGCGGTCGGCCAGGTAGTTGAGGGCGGTCACCGCGGCGCTGATCACCAGCACCGGCGGGGCGACGCCGAGGATCGCGCCCAGCCCCAGGGGCCGATGGAAGGCCAGGGCCCCGGCGCCGGCGACGATGAGGGTCTGGGGAACGAACAGCCCCAGGGTCACCAAGCCCCCCTGCAGCAGCGGCCGCTCTTCGAGAAGGTCGCGGCGGTGGGCGGTCTCCAGTATGGTGAGGCCGATCACTGTGCCGGACAGCATCATCCCCAGCCAGTAGACCGCACGCACTCCGAGGGGCAGCTGGTCGCTGCCCATGCCGCCGATGGCGGTCATGAACAGGGCGGCGAGGGTCGCCACCGCCAGGGCGCGCCGCTGGCGGCCCAGCCACCCCGCCTTTCGCGAAGCGTGAACGGCGGAACCGGCGCGCTCACGCAGCGGCGGCGTCATCTGGCGCAAACGCGGCTGCACGGCGACGGGAGCCTCCCTATCCAGGGGGAATGACCTCAACCGAAAGAGCCGACGCCATGTCCCTGCCGCCGATCAAGACTCTGGCCGCCATCCTGTCAATCGCGAGCCTGTCGCAAGTCCTGGCCCTGACGCCCGCCCACGCCCAGCCCGCCGCCGAATCCGCCGCGGCCAGCCTGACGGTGACCTTCACCGGGCTCAAGTCGACCACCGGCGCATTGATGGTCGCGCTTTATGATTCTGAAGCCGCCTATGCCGGCGGCCAGCCCGTCCAGGCGGTGCGCATCGCCGCCGGCGCCGCCGCCCTGACGACCGTGTTCCCAGGCCTGAAGCCCGGCCGCTACGCCATCAAGGCGTTCCACGACCTGAACGGCGACGGCAAGCTGAACACCAACCCCTTCGGCGCGCCCACCGAACCCTTCGCCTTCTCCAACAACGCCCAGGCCAACATGGGCCCGGCGAGCTGGGCGGACGCGGCCTTCACCGTGGCCGCCGGCGCCAACGCCCAGACCATCGTCATCGAATAGCCCTCGCCTCTAGCCCCCCGCCTCCGCCCCTCGCGCCCCGGAACCCCGATCATGAACCGCCGATCCTTTCTCACCGCCGGCGCCGGCTTAGCCGCCCTGGCGCTCAATCCCGAAGCCCTGCGGGCGGCCGCGGCCAACCAGGTCGCCGGGGACTGGCGGCTGGGCTTCGCCGACCTGGAGGCGGACCTGCCGCGGGGGCCGATGACCCTGGTCCAGGGCCGGGCGCCGGCCGGCCTGTCGGGCGCGCTCTACCGCAACGGCTCGGGCAAGTTTCGCCGCCCGGGGGCCTCGGCGACCCACTGGTTCGACGGCGACGGGCTGATGCGCGCCTTCCGCATCCATGACGGCCAGGCGACCCTCGAGGCCCGCTTCGCCGACACCCCCAAGCGGCGGCGGGATACGGCGGCCGGGGCGGTGATCACCCCGGGCTTCGGAACCGCCGCCGGGCCGGGGGCGAAGATCGGGTCGGCCGATGACAGCAACGCGGCCAACATCTCGGTCCTGCCGATGGGGGACGAACTCTGGGCCCTCTGGGAGGCCGGATCGCCCCTGGTCATGGATCCCGACACCCTGGCGACCCGGGACTTCAAGACTCTGCGCCCGGACCTGCGCGGCATGCCCTTCCTGGCCCATCCCCGGCGGGAGCCCGGCGGGCGGGTGTGGAACCTGGGGGTCGCGGGGTCCAAGGCCGTGGTGTGGCGCCTGTCGCCGGACGGCGCCCTGGAAGCGGCCGACCTGATCGACCTGCCCCGGGCCAGCTATGTGCACGACTTCACCGCCACCGACCGGCACCTGATCCTTGTGCTGCAGCCGTGGATCCAGGACCGGATGACCCTGCCCTATGTGGACAGTCTGACCTGGCGGCCGCAGATGGGGACGCAGGTGCTGGTGCTGGACAAGGCCGACCTGTCCAGGCGGCGGGTCTTTGAACTGCCCAGCTTCTTCTGCTTCCACATGGGCGACGCCTGGGCGGAGGCGGACGGAACCCTGCGGTTCGACGCCTGCATCAGCGCCGACCCCGGCTTCGCCCTGCAGGGCGCGCGGGATGTGCTGGCCGGCAAGGTGACCCACGGCGGCGGCGGCGCCCGGCTGGCCATGATCAGCCTGAATCCGAACGGGAGCGCCGATCTGGCCCGCACCGTGCTGGTAGCCGAGTTTCCGCGCACTGACGGGCGGTTCGCCGGACGCGCGCGCCGGTACACTGTCCACGCCACCGGCCTCACCCCCGGCCGGCCCCTGTTCGAGGGCGTCGCCGTGCACGACTGGACTCGGGACGTGGAACGCCGCTTCCACTTCGGGCCGCGGCAGATGGTCGAGGAGGCGGTGTTCGTCGCCCGCCCCGGCTCCAGCGCCGAATTCGACGGCTGGCTGCTGGTTCCCACCCTCAATCTCGACGCCGGCGCCAGCGAACTGCACGTGTTCGACGCCGGGGCCGTGCAGGACGGGCCGATCTGTGGATGGCGCGGCGCGGCCGGCCTGCCGGTGGGCCTGCACGGGGCGTTCGTGGCGCGGTCGTGAGGGCGGCCGTGAAACCCTCGCCGAAGATTGTGCGTCGAGGCGCCGCGCCCGGCTGACGCGGGGCGCGAAACTCGCTATCAGGGGCGCGGCCCGGCGCAGGCGGGCCTTGCCTCGAACACGATCGGTCGCCAAACCTCCTCCATGCCGCCCGAGCCGGATCCTTTGCCGCACAACAGGTTCGTCTTCCATGACCCGTCGGGGCGCCGCGCCAAGCGGGCCAGCCTCGCCGGCGGGTTGATGCTGTCGTTCCTGGCCGCGATCGTCGCCGGCTTCCTGGCCACCCTGGCGCTGGCGCCGCAGCTGCCGGTGCTGCGCCTGCAGGACCCGCGCATCCTGCAGGCGCTGCACCAGGAGACGGCCAAACACCTGCGGGGCAGGCCCGCCTGGACCCAGGTCCGCCGACCGCGGACCCCCGGCACCGGCAAGGCGATCCGGCCGCTCACCGTCGGCTTTTACGTCACCTGGGACGCGGATTCGCGCCAGTCGCTGAAGGAGCACGTCAATGCGATGGACGTGGTTTCCCCCGCCTGGATATCCCTGAAAGACCAGAACGGCGGGGTGGACATCACCGACGATCCGGAAGCCGCCGCCCTGATCACCAGCGCCAGCCATCCGCCGGCGGTGATCCCGCTGGTGCAGAATTTTCGCCAGGAGACCTGGGTCGCCGCCCTCGGCGACTCCGTCATCCTCAATCCGGCGGCCGGCGACGCCCTGATCGCCAGCCTGATCAAGCAGGCCGACAAGCACGGCTACGCCGGCTACATGTTCGACCTTGAGAACCTCTCGCCGCGGGCCATCGCCGCCTATCCGGCCTTTCTCGCCAGGGCCCGCGCGGCGCTGAAGCCCCTGGGCCGGGAGGTCTGGGTCACCGCCCCCTTCGACGACGACTCCTGGCAGTTCCGCAAGATCCAGGACGCCGCCGACACCCTGGTGCTGATGGCCTACGACCAGCACTACGCCACCGGAGATCCCGGGCCGCCGGCGGGCCAGGTGTGGTTCGAGAAAGCCCTGGACGAGCGGCTGTCGGGGCTCGATCCGGACAAGACCGTGATGGCCTTCGGCTCCTACGGCTATGACTGGCGGGCCAAGGACGCCAAGGGCCAGGCCCAGGCCGACGCCCTGACCTTCGCCGAGGCCATCAGCCTGGCCAAGGACGCCTCAGCCCCGATCCGGATGGACGACAACGAGCTGAACCCCACCTTCAGCTACGCCGACGAGACCGGCGCCAGCCACACGGTCTGGTTCCTCGACGCCACCACCCTGTTCAACGAGATGAAGGTCACCGATCCCTGGCATGTGCGCGGCTACGCCATGTGGCGGCTCGGGACCGAGGATCCCGGCGTCTGGTCGGTGTTCGGCAAGGCCTACGGCCGCATCGACTCCAGCGGTCTGACCAATCTGGCCCCCGGGGAAGGGGTCGACTTCGACGGCACCGGCGAGGTGCTCAGCATCAGCGACACCCCCAAGCCCGGCAAGCGGAGCCTGACCTTCGATCCGGACACCGGCCTGATCGCTGACGAGCACTATGACGTCCTGCCCTCGTCCTATGTGATCCAGCGCTACGGCGCCCACCCGGGGCTGGTGGCCCTGACCTTCGACGACGGCCCGGATTCCCGATGGACCCCGAAGATCCTCAAGATCCTCAAGGACAAGAACGCGCCGGCGACCTTCTTCGTCATCGGCAAGAACATGCAGGAGCATCCCTCGCTGGTGAAGCGAGAGATCGACCAGGGGATGGTGGTGGGCAATCACACCTACACCCACCCCAACATCGGTGAACTGCCGGTGGCGGAGACCGACATCGAGCTCAACGCCACCCAGCGCCTGTTCGAGACCATCACCGGCCGCTCGATGCGGCTCCTGCGGCCGCCCTACTTCGGCGACGCCGAACCGTCGACCCCGGCGGAAGTGGATCCCCTGGTGGCGGCGCAGAAGCTCGGCTACCTGATCGCCGGCCTGCGCATCGATCCAGACGACTGGAAGAAGCCGGATCCGGTGCTGATCGTCCAGCGGTCGCTGACCCGGCTGGCGGATCCCGACCCGGAGACCGGCGGCCAAGTGATCCTGCTGCATGATTCCGGCGGCGACCGCAGCCGCACGGTGGAGGCCCTGCCCAACCTGATCGATCAGCTGCGCGCCCACGGCTATCGGCTGGTGACCATGGCCGAGCTGGCCGGAATGACCCCCGATCAGGCCATGCCCCCGTCCCAGCGCGACTGGCTGTCGCTGACCCTGGACCGGATCGGCTTTTCGATCTTCCGCTGGATCGACTTCTTCCTGCGCACCCTGTTCATTACGGCCATTGTCCTGGGCGTGGCCCGGCTGGTCTTCCTGGCGGTCCTGGCCTCCGTCCACCGCATCCGCGAGCCCAGCCGCAAGCCGAAGGATCTGGATCCGGAGACCGGCCCGCTGGTCAGCGTGCTGATCCCCTGTTTCAACGAGGAAAAGGTGATCGCCGCCTCGGTGGCGCGGATCCTGGAATCCAACTGGTCGCGGCTGGAGGTGCTGGTCCTCGACGACGGGTCCGGCGACAACACCTCGGCGGAGGTGGAAAAGCACTTCGCCAGCGACCCGCGGGTGACCCTGCTGAGGTTCGAGAACGGCGGCAAGGCCCTGGCGCTCAATCGCGGCCTGGACCTGGTCAAGGGCGATATCGTCGTCGCCCTCGACGCCGACACCCTGTTCCCCCCCGCCACCATCGGCCGGCTGGCGCGCTGGTTCGTCGACCCCCGGGTCGGCGCCGTGGCCGGCAACGCCCTGGTGGGCAACAGAGGCAACCTGATCACCCGCTGGCAGGCCCTGGAATACGTCACCGCCCAGAACCTGGAGCGCCGCGCCCTGGCCGCCCTTGGGGCGGTCACCGTGGTGCCGGGCGCCGTTGGGGCTTGGCGCCGAGCCGCCCTCGAGCAGCTGGGCGGCTATCCGGCCGACACCCTGGCCGAGGACCAGGACCTGACCATGGCCGTGCAGCAGGCCGGCTGGCGGGTGGAGTTCGATCCGGACGCGCGGGCCTATACCGAGGCGCCGGACACGGTGGCGGGGCTGCTCAAGCAGCGTTTCCGCTGGTCCTTCGGCACCCTGCAGTGCCTGTGGAAGCACCGGGCGGCGACGTTCAACGTGAAGAACCCGGTGCTGGGCTTCGTCGCCCTGCCGCAGATCTGGCTGTTCCAGATCATCCTGGCCAGCGCCGCGCCCCTGGTCGACCTGGCGGTGATCTGGAGCCTGATCTCGGCCTCCCTGGACCACTTCTTCCATCCGGTGGAGTGGGGGTCCGACAACCTGATCCAGGCCCTGCTCTACTGGGCCGTGTTCATCATGGTCGACCTCTCGGCGGCGGCCCTGGGCATGGCCCTGGAGAAGCACGCCCCCTGGGCGGACCTGCCGTGGATCCCGGTGCAGCGGTTCGGCTACCGGCAGCTGATGTACTATGTGGTGGTCAAGGCGGTGTTCACCGCCGTCCAGGGCCCCCGCGTCGGCTGGGGCAAGCTGGAGCGCCGGGCGACGGCGACGGTGGGGACGCAGCGGGGGTGAAGGGGGGCGCCGCCCGCGGCGCATCTTCCGGTGTGTTGCTGATTTGTTCTTGATTTTCGATTAAACCCTTGGTAGCAAATGCTGAGGGCGGTTGCGGAGCGGAACCATAGGCGCACGGTCTTTCAGCCTGATTGAGCTGCATCGCGCGGGAGCCGCGGCGATCATCGGCCTGTTTTTCGCCCTGCCGCCAGCGGTCGGGCTTGCGGTTCCGGCCGAAGGCGGGGCGGATTCGCCGGCGGCGGGGGCTCTGCGCGCCCTGATCGCGCAGGACTTCGCCAACTGCTCGAGGGTTCGGCGGCCGCCGCCCGACAACCCGGCGAAGGCGGCGGCCAACTGCCGGGCGGACGGATTCGCCGCGGCGCCCGATGACAAGCTGGCCGCCGTCGCGCGGGCCAGGGCGGACTATCTGCGGCTGCTGGTGGCGCACTCGCCGTCGGGCTGCGCCGCCGCGCTGGTCCACACGGACGCCGACGGGCCGCCGCCGTCCGGCCGCCTGCAGGCGGCCAGTTACAATGTGACGATGGCCATGACCGCAGCCTCGGTTGCCGGGGAAACTGCCCCCATGCGCCGCCGCCCCCCGAGCCCCGACGACTGGCGTTTCGTGCGCGACGGCATGGTGGCGCGGGGGGTGAGGCCAGCCGACGCCGGCGCGTCGATCCAGGGGCGCCTGGACGCTATCGCCGTCGCTGCCCGCTGCCGGGTGCGCATCGCCCAGTACGACGTGATCGCCAGCGCCCCTGGACCCGTGGCGGGGCGGATCATCGCCCCGGAGAGCAAGGCCTTGCGCTACCCGGAGTAGGGCTCGTCGCCATGGCCTATTCGGCCTACGACCGGCGAGCCAAAAGGGCCGGGTTGAAACCTCACTTGGTGTAGCTTATAAGCTACAAGGACGCCGATGGAGCTGTTGCGATATCAGGGCGAGGACGGCGACGAACCGTTTACCGATTGGCTCGCCTCCTTGCGGGACAAGGCCGCTCAGTCCCGCGTCCGCATACGGCTGCGGCGCCTCGAGACGGACAACTTCGGCGACTGCACGGCGGTCGGCGAGGGGGTGACGGAGCTGCGCGTCCATGTCGGCCCGGGCTACCGGGTCTATTTCGGCCGCCACGGCAAGACGGTCGTCATCCTGCTTTGCGGCGGCGACAAGGGGACGCAGGTCAGAGACATCAAGCGGGCCAAGGCGTTGTGGGCGGATTGGAAACAGAGGCAGTCATGACCAAGGCCAAGGGGGCGTTCTCCCATCACGATCGGGAGGTCGCCGAGCTGCGCGAGGACCGCGAATTGGCGGTCGAATATCTCAGGTCCGCCATGGCGGACCTCGACAGCCCCGACGATCGCGGCGCCTGCCTGCTCGCGCTGCGGACGGTCGCCGAGGCCTACGGGGGCCTTGCCCAGGTCGCCGCCGAAGCCGGGATCAGCCGGGAGGCGCTCTACCGCGCCCTGTCGCCAAAGGGAAACCCAACCCTCAAGACGCTTCTGGCCGTGCTGAAAACGGTCGGAATGCGACTGTCTGTCGAGCCCGAGCCCCACGCCGCGGCCTGAGGGCGGTCGACCCGTCGGTTGCGGTTTGCGCCTTTTGCCGGATGTGGGAAGGTCAGCTTCCGGCCCGAAGCGGTAGTTCGCGGTACAACGCAGTACCGAAGCCGACCGGGTCGGTGTACCGGCAAATGAGGACGCGCGGTTCATGTTCGGCATCACCACAGTTGACACCCGCCGAGTCGGCGCAGTTCCACGATGCGAAGCGTGCGGTGCGGGTGCCACCCTTTGGTTCAACTGGAGCTATGCTCAAGGGCGAGATCAGCCGGAGGATCGCGCCCGGACGTCAGTCTTTTCGATCTGGAGGCCGCTTCGGCGCGGCCAGCTTTATAGGTGTAGCGTTTGCCAGGAGGTTTGGCACCTGGACGGCAACGCGGAAACCATGACGTACGTCGAAGAGGAACGCCTTCTTCTAGTGTTGAAATGGAATAACGAGCCGATCAGTATCCCCACCGCCATCGTCGCAGATTTAGAACTGATCGGGCCTACACCGCCCGACACCTACGGCAATGGCCGGGAACGGCGGGTTACGCCATGTACCATCGAGACAAGGTCAGGGGAGGTGTTTGAACTGGCTATGGTCTGCGTCCAGCCCGACGCACCTGTGCAATCTTATTTACAATTTCGCCTGGGCTCGGAGATCGCAAAAGTCGGAACGAGCCGCTTCGCCCTTCCGCTTGAGGTGCGCAGAGAAAGTAGTCGCGCTCCAGAAATGCGAATGGACTTTTCGCCCTCGTTAATCGAAATGCCAGACGGAATGCGGTTCGTACTGAACGGCATGACTAACTTCATGGCCGTTGATGGTTACGACGCCACTGAAGCGAGCGTGGCTTCGGGAAATTATTTCAATGAAGACCCGCGACCTACCTTGCTCCAAACGCCGGAGGGGGTGGTCTACTTCATCGTGGATGGCGACCCAGGCTGGGTGGATCCATCTCAGGAAGCAGCGAGCCCGGTTCAATTAGTAGCGACCCCCATGCATCGCCGCCAACGAACGTGGCTCCAGAGGCTGTTCCGGCGCTAAATTCCAACTACCGAAGTTCCCCCTTAGCAGAAGCAGAGCCATCGGCATCTTCTATCCGCTCGTCCCCGTGCAGGCGGGGACCCAGGGGACTGGGCGCGGGCCGGTGACAATCCCCTGGATCCCCGCCTTCGCGGGGATGAGCGGGGTTTGGGGGATGCGAATGCCTGCAATCAGCCTATGCGGCGGTTAGTGTCGTCGATGGCCCCCGTCCCCCCGCCCTGCGCCGTTGCGGTGGCCGATTCGGCCTCCTATAAGCGATCGACCCCGGGGCGGCGCGATGCGCCCGCCCTGCCACCGCAAGCCGGCGACCGGACCTCCATGAACATCCACGAGCATCAAGCCAAGGCCGTCCTCAAGGAATTCGGCGTTCCGGTTCCGCGCGGGATCGCCGTCTTTTCGATCAAGGAGGCGGAGGCGGCGGCCAAGAAGCTCGGCGGGCCGGTCTGGGTGGTCAAGGCGCAGATCCACGCCGGCGGCCGCGGCAAATGCAAGTTCAAGGAGCCTTCCGCCGGCGACAAGGGCGGCGTGCGCCTCGCGCGCTCGGTCGACGAAGTGAAGCGCTTCGCTGCCGAGATGC
>PLSW01000291.1 GCA_003165275.1 Caulobacteraceae bacterium
TGAGTCATCTCCTCTCCCATTCATGGGAGAGGAGAAGATTCCCTAGGCCCGCCGCTCGGCGAGCCTCGTGACAATCGGCTCGGCTAGGCTCTGCAGCCGGCGCCGCAGCACCGCCTCCGCCTGATCGACGCCGCGGCTCAGCGCCCGGCGGGCGTTGCGATCATAATAGCGCTCCACCAGGATCGCCCCCACCACCAGGGCCGCCAGATAGGGCGCGCCCAACAGCGGCGACTGGACCAGACGCGGCGCGAGGCGGCCAACGGCCAGCTCGACGATCTCGCCCAGGGGCTTGTGCAGGGCGTAGAGGGGATAGGAGGCCGCCCCCAGCCAGGTGAATAGCCGCCCCAGCCGCGGACCGGGCTCCGCCCCTGCCGCCGCGAACACGAAGGCGGGGAAGACCAGACCCACGCAGGCCATGGGAAAGATGATCTCGTCCAGCCGCACCCACAGCAGCACCGGCAGCACGGCGAGGGGCGCCAGGCCCAGCCGGCGCGGCCGCCAGGACGTCATCCGATAGAGGCGGTAGACCGCCAGCCCCGCCGCGAAGGAGAAGGCCACCCTGGGCAGCCCGCCCCAGGCGTCGGTCCAGCCGAAGCCGATGTCCAGCTTGCCGAACCAGGTGACCGCGGCGATGAGCGCCGCGAAGGCCGCCGCCAGCACCGCCGCCAGCACCCGCGCGTCGCGCAGGGGCTTCCAGGCCAGGGCGTAGACCCCGTTGATGATCAGCTCCAGCGCCAGGGACCAGGCCACCGAATTGACCGGATAGAGCATCGCCTTGATGTGCGGGCCCGGCAGCATGGCCAGGGCGAAGGGCGCCGTCTGCCAGACCTGGGCGTGGGTGAGGTTGTCCCGTCCGGGCAGGGCGTGCAGGGCCGCGGCGGCGAGGCCGAACACCGCCCCCAGGGCGTAGACCGGCCACAGGCGCAGGTAGCGCATCATCAGGAAGCGGCCCGGCGCCAGGCCCGCGGCCAGGCGCTGCTCATAGGCGTGGGCGATGACGAAGCCGGACAGCACGAAGAACAGGTCCACGGCCATGAAGCCGCCGTGGATGCCGAGGGTGTGGAAGAAGGCCGTGTGGCGCATGGCCACAAACACGGCGGCGACCCCGCGCAGCCCGTCCAAGGCTAGGAACAGGCGGCGCTCGTCATCCTTGTTGTTGGCCAACGCACACGCCCCGACTGGTGTTCACGGGATCGTGAATGCCGTCGTTGCATGCGCCGCGCAAGCCCAAAAATTGATCAGGCGTCTTCCGACGCGCCGACCTTGCCCGCGCCGTCGGCGCTTTCGCCTTCGGCCGCGTCAAAGGACCGCGGCGCCCGGCGGCGACGCACCTTCGGACGGGGCTCGCCGTCCGCCGTGGCCTCGACGGGCTTCGGCTCGGCGGCGCGGGTCTGCAGGAAGGCGGGCGCCTCGCTGACGCCGCCGTCGTGGGAGCGCAGCACCGGGGAGCTGGACTGTTCCGGCTCGGGGGTCAGCGGCGTCGCCTGGGGCTCGACCACGGCCAGCGGATCGGCGGCGCGCTCGCCCCGGTCGCGGTCGCGCTCGCGATAGCGTTCGTTGCGGTCACCCTTGGGGCGGTCTTCACGGGGGCGGTCCTCACGGGCACGGTCCTCGCGGGGGCGGTCGTCGCGGGGGCGGTCGTCGCGGGCGACGCGTTCCTGGCCGTTGCGGTCGTCGCGGGCCACCCGCTCGCCAGAGCCGCCGGTGTTGCGGTCGTCGCGCGGGCGGTCATCGCGGTTGAAGTTGCGGTCACGCGGCCGGTCGTCGCGGCTTTGGTTGTCGCGGTTCTGGCCGTCCCGGGGACGGTCGTCGCGGTAGCGATCCTCGCGGGGGCGCTCGTAGCGGTTTTCCGAACGGTTTTCGGCGCGCCACTCCTGGCGCTCGCCGTCGCCCTCGCCGTTGTCGCCGCTGGTGTCGGCTTCCTGAGGGCTTTCGTCCTCGAAGTCGATGTCGAATCCGGAGGCGAAGGCGTCGCGGCCGATGATGTCGCTGGCCGGACGATTCGGCTGCACCGCGCGAAGGACGCGGAAATAATGCTCGGCGTGCTGCTGGTAGCTCTCGCCCAACACCCGGTCCCCCGCGGTGAGGGCGTCGCGCGCCAGCTGCTGGTACTTTTCGAAGACGTGCTGCGCGGCGCCTCGGATCTTGACGCCGTCGGGTCCGTTCGATTCGAACGCCCGGTTGGCGTTTTGCTGCGGCTTGCCGACGTTTCCGCCGCCGCCGCTGCGATTGCGGCTGCGCTGCCGCTTCATTCCCTTGAAATCTCTCATGGTTTCCAGTGTGCTTGCCCGGCCTGCGGTGATCCGTCAGGCGCGATGGCTATGGCCTCTGTCAGGTCGGAGCCGATGCTCCGGTGTGGTCCTGTTCGAAAAAGTGGCGTGTATAGACGTCTCCGCCCCGGCGCATCCGCGCCTGCGGCGTTCGCCGCGTACGCCGGTCGAGGATTCGGCGCCCGTATGGCGACCGCTTGACCTCTACGCTCCGGCGATTTGGGAGTAGACGCAACTGATCTACCGTTTCGCCCACGATTTTCCAAGGGATATTTCGTTAACGCCGGGTGGGGTTGGGACTTGACCGCTCCGCAGAGTGCGGCGGCCCGACGCCCCCTCCGNNGAGGGGGCGTCGGGCCGCCGCACCTAGCGTGGCTTTCACCCCGCCCGCCGCCCCGACACCACCCGGTCGCGGTTGGCGAGATCCTTGGCGGTGGCGACCTCGATGGCGCCGGCGGCGCGGAACAGGGCCTGCACCGCCGCCGACTGATCGTGGCCGATCTCCACGGCGAAGCGGCCGTTGGGCTTCAGCACCCGCAGGATCTGCGGCGCCAGCAGCCGGTAGGCGTCCAGCCCGTCCGCCCCCCCGTCCAGGGCCAGGCGCGGCTCGTGGTCGCGCACCTCCGGCTCCAGGGTGTCGATCTCGGCGGAACGGATATAGGGGGGGTTGGAGACCACCAGGTCGAAGCTCGCCTCGGCCAGCCCCGCCGTCCAGTCCCCGCGCAGCAGGGCGGTGCGGGAGGCCAGGCCCAGCTGGGCGGCGTTGTCCCGCGCCACCGCCAGGGCCTCTTCCGAGACATCCACCCCCAGCCCCCTGGCCGCGGGCCGGTCGGCGAGGATGGCCAAAAGGATGGCGCCCGACCCCACCCCCAGGTCGAGGATGCTGATCGGCGCGGTCTCGGGAATGTCCCGCAGCACCAGCTCCACCACCGTCTCGGTGTCGGGCCGGGGGGTCAGCACGTGGGGCGTGACCTGCAGCATGATCTTCCAGAAGCCCTTGCGGCCGAGGATGTGGCTGATCGGCTCGCGGGCGATGCGGCGGGCGACATAGGCGTCCAGGACCGCGACCTGCGCCTCGGTCAGCGGCCGCTTCGGTTCGGCGACGATGTCGGTGCGGGTGGCCTCTGCGGCGGCCTCCACCAGCAGCCGCGCGTCGATCACCGGCCCCTCGATGCCCGCGGCCTTCAGCTGATCCTTGGCCCGGGTCCAGGCGCTGACGAGGGTGAGCGGGGGGGTGAGCGTCACGCCAGCCACCGGGCGGCGTCGCCCTCGGCGACCGCGCCGCTCTCGTCCAGCTGCACATAGACCCCGCAGTGCAGATGGCCGTAGTGGTCGAACAGGGCCGCGACCACGTCGATGTCCCGCTCGCCGGTGGCCGGGTCCACATGGGTGGCGACGCAGCGGACGATGGGCTTGAACAGCGTCGCCCGCGCCGTCCCCAGGGCGAGGCCCCGGCCGGGCTCCATCTCCAGCTCCGACCAGGCCGGCCAGCCGTCCACATAGAGGTTGGCCCGAAACCGCAGGGGATCCACCGTGCGGCCAATCTTGTCAGACAGGTCCCGCACGCTGGCCAGGTTGACGATGGAGACGTGGCCCAGGGGATGGTCGGTGAACCGGTGCCCCGGCGCCTGCACCACCTTCAGCGGCCCCGTCGCCTCCTCGCCCAGGAAGTCCGCCAGCCAGGCCTCGAAGGCGGCGCGGCCCTCGGCCGTGGTCAGGTCGGCGGCGAGGCCCGGCCGGCCCTGCGCCGAGACCCGCAACACGCCGCTGGCCTCGTCATAGGCCGTGCGCGCCCTGGCTACCTCGGCGATCCGCGCCAAGACGGCGAAATGGCCCTTGGACACGAACGCCGGCGCGAGGGGATCGAACCCCGAGGGCCCGTTCTCCACCGCATAGATCCGGTCACAGGGAAAATACCCCCCGGCGGTCAGCGCGGCCGACGCCAGCCGCTCCGGGGTGAAGCCCTTCACGGGATGGCGCCAGAGGGACTGGATGCGGCCGGTCATGGGGTGGGATTGCCTGAGACAGGGGCGGCGGGCAAGCTAGATGACGTGTTAGCGTTGAGCTGAACTCGATTGGAGTCGCGGACGATGAAACGCCCCCCTGAACCCACCCCGGTCCATAGGGCGGTGATGCGCCGAAACGCGCCGGAAGTGACTCAGGCGCTCATTGGCGGCGCGGCGGTCGATCCTGTCGACCGCGCTGGCCGCACGCCATTGTTCTACGCCGCGCTGAACGGTGATGTAGCGATTATCGATTTGCTGATCAGCCATCATGCGGACGTCAACGCAAAGGACCAGATGCTCCGCACGCCGCTGTTCGCGGCCGCCCAATCCTACGAGGTCGACGCCGCAAGTCGCCTGATCGCTGGCGGTGCGGAGGTCGACTGGCGGGATTCATACGGCAACACCAGCCTTGGGCGCGCAGCTTTCGAGTCGCGAGGCCGAGGGGACATGATCAAGCTCCTGTTGTCGGCCGGGGCCGATAGAAGCCTGAAAAACAAATCCGGCGTATCGCCGGAGGATTTGGCGAACACGATCGCGAACTACGACGTGAGGCAATTCTTTGGCTAGCAAGCAACCAGGGTCAGACGACGAAGGCCGGCTAACCGCGCTCCACGGCGCCATCGACCGAGGTCTCGCCGATGCGGACGCCGGACGCATCGAGCCGCTCGATGAGGTATTCGACCGCATCCAAGCGGCGCTTGCCTCGAACACCCGGTTGCCGCGACGAGGGTCGTCGAACGACTGGGATTGGCCATAGTCGCCGCCGCGTGGTGCGACGGCCCGACGCCCCCTCAGTCGGCTTCGCCGACAGCTCCCCCGTTTCACGGTGGAGCAAATAGACCTTTGTCCTCCACCGCGTAGCGGGGGA
>PLSW01000286.1:0-182 GCA_003165275.1 Caulobacteraceae bacterium
CAGCGTGAAGGCCTCCGACGTCTTCCTGACCGTCGCCGCCTATCAGCTGCTGGCCGAGTCCATCGACTGCCCCCTGCATGTGGGCGTCACCGAGGCGGGATCCTTGCGCACCGGCGCCATCAAGTCGGCGATCGGCATGGGCAATCTGCTCTGGGGCGGGATCGGCGACACCATCCGGGTGT
>PLSW01000286.1:234-4993 GCA_003165275.1 Caulobacteraceae bacterium
GTGGTCAACGGCCCCGGCGAGGCCCTGTTCACCGACATCGGCTTCACCGGCGGCGGCAAGGGGGCGGGCATGGTCTACCGGGCCGGCAAGGCCGATCACAAAATGGACAACGAGCGGATGGTGGAGCACATCGTCGAACTGGTCGAGGCCCGCGCCGCCGAGATCGAGGCGGCGCAAATCACCCCGGTCCAGGCCGCCGAATAGCGGCTTTCGCGGCCTTCCCTCGCGGCGCCCTTGCGTAGCGTTCGACAGCACTGTTTAGGTATCGCCCATCAATAAACGGAGGACCCCATGTCCGCAGAAGGCAACTGGAATATCGTCGTCAAATCGCCCATGGGCGACCAGCCGAGCACCCTGTCCCTGAAGGTCGAGGGCGGCGCCCTCACCGGCGTGCAGGGCGCCCAGGGCACGTCCCAACCGATCACGGGCGGCAAGGTCGACGGCGACACCGTCACCTGGTCGAACTCGATCACCACCCCCTTCCCCATGACCCTGGAGTTCACCGGCACCGTCGCTGGCGACACCCTGAACGGCAATGTGAAGGCCGGCTCCTTCGGCACCTTCCCGTTCACGGGCGCCCGCGGCTAAGTCAGGCCGAGGTTTGATTTCGCTGGGGCGGCGGTCCGAAGGGGCCGCCGCCCTTTTGCGTTTTGGGGGGCAATAGGCCTTCTCCCCTTGCGGGAGAAGGTGGCCGCCGTAGGCGGACGGGGTCGCGCCGGCCCATCCGCCTAGGCTGTTGAAACACGCAGCGGCGCGGCCGGTGCGACCCCTCATCCGGCCCTTCGGGCCACCTTCTCCCGCAAGGGGAGAAGGCCTACGTTTTTTCCTCCTAGCACGACAAGGCCCACCCCCATGACCCACCCCTTCGGCGCCACCTCCACCACCGACGACGTCCTCGCCGGCGTCGACCTCGGCGGCAAGCGCATCTTGGTCACCGGCGCCTCCGCGGGCCTGGGGGTGGAGACCGCCCGGGCGCTGGCGGCGCATGGGGCCCAGGTGATCGGCGCGGTGCGGGACCTGGAGAAGGGCCACCGGGCCACCGAGGTCGTCCGCGACCAGGCGGCGAACGGCGGGAGCCTGGAGCTGGTGGCGCTGGACCTGGCGTCCCTGGCCAGCGTGCGCGCCTGCGCGGACGCCCTGGTCGCGGCCGGCAAGCCCTTCGACCGGATCATCGGCAACGCCGGGGTGATGGCCTGCCCGCAGGGAACCACCGCCGACGGCTTCGAGACCCAGTTCGGGACCAACCACCTGGGCCATTTCGTGCTGGTCAATCGCCTGGCCAGCCTGCTGAAGCCAGCATCGCGGGTGGTGATGCTGTCCTCCGCCGGCCACCGGTTCGCCGATGTCGATCTGGAGGATCCCAACTTCGAACACACCCCCTACGCCGAGTTCGTCGCCTACGGCCGCTCCAAGACCGCCAACATCCTGTTCGCCGTCGAATTCGACCGCCGCCACAAGGCCCGCGGCGTGCGCGCGACCGCCGTCCACCCCGGCGGCATCCAGACCGAGCTCGGCCGGCACATGACCCCCGAACTGACGGCGGGCATGATCGCCAACATCAACGCCAGCACCCCGGCGGGCGCCAAGCCCTTCGCCTGGAAGACCATCCCGCAGGGGGCGGCGACCTCCTGCTGGGCGGCGATCGTCGCCCCCGCTGAAGCGGTCGGCGGCCATTATTGCGAGGACTGCCACGTGGCCGAGGTCGAGAACGATCCGGCCGTCCGCGGCGGCGTGCGCAGCTACGCCCTCGACCCCGCCCGCGCCGAGGCCCTGTGGGCCAAGAGCGAGGCGATGGTGGGGGAGACGTTCCGGTAGGGAGGATTGGGTCGGCCTGGATCGGCCACCAGCCGTGCGGCGGGCCGACGCCCCCACCGTCACGCGGCTATCGCCGCGCGCCACCTCCCCCGCTACGCGGTGGAGGACGACGATCGTTTTGCTCCACCGTGAAACGGGGGAGCTGTCAGCGAAGCTGACTGAGGGGGCGTCGGTCCGCTGCACGGCGCCCCTCATCCCACCAGCACCCGCCTGATCTCCGCCGCCGCCAGATGCGTCAGGCTCACCGTCTGGAAGTCGAACGGCGCTGGCCCGTGGGAGGCCAGCTTGGCGATGACCAGCCGCCGCTCCCGGTCGACGAACAGGTTCTCCCCGTGCACCCCCATGGCGAAGAGCGTGCGGGGGGCGTCGTCGATGACGTACCAGCCGCTGCGATAGCGCATGGCGCGGCCCGGAAAGGCCGGGGCGAACTCGCCGTCCGCCCAGGCCTGGCGGTCCCCCGCCGCCCACAAGTCCTCTATCCAGGCCTCGGGGATCACCTGGCGCCCGTCACGCCGGCCGCCGTCCGCCACCAGCCGGCCCATCCGGGCCACGTCCCGCGCCGCGGCGCACACCCCGCCCGTGCAGCGGGCCGCGCCCAGGGCGTCGGTGGTGATCAGGGCGTCCGCCTCCGCCCCCAGGGGCCGCCAGAGCAGGTCGCTGTAGAGCTCGGCCACCGGCCGCCCCGTTGCCCGCTCGATCGCCCAGCCCAGCAGGTCGGTGTTGGCGGAGACATAGGCGAAGGCCCCGCCGTGCGCCTTGCCGCCGGTGACGGTGGGGAAGAAGCCGTGCAGGTTCGCGGGCGCCTCGCCGGGCGCCGCTGCGTCCCAGCCGCTGGCGGCGGCGTAGGCGCCCTGGGCGGCCGCGTCGAGCGCCACCCCCGTGCGCATGTCCATCAGCTGGCGCAGGCTGGCCCCGGCGAAGGCGGAGCCGGCGACCTCCGGGACCAGGCGTTCGATCGGCGCCGCCAGGTCGATCGCCCCGTCCCGCGCCAGGGCGCCGATGACCAGGCCCAGCACCGCCTTGCTCATCGACATCAATATGTGCGGCGCCGCCGGGTCCACCCGGGGGGCGTAGCTTTCATGGACGATCTCGCCGTCCAGCAGCACCACCAGGGCGTCCGTCGCCGTGGCGTCCATGAAGGCCGGCAGGTCGTAGCTCCGCCCCCAGGCCTCGACCTTGAAGGCCTCCAGGGACCGGGGCGCGGGCGGCAGGGCCCAGGGCGCGCCCGGGCCGTGGGGAATGGTCGCGCAGGGGATGAACTGCGCCACATGCTGGAACCCCCAGCGGCTGTGCGGGGGCGTGCGCCAGTTGGAGAGGTCGGCGTGGGGGAGGGCGGGTGCGGCGATCATGGGGCGGGGATCCGGGGGGGCGTGAGGCGCGAACGGCGCCGTAGTCCGTGCGACGGCCCGACGCCCCGTCGCTTCGCTGCGCTCAGCGCCACCTCCCCCGCTACGCGGTGGAGGAGGTCAAACGAACGCTGTCCTCCACCGCGTAGCGGGGGAGGTGGCGGCGCGAAGCGCCGACGGAGGGGGCGTCGGTCCGCCGCACAAGCGGCGTCACCAACCAATCCTAGCCTCACCGACCCGGCCGATCTATAATCCATCCGCCACTTCTCATTACAGATCGTCCGCCATGGATCCCCTCACCCAGGTCCTCACCCTCCTGCGCCCCCGCACCTTCACCTGGAAGGCGGCCCGGGCCCACGGGGACTGGGCGGTGCGGTTTCCCGCCAGCCCCGGCGGCGTCGCCTTCGCCCACATCGCCGAGGGCGCGTGCCGGCTGGAGATGGCAGGACCGGATCGACATTCAGCGGGCTCCCAAACTCCGTCACCCCCGGGCTTGTCCCGGGGGCAAGGGAACACGAACGCGGCCGGTAGTTCCTCCGTGGAACGATGGCGCCGTCCGAGGTCCCCCGCCCCCGGGACAAGCCCGGGGGTGACGGCCAAAATGGGCGTTCAAACCCCACTCCGCCTCGACCTCGCCGCCGGCGACTTCGTCCTCCTCGCCGCCCCGCCCCCCTGGACCCTGGCCCACGGCGCCCCGACGCGGACCCTGGACTTCCAGCGCCCGCCGGGGGCGGAGGATCGGCTCGACGCGGTGATCGACCCCACGGGGGCAAGCGCCACAGGCGCGGGCGCCACCGGCGCAAGCCCCACCGGCGCGAGCGCCCGGCTGATCGGCGGCCACATCGGCTTCGCCGCCGCCGATGCACGCCTCCTGGCTGGCCTCGCCCCGCCGGTGATCCATATCCGCGCCGGCCAGCCCGGCGCCGAACGCCTGCGCGGCCTGCTGGCCCTGATCGACGACGAGTCCGCCGCCGCTCGCCCCGGCCGCGCCCTGGTCCTCGACCGGCTGCTGGAGGTGATGCTGGCCGAGGCCCTGCGCTGCGGCGTGGCGGCGGGCCCAGAGGCCGACCCCGCCCTGACCGCCCCGGAAGGACCGGGCCTCCTCGCCGGCCTTGCCGACCCCAGGGTGGCCGCGGCCCTCGCCGCCTTCCACGCCGACATCCGCCGCCCCTGGACCGTGGCGGACCTCGCCGCCGTCGCCGGCGCCTCCCGCTCCGCCTTCGCCGAGCGCTTCACCCGCCGCCTGGGCCTCGCCCCCGCCCGCTACCTTCTGCAATGGCGCATGGCCCTGGCCAAGGACGCCTTGCGCGAGGCCGGCGCCCGGGTGGAGGCGGTGGCCTTCGCCGTGGGCTACGGCTCGGCGAGCGCCTTCTCCACGGCCTTCACCCGGGAGGTGGGGTGCGCGCCGGGGCGGTGGGCGGGGGAGGGGGGGCTTGAGCGCGTTGGGTTGAATCGGAACCACCGCAAACATGACACCTCAAACATGCACGCCGCCCCGCCCCGCGAACCAGCGATAAACACCGCTCACCCCGGCGAAGGCCCATAGGCGCTAGCTTAGGGTCAGCAGGGCTCGCCGCCCCACTGCTCGTCATCCCGGC